>CAYRIJ010000021.1:0-23113 GCA_964424285.1 uncultured bacterium
CTCGGGTGGCTCCGGCGCGTCGTCATCGTCGTCGCCGAGCACGATCACCCGGTGTCCCCCGTCCTTGCCTTGGAACCGCAACACGTGGTCCCCCCCGTCCTTGTCGTGCCAGACGATCCCGGGAGCCTCGCGGTCTCCCCGCACATGTCCTCGATAGGACGGGGCTTCCGGCGCGTCCTCGTCTTCGCGGTCGCCGGACTCGGGATCGTCCGCGCGGGGGGCGCGTTCGAAGTAGACCCGCGGTTTCTTCCAGTCCCCGCCCTTGGCGTCGTCCCCGGAGAAGTAGCGGCGAACCTCGCGGTCCGCGCCGCGCGGTTCATCCCCCGATTCCATCCACCGCGCGCCCCGGCCGGCGAGTTCGACGGAGAGGCCGCGACTCGAGCCGTTCCGGTTCACCACCACCAGCGCCTTCTCTCCGGGCGCCAGCGCACGCACCGCCGAGATCACGTCGTTCACCGATTCCACCCGGCGGCCGTCGAGTTCGGTGATCACGTCCTCGCTCCGGAGGCCGGCCCGGTCGGCCGGGCTTCCCGCGGTCACGCTGGTCACCAGCGCTCCCCGCACCCGGCGGTCGACGTGGAGCGCGTCTCGCAGCTGGGGGGTCAGGTCCTGGAGGTTCACCCCGAGCCATGCCGGGTTCCGGTCCGAGGCCTCGGCGGACGAGGGGAAGAGCTCGCTCCGGAGATAGGGGTAGGCAACGAGGAGCCCGGCCACGGCCAGCACGGCTCCCACGACCAGCTTGAGTCGGATGGTGGATCGCATGGTGTCCTCCTGCTCGGATCGGCAGGTGATTTCGGATGAGGGGACGGGCCGCACGGTCCGTGTCCGGATACTACTACAGCTGTAGACAAATCCGGCGGGAAAAATCCACCGAATCTTAACTGGTAGTAATTACAAGGGTTACCGACCGCGCAGGGCGGCGTAGACCGCGATCGCCAGCACCGCCACCGCCACCGCGATGATCACCCGGCTGAGAACGCTCTCCCGCGGGGAAGCCGGCCCCCGGCCCACCGGGAACCGGTCGTTGACGGTGTCCCGGAAGGCGGCGAGCCCCCGGGGGGCCTCCTCCACCTTCGGGCTCAGGCCGGCCTCACCCAGGGCCTCGAGCGCGTCGTCCACGTAGTCCTCGGGAACGGCGATCCGCGTGGTTTGCGGGACGCCGAAGATGCCGGTGGAAAGGCTCGGAAGATGAAGGACGGGGATCATCGCCGACTCCAGGACGTCCCGAGCCATCTGGGCTTCGAACTCGTTCCGGGCGTGAAGGACGATGACCGGATGGGCCGGATCGGGCATCGCTAGCTTCCCCCGTCCTCTGCCCCGGCCTCGGGCGAGGCGGCACCGGCGGCCGGGCGCAGCTCGGGCCGGTGGATCATCCCGCCGAGATGCGCGGTCCAGGCCAGGACTCCCGCCGCCACCGCGAGCACGATGAGGGTGGGAAGGATGGCGCGCCGCGTCGGGGGTCGTCGCGCGCGGAGCCCCAGGGTGACCAGGGCGATCACCCCGGCGGCGACCGTGACCCACAGGGCCTTGTCCGCCATCTCCTCGTGCCGGCCGATGGCGGTTTCGGAGACCCCGGGAAGGTGCTCCACCACGTTCTCCGCCCCGTCGCCGGTGAGAAACGCCGGTACGACGGAGATGCCGAGGAGCACGGTGAAGAGGAGCGCGGTCCGGGTGAGTGTCGGGGTGGGCTTGAACCAGGCGGCGAGCCCGAGGAGAAGGACCCAGAGCGCGCCGATCACCGGCACGTGATTCACGATCAGGTGAAGTTCCTGTCCATCGAGTTTCATGGTGTACTCCCAGGGGCCGCGGCCCCGGTCAAGGGGTGGAAACGGCGGGCGCGGCGCGCCTCCCACCCGGTCCGCCAGCCGTTCAGGATGGATATCCCTCCGATGTAGCCCGCGCCGACCACGTAGAGGAAGAGAAACGGCACCGCCAGGTAATGCGCGTGAGCCAGGGCGTAGGTCACCGTGGCCAGGGCGTAGGCGGCGAGGCTCAGCTCGACCCAGGGCCAGGCGGTCGCCGCCACGCGATAGCGCTTGCCGCGCCAGTGATCGGAACGGGTACGGAGCGCGTACTTGGGGGTGCGGTTGAATGCGCTCGGCCGGCCGATCAGGGCCTCGACCAGGGCCCGGGTGTTGTTGATGGCGATCCCCATGTTCCCCGCCACCACCACCGGCAGCATGGCCAGGCTCTCTCCCCAGGACTTTCCCCGCGCGCGCTCGGCCACGAAATAGAGCCAGGGATGTCCGAAGGAGGCGATCACCAGCGCCGTCGCCCACCTGAAGGCCCACCCGGTCTCGGGATGCCGGTCGAGAATCATGAGCGCGGGGAGCCCGGAGAGCCCCAGGAGAAGGAGCAGGGGATAGACGAAGTGGCTGGTGAGATGGATGAAGGCCTGGAAACGGGTGAAGTGGGGGAGGGGCGCGCGCATGATCCTACCCAGGAGCTTTCGCGCGCTTTGCACCGAACCCTTGGCCCAGCGGAACTGCTGCCCCTTGAGCCCGTTCACCTCGGCGGGAAGCTCGGCCGGACAGAGCACCTCGGGAAGGAACAGGAACCGCCATCCGGCGAGCTGGGCCCGGTAGGACAGATCGAGGTCCTCGGTCAGCGTGTCGTCCTGCCAGTTGCCGGCGTCGAGGATCGCCTGCTTCCGCCACACCCCCCCGGTGCCGTTGAAGTTGATGAAGGCCCCGTTCCGGTTCCGCACCGTGTGTTCGATCAGGAAGTGGCCGTCCAGGGCGACGGCCTGGGCCCGGGTGAGAATCGAATAGGCTTCGTTCAGGTGGGTCCAGCGGGTCTGGACCATGCCCAGGCCGGGATCGCCGAACCAGGGGACGCATCCGGCCAGGAAGTCCGGCGGGGGAACGAAATCGGCGTCGAACACCGCCACCAGCTCACCCTTGGCCTCGGCCAGGCCCTCGCGAAGCGCCCCGCCCTTGTACCCCGTCCGCACCGATCGGTGCCGATGGACGACGTCGAGGCCCTGCTCCCTCCGGATCCGGACCAGCTCCGCGACCCGCTCCACCGTGTCGTCGGTCGAATCGTCCAGGATCTGGACCTGGAGTTTCTCCCGGGGATAGTCCATCGCCGCCACCGCGTCGAGCAGGCGATCCACCACGTATCGTTCGTTGTAGATGGGGAGTTGGACCGTGACCGCGGGGAGATCCGGTTGCGCGGGCGGCGCCGACACGGGCCGGCGCGAGCGGCGGTAGAGCCAGGCCATGAGATAGGCGTGCATGCCGTAGGCGAACAGAACCAGGGCGATCGCGAAGTAGAAGCCGAGAAAGGCGATGACCCAGGCCGGAGTCGAGGCGTCCAAATCCGTTGGTGGTCCTTATCCCGACCTCACGTGGGCCGTTCTCAGTGCGTCAGCACCATCCGGCGGGTGAACGTCGCATCCTCGGTGATCAGCCGGTAGAAATAGATGCCCGCGGCCACCGGCCGGTGATTCATGTCGGTTCCGTTCCAGGTCACCTCGTGACGTCCCTGGGAGAGGAATCCCGAGGCGGCCACCGCCACCCGCCTCCCGTTCAGGTCGAGGACCTCCATCGTGGCGGTCTGGCCCCGCTCCAGGGAGAACGCCAGGGTGGTCGAGCTCCCGAAGGGGTTCGGGGCATTCTGCCAGAGAACGGTGCGCGTGGACAGAGGCTGGAGCCGGATCGGGCCGTAGGTGTCGGTCTTGCCGTCGCTTCCGGTGGCGGCCACCCGATACCAGGATTCCGCGACGTCCGGGTCGGGATCGGTCCAGCTGAACGTCGATTCCCCCTCGGTGACGATCTGGTCGGGTTCGCTCACCCCCGTGAAGGGTCCGAGTTCCCCCGGCCCCCGCTCCACCACGAAGCGGGCGTTCGGGTCCGCCTCGGCCAGCGTCCAGCGGATGACCGGGAGTGCGCCCGACCACGTCGCCTCCAGGGCGGCCAGCTGCACCGGCACCGGGGCGTCCAGGGCGTTCTTGGCGTCCAGCTTGCCGTAACCGAAGAGCGTGTTGGGCACGCTGCCGGTCAGGGCGTCGGCGCGGGCGGAGTGCTCGAGCCGGCCCAGGATCTCGCGACGGGCGTCGGTGGGATGCTTCTGGAGGATGAGGGCCACGACCCCGGTCACGTGGGGCGCGGCCTGGCTCGTCCCCTGGCTGATCACGTGCACGCCGTCGGGAGCGATGAGCACGGGTTGGGCGAAGTCTCCGGAACCGGTGGCGGATCGGGCCGAGACGATGCCCATGCCCGGCGCGGCGATCTCGGGCTTCAGCACCCCGTCCCGCCGCGGGCCGGGGCTGCTCCAGGACGGAGCGCTCCCCAGCGCGGGCGGGGAGGTGTAGGTGTAGGTATGGCCGTCCAGGGCGTTCCACTGGATCTTGGTGACGTAGGCCCCCACCGCGATCACCGAATCCGAGCTGGCCGGCGAACCGACCAGGGTGGTGTTGTCCCCGTAGGTGGTCCAGGCCGCGGTCTGTCCGGCGGAGTAGTCCAGGGTGGTGTAGGGGATCCAGAAGTCCACCGTGACCGCCGTGGATCCGTTGTTCTTGACCTCCGCCGTCCAGGTGCCGGATCGCGGCGGACTCCCCGCCGACTGGTCCCGGATGTCCATGTAGCAGTAACCGGTGGGGGACTCGGCCGAGGTCCCCTGTTCCACGTAGATCAATCCGTCCTCGGTGTTCAGCCCGGCCCCGCCGTTGGGCCCCACCGGCCCCACCGTGTGGTTGCGCGGGCTGATTACCTTGAAGGTCAGGTTGGCGGTGGGGAACCAGGCCTCGGTATAGACCTGGTCGTCGTTGGCGCTGGGCTGGGGGGTGTAGATCCCGATCTGGAAGGGGACCTGGACGGTGCCTCCCGCCGGGATGGTGGCCTTGGCGTGGATGCCGGTGCCCCCCTCGTTTCCGGCCGCGGCCACCACGATTCTTCCCGGTCCGGAGAGCGCGGCCAGGGCGCGATCCAGGTCGTAGGTCCCGTCATGGCCGCCGTATTGGGCGCCCAGGGAAAGGTTGATCACCGCCGGCTTGCCCATCGCGGCGGCCCGGTTGAAGATCCAGTTGGCGGCGTCCACCACCGAGGGGGTGTCGAAGCGGGTGTCGACCACCAGGATGTCCGCCTCCGGGGCGATCCCCACGTAGGTGTAGCGGGTGGCCACGCTGTTCGAGGCGCGACCGTTTCCCGCCGCGATGCCCGCCACGTGGGTGCCGTGTCCCGCCTCGTCCGTCTCCCGGGTGGGGCCGGCGTCGATCGCGTCCGCCGACCACTCCGTCCCGTAGTTGTAGCCGTCGGGCCGGGGGCCGCCGGAGTCGTTCTGGTCCCACAGCGCCTTGACCCGGGTGGTCCCGTCGTCGTTCCGGAAGTCGGCGTGGGTGAGGTCGATCCCGGTGTCGATGATCCCGATCACCACGCCCTTCCCGGTGGCCCCCCCGGCCGGATAGGGGGGCTTGGCGCTCCCGTGGGCCTGGACCGCCCGGATCTCCGCCGCGCTCACGTTCAGGAGCGGCTTCAACGGCAGCCCCAGCTCCACCCGTCGGACCCCGGCGAGCCTCCCCAGCTCGTCGATCCGGGAGAGGGGGGCGGTGACGGTGGCCACGTCCCCGGCCACCGTGCCCACGGTGAATCCCGCCGCCTCGAGCTCCGAGGCCCGGTCGGTGGTGACCAGCAGCCGGAGCTCCGGTTCCACCTCCGGGATCGCGGGGGCGGCCGCGCCGGGAGCCGGGGGGTTCACCACCGCTGAACGGAAGAGCGGGGACAGGGCGGTGGCGGCGCCGGGACGCGCGGCCTGGATCTCGGCCAGATTCCGTTCCGCCATCCGCACGTAGGGGGAAAGGGTGGTGGGAGGCGATCCCGCGCCTCCCAGGAGCAGGAGAATCAGGGACGAGGCCAGGGCCGCCGGTCGTGTGAGCTTCACGGTCAGGTCTCCCTATACCACGGGGGGGAGCGATCAGCCGGTCGGGAACGGGTGCTCCCGGAAGGTCCGGTTGCCGGCTAGTCCCGGGACATGAGCTGACAGAGAACCCGGGTTCCCGCGGGAAGCGCTTCCGCCTCGGGGGGAAGGAGCGCATAGCCGTTGGCCCGGGTCATCGAGGTGAGGATACCTGAACCCTGGGGTCCCGTGCTGCCCGCAAACCAGTCCCCGTTCTCGGTCTCCAGGCGGACCCGCAGGAACTCGGTCCGCCCCGGGCGCCGCTTGATCGCCTCGGAGAGGCGGGCGGTGAAGAACGGGCGGTAGAGATCCGCCCTCCCGGCCAGCTTCCTGAGCCCCGGCAGCACGAACTGATCGAGCACCACCAGGGAGGAGACCGGGTTTCCGGGGAGGCCGAAGACCGGGGTCGGTCCCACCCGGCCGAAGAGCTGGGGTTTGCCCGGCTTCACCGCCACCCGGTAGGCCTCGACGTCTCCCACCCGGTCCAGGACCCGCCGGGTGAGGTCGTAGTCGCCCACGCTCACCCCGCCGGTGGTGAGAAGAAAGTCCACGCGCTCCGCGCCCCCGAGGATCGCCCGGGTGAGCTCCTCCTCGTCGTCCCCGACCAGCCCCAGATCCACGGTGGGGAAGCCGTGGTCGGCGAGCGCGCCCAGGATCCCCACCCGGTTTGAGTCGCGGATCTGTCCCGGGGCGGGATCGGCCTCGGGGGGAACCAGCTCGTCGCCGGTCGAGAGCACCCCCACCACCGGACGGGGGTGAACCCGGACCTCGCGCACCCCCACCGAGAGGAGGAGCGCGATCTCCGGCCCTCCCAGCCGCTGCCCCGGCTCGAGAAACGCCTCTCCGGCCCGTACGCTCTCCCCGGCGCGGCGCACGTTTCCTCCGGGACGGACCGGGGCGCGCACCAGCACCGCTTTCGCCTCGTCGGGGCCGGAGGGGAGGCGCCCCCGCTCCGCCGCCTCGTCCCAGAAGTTGGTGGCCTCCACCGGCACCACCGCGTCGGCGCCCTCGGGGAGCGGCGCGCCGGTCATGATGCGAACCGCCTGGCCGGGCCCCACCCGGAATCGCTCCGCGGATCCGGCGGGCAGGCTCCCCAGCACCTCCAACCGCCGCGGGGCGGACTCCGAGGCCTCGGCGACGTCCTCCCCCCGCACCGCGAACCCGTCCATCCCCGAGTTGTCGAAGGGGGGCATCGACTCGGGGGCGCGGATCGCCGCGGCCAGGGCGAGGCCGCGGGAGTTGGCGGTGGGGACCGCGACCGGGGGGAGCGGGCTCACCCCGTCCACCACCCGCGCCCGCGCTTCCTTCCAGTCCAGATGTCGGCTCATGAGCTTCCTCTCCGTGCCTCTCCCGGCCTCCGGGTCCGGAGGGTCTCAGGAATCGGCGGGTTCGGCCGCGCCGGGCCACCCCGGGTGGCCGGCCTTCTCCCCCCGAAGGAGCCGGAGCGCGTGAGGGAGCACCGGCTTCAGCGCCTCCAGGCACTCGGCCACCGCCTTGGGGCTTCCGGGCAGGTTCACGATCAGGGTGGCTCCGCGGATGCCCGCCACCCCTCGGCTCAGAGCGGCGAAGGGAGTGCGGGCCGCGGTGTCCCGGCGGAGGAGTTCGGCCAGGCCGGGGGCTTCGCGCTCGATCACCGATCGGGTGGCCTCCGGCGTCACGTCCCGGGGGGCGAACCCGGTCCCTCCGGTGGTGATCACCAGCTCCACCCCGTCCCGGTCGGCGAGCCGGCGCAGGGTCTCGGCCACCCGGTCCGCTTCGTCGGGGAGCGCCGCGCGCTCGACCACGTCCGCGCCCCAGGACCGGAGGATCCGCTCCGCCTCGGGGCCGCTCTCGTCCCGGTGGCTCCCCGCGGCCACGCGGTCGGAGACGGTGATGACGGCGGCGCGGGTGGGGGACGGCGGATCGGGAGCGCTCATCGTCCGGCGTCCCCGTCCGAGGCCTCGGCGAACACGTCGTCGTACCCCTCGCGCGACCAGCGGCCGCTCTTTCCCCCCTCCTTGAGCTCGAGCCGCACCTCGTCCAGGGTCGTTCCCCGGTCCACCCCCTTCACCATGTCGATGAGCGCCAGCCCGGCCACCGCCACCGCGGTCAGGGCCTCCATCTCGACCCCGGTCCGGGCCTGGGTTCGGGCCTCGGCGAAGATCCGGACCCCCCGGGGCTCGGGGCGCGCCTCCACCCGGACCTGGTCGAGGGGGAGGGGGTGGCAGAGGGGGATGAGGGCGGCGGTCTGCTTGGCTCCCTGGATCCCGGCGATGCGGGCCACCGCGAGGGCGTCTCCCTTGGGGATGCGGCCCTCGGCGATCAGGGCGAGGGTCTCGGCGTTCATGGCCACCAGACCCGAGGCCACCGCGCGCCGGGCGGTGACCGGCTTGGGTCCCACGTCCACCATGCGGGCTTTGCCCTGGGGATCCAGGTGAGAGAGTTTTTTCATGGGATGGGGTGACCCTTTCTCCCCGTCTAACACGTTGACTCCAGGCTGATTGAGCGAACTTTCCGGAATCCGGGACCCGGTTCGGAGTATAAGATATCAGCCCGTCCAGGAACCGGTCTCCTCCGGATCGGGTTCACGCGAAGGGCGGTCGAGGATGGGCCGCGAGGCGGCGCTTTCGGGCCCGCCGCCGTCGTTTCCGGGCCGCGACCGGGCCGGCTGTCACCTTTTTCCGGGCGGCGCGTCCTCCCAGGGAACGCCGGGAACCGGGGCGGTCGGTCGCCGCGTCATCCGCCCGGCATTCCACCAGGAAGGGCGAACACCGTAGCCATGCAATCCAGGGTAGAGAGGAAGCGGACCCGCGCCAGGATGCGCGTGGCCCTCGCGGTGGTGATCCTGGGTCTCCTGGGCGCGGTCCCCGCCGCGCTCGCGATCCTTCCCCAGGACGGTTCGCTCCCGGGTGGGGGCGACATCTCCTCGGCGCCGCCGGTCCAGGTCTGGACCGCGTGGTCGGTCGACGGCGCGGCGCCCGGAAGCCGCCCGGTCCTGGCCGTCGTGGTGGACATGGAACCCGGCTATCACATCAACCCCGACGCGGCTCAGGTCGTGCCGGTGGGCGATTTCGCGCCGTACGCCACCAGCGTCCGGATCACCGGCGCCTCCGACGCCTTGAGCCTCGAGACGGTGCGGTTCCCCGAGCCGGAGCTGGTGCACGTGGAGTACGCCGACGGGGACCTCCACGCGTTCAGCGGGCGGCAGATCTTCTACCTCCCGATGAAGGTGGCGGAGAGCGCGCGCCCCGGACCTCTCCACGTGAGCCTCGAAGTCGAGTACCAGGCCTGCGACGCCACCGTGTGCCTCCCCCCCCGCACCGAGACCTTCGACGACACCCTGTTCGTGGCCGGCGACGATGTTCCCGTGCATCCGGCCAACCAGGCGCTGTTCGCCGGGTACAGCGAAGCGCCCTCCGGCGACGGGGGGCCGGTGAAGTTCGATCTCTTCGGGTGGAGCTTCTCGGTCAACGCGGGCTCGGGCCTGGGGTTCCTGCTGCTGTTGCTGGTGGCCCTGGTGGGGGGGATGCTCCTGAACTTCACCCCCTGCGTCTTGCCGGTCATCCCCATCAAGATCATCAGCCTCTCCAACGTGGCCGGGAGCCGCGGCCGCATGCTCGCCCTGGGCATCGCCATGTCCTTGGGGGTCGTGGCCTTCTGGCTGGGGCTGGGGGGACTGATCGCCGCGGCGAGCTCCTTCACCGCCACCAACCAGCTCTTCCAGTATCCGGCGTTCACCATCGGGGTCGGGCTGGTCATCGCCTTCATGGCCGTGGCCATGACCGGCGTGTTCGTGATCCGGCTCCCGAACTTCATCTACGCCATGAACCCCGGACAGGAGAGCGTCCACGGATCCTTCGGCTTCGGGATCATGACCGCGGTTCTCTCCACGCCCTGCACCGCCCCCTTCATGGGAGCGGCGGCGGCGTGGGCGGCGACCCAGAGCGCCGGGACCACCCTCGTCACCTTTGCCTTCATCGGCGCCGGGATGGCCTTGCCCTACCTCGCGCTCTCGGCCTCCCCCGCCCTGGTGAAGCGGATGCCCCGGAGCGGGCCGGCCAGCGAGCTCATCAAGCAGGTGATGGGGCTCCTCATGCTGGCGGCGGCCGCGTACTTCGTCGGGGTGGGTTTGAGCGCGATCCTGAACACCCCTCCCGATCCGCCCAGCCGCCTCTACTGGTGGGCGGTCATGTTCTTCGTGGCCGCGGCCGGGGGGTGGCTCGCCGTTCGCACGATCCGGATCGCCTCCGGGCCGGCGACGCGCATCGGATTCGCCGGGCTGGGAGTTCTGCTCCTGGCCGGCTCCGCCTTCGGCGCGGCCCGTCTCACCAACGAGGGACCGATTCCGTGGGTCCATTACACCCCCGAGCGGTTCGACCGGGCCATCCGGGACGGCAAGGTGGTGGTGATGGACTTCACCGCCGAGTGGTGTCTGAACTGCAAGAGCCTGGAGCACGGGGTGCTGAACGGCTCCAAGGTGACATCCCTGTTCTCGGACGGGAACGTGGTCCCGATCAAGGTGGACATCACCGGCAACAACCCGGTGGGGAAAGCCAAGCTCAAGGAGGTGGGGCGGTTGACCATCCCGCTCCTCGTGGTCTACGCCCCCGACGGGCGGGAAGTGTTCAAGAGCGATTTCTACACCGCCGACGAGGTTCTCCGGGCGGTCAACGAAGCCAGGGGGCTATCCCGGTAGGACGGGCCCCCATCGTGGTCGAAACAGTCGACACGAATGGTATGATCTGCATTCGGGCCCCCGGTCCAGGCCCGGGTCCCAAGACAACGGAGGAACGATGTTTCAAAAGCTTTTCCTGACCGCGATCCTCGTCCTCGGCGCCGCCGGGTGCGCGAACGACGGGGGGGGGAACGGGCGGGCGGTGAAATCCGCCGGCTCGGACGACGGCGCCGCCGTGGCCCAGACCCAGACCGCCCCCGCTCCGGGGCCGGCCGCCACGGCCGAGGCCCAGTCTCCCGAGGAACAGGGCCAGGAAGTCGCCCTCCAGGAGAGCCCGGCGAGCGCGAAGCCGCCGGCCGAGACCGCAACCTCCCCGATCAAGACCGCATCGGCGGACCGGGAGATGGCCGAGGCGGAGGCCCGCCAGCGCGCGGGGGCGACCGGCAAGCACACCAAGCCCGCCGTGGACACGAGCCAGCTCCAGGATGCGCCGGGCTGGCAGCTCACCGACCTGGAGGGGAACCAGGTCGCCCTGGCCGACTTCAAGGGACAGGTGGTGCTCCTCGACTTCTGGGCCACCTGGTGCGGGCCGTGCCGCATGAGCATTCCGCACCTGAAGGACCTCTACGCGGAGTACAAGGACCAGGGCCTGGCCGTGATCGGCATCTCCCTGGACCAGCAGGGACCGGCGGTGGTGCGTCCCTTCGTCAGCCAGCAGCAGATCGCGTATCCGATCGTGATGGGGAACCTCCAGATCACCCAGGACTTCGGCGGCATCCGGGGCATTCCCACCGCGTTCGTGATCAGTCAGGACGGCAAGATCTACAAGAAGTACGTCGGGCTCGTCCCCAAGCAGGTCTACGAGAAGGACATTCGCGCTCTGCTGGGCCTCACCAGCTAGCGGAGCGGGCGGGAAGTGAGTCGAGGGCCCGGGGCCGGAGCAAGATATCTCGCTCCGGCCTTGGTCTTTCTGGGGCTGATCGGGGTGACGGCGGCCGGGGCCTCCCCGCGGCCCGATCCCGACCTCGTCCCCCCCGGGGGCGATCGTCTCGAGAAGGCGGCCGCCGCGGTGGTGGCCGCCCTGCGGTCCCATCCCGAGTACCCGCCGACTCCCGAGGCGGTGGAACTGCTGCTCCGGGTCTACGCCGAAGACCGGAAGCCGGAGGACCTCGACCGGGCGCTCGCCCTGGCCCGCCGCATGCGGGACGAGAACCCGAGCCTGGCTTCACCCCAGGAGTTCTACCGCATCGCCCGGGCCGGAGGACCGACCCTGGCCGAAGGGGAGCGCCTCTTCGAGGCGCGGCGGGAGCTGATGCGGATGGCCGGGCGGGCCACCACCGACACCTATGCCGGGTTCGTTCAGGACCTCTTCCTTCGGGCCCAGGCGCTCGGCGACACCGTGGCCCTGGTGAACGCGTTCCGGGCCGCCGAGGGCTTCTTCGACGCGCGCACCCGGCGGGAGGCCGGCGGCCTGTCCCTGCTCCCCGGGGGGAGCGCGGCCAGCGAGGCCTCGCTTTCGGACTACACCGAGGCGATCCGGCTGTGTGGGGTGGCGGTCGAGGCGTCGGGCTTCGAACCGTTGCGCGCGGACGCGGCGGACCTCGCCCGGGGACTCATCCGCCGGTTCTGGGACGAGAAGACCACGCGCTTCGACGTTCCCGCCACCGATCGGGTGGACCGTCCGCCCTCGGTGGTGCCGCTCCTGAACGCGCGCGCCGCCCTGGCTCTCTGGCGGATGGGGGCGCTGACCGGCGATCCGCTCTTCACCGGCCGGGGGAAGCGGGCGCTCGAATCGGTCCTGGACGATGCCCTCGCGTCCCCGGAGGCCGCCCCGGCCGCGGCCCTGGCCGCCCTGGCCATGGACACGCCCCCGGTGCGGATGGTGGTGACGGGTCCGCCGCGCGATCCCGGCGCGACCGCGCTCCGCCAGGCCGCCTTCTTCATCTTCGAGCCGCGGAAGGTGCTGCTCGGCCTCGATCCTCCCGCCGACACGAGCCGGATCCAGGCGCTTTCGCTCCCGGCGGCTCCGACCCCCGCGCTCTTCATCCGCTTCGACACCTTCCGGTCCCCGCCGGTGACCGACCCCGCCCGGGTGGGGGCGGAGCTTCGGGAGATCCTCTCCCGGTCGGCAAAGACGCAGCGCTAGGTCGGTCGCCTTTCCCGGCGCCGCCGTCGATCTCCCCCGGTCACCCGCCGGCAGCCGCGCGGCCTGCGCCGGCGCCCCACCCGCGACGCGAACCCCCGCCCCCTGCCGCGCCGGGTCGGATCGTGTATGATTTGATTGCGTTGCTGTTTGCGAAGAGTGCGGTGGAGCGCTCTTCCGGTTCCAAGAGGGAGGTACCCGGCATGTTGCGATCGATCGGCGCGGTGGTTCTCGGCTACGTGGTCATGTTCGTGGGCATGTTCGTCGCGTTCACGGCGGCCTATCTGGCCATGGGGGCGGATCGCGCGTTCCTACCCGGGAGCTACGACGTGAGCCTGGTCTGGGTCGTGGTCATGCTCCTGGTCAGCCTGGTGGCGGCGATCGTGGGTGGCTGGTTGTGCTCGGCGGTGGCCCGAGGCGGCTTCGCCCCGCTCATCCTGGCCGTCCTGGTCCTGGTGCTGGGGATCGTCCTGGTTCTTCCCAGCGTGCTCGGCGAGCCGCCGGCGGTCGGTCCGCGCACCGGGGACGTGGGGAACCTGCAGGCGATGACGAAGGCCCAGACCCCCCACTGGCTGGCGCTCCTCAACCCCTTCATCGGGGCGTTCGGCGTGCTGCTGGGGGCGCGGTTCGCGGGTCGTCCGAAGTCCCCGGCCTATGCCTGAACCCGGCCGGCACAGCGACTCGCCTCGAAAGGAGGAAACCCGATGAAACGACTGTTTGTTCTCCTCGCCGTTCTCGCCCTGATGCTTCCGGTGGCCGGGTGCGGTGGATCCTCGAAAGCGCTCCAGGGCACCTGGGTGCTCATCGACAGCGGTGGCCAGGAGCCCGCGTCCCCGTCCACCAAGATCCTGGACGCGGATCACTTCGCGTTCGGCGGCCCCACGCCCGGCGGCTCGGTCTGGGCGGGCGGCGGGAGCTACCGGGTCGAGGACGGGAAGTACATCGAGAACGTCGAGTACCACTCGATAGCCTCCCTGGTGGGGCGGTCCCTGGTGTTCAACTACCGGATCGAGGGGGACCGCTGGTACCACACCGGCGACTTCGAGGCCGGCGGGCGGAAGTTTCACATCCAGGAGATCTGGCGGCGGGTGAAGGAGTAGCCCCGCCGGCCGCGGGCGAGACCGGGGGCTAGTGTTCCGATTCAGAAGTCATGTGTACGAGATGGCGAGCGCTTCGGGTCGCCGGCAAGGCGTGCCGACGTCGCGAACCGCCGCCAGATTGTGTGCATGACTTCTGAATCGGAATACTAGCCCGAACTATTCACGAACCCACTGCGGCGACGGCCATCTCCTCCGCCTCGCTGCGCGGCTTCAGGAATGACCCGGTCTAGCGGGAGGGTTCGCCGTCGTCGCGGGGGGGAACGGCGGGAGGCTGGTGCAGGCTACGGCGAAGCTCCATGACATCGGAGCGAAGCTGGTCGCGGACGGCGGCGCGCCGGTCCGCCACGTGGGGGGGAAGCCACGAGGCCGCGGTCGCGGAGTGCCGAAGCAGCGGTCCCATCCCGGTCCCCAGGAGGATGGAGCCCAGAACCAGGGAGACCAGGGCGACCGCGGCGGGGCCGGACACGTGGCGCCGGTCCGCGCGTGGCAGGTTCAGGTCCACCACGTCCTGTGGGTCCACGATCATGACCTGCTGGCGGCCCAGGAGCTCGGACACCCCGTCGTAGGTGAGGTACTCGCCCAGGGGGGAGATCCGGCAGATCTCCTCGATGGTGCGGCGGCCGTTCACCAGGTTCATCACCACCGTGCACTCGCGGGGAAGAGGCTGGGGCTCCGCGTCCTTCACGCGGGCCAGGATCAGGTCCGGAGCGAGCATGGACTCCTTCAGGGTGGCCAGCTCGTCGTTCCGCCGCATGCTCTCCAGGAGCAGCTCCTCGGGGTTCAGCTTCAGGGTGATGCCCTGGTTGGGCAGGCTCTTTTCGTCCCCGGAGAACTCGTAGGTGCCGTTCCGCCAGTCCACCACCTCGTCCACGATCCGCTGGCTGTAGCGGTGCATTTCCTCCAGGAGCCGGTCGCGACCCATGACCCCGCTGGACACCAGTACCGTGAACAGATCGTGTCCGGTTCCCCGGCAGATGTCCTCCACGCTCTCCAGCTGATCGCGGGTGAGGATCAGGTTCTCGGTCAGGTAGCTCATGAATGCGTGCCGGCCGTCCTGCCGGCGATCCGCGGCGGCCAGCACGCGGCCGCGTTCGAAGAACAGGACCTGGGAGCCCCCGTGGGACTCGGTCAGCGCCAGGACCCCCGATTTCTGCTGCAAGGCAAGCAGTTGCAGAATCTCGGCTACCGAGAACTCTGAAAGACCCCCACGAATCGCCATGCGCTTGTCTCTCCGGCCTTGTTCAGGCGGCCCTGCGAGGGGCCGGATGGGGCCCGTCGGCGGGCGCGTTATCGGGCAAGCTGGACTCCTCCTCGCGGTCCTTCGGACGGGTCGCTTGGAGTTTGAGGACGGTTACCCAGGACACCAGGAAGACCGTGGCCAGGATGGCCAGCGGAATGAGCGGCCACCACAGGCCCGGCCCGTTCTCGAGCCAGGCCAGGCGGGTGACCGGAAGACGGTCGTGCACGAGCCCCATGGAGGCCAGGGCGGTGCCCATGGCCAGGGCGGCGGCCAGGTCGGCGTGGCCGACGCAGGAGGCGTGGTAGCCGGGCAAGAGCCACGCCGCCGCCCTGGGGAAGATCGAGGTCATGCCGCGGTTTCGCCGGAGGCGGGAATCGAGGACCAGCCGCGAGTAGGCGGTGCTCTGGATTCGGAGCAGCGCGTCCCCGCACGAGGCGCAATAGGCGGAGCGGCGGATGCGCCGCAGGCAGCGGCGGCACACCGCCCGGCCGCAGTTGGTGCAGGCGAAGCTGGCCAGGGCCCGATGGAGGCGCGATCCGGCCAGGAGTCCCAGAATGAACAACGGCACGGAAATCAGCGGCAGGGCCACCAGCGAGCCCGGAAACCAGAGCTTCATCCAGCCGGGAAGGCCGGGCATCCGCCGCGGCGAGGACCACGCCGCGTGCCAGATGGCGGTGGCGGGCAGGGTCTCGTCGATGAGCGGGTTCTCGCCGCCGCCGGAGCCGTGGCGGAGCACGGCCCGGATCCGGTTGAACGACAGGTGGTTCGCCTCCAGCATCTCCTGGTCCGCCTTCTCGAACAGGAGCTTCTTGGCGTACGCCTGGCTCAAGTTGTAGTGGGGGGCGGCCTGCTTGTTCCCGGATTCGATCGCCTTCTGGAAGTAATCCATGGCCCGGTCGTGCTGATTCCTCTGGAAGGCGAGCACCCCGAGGTTGTTGTACACCTCCGACTCGGGGGCCCCGAAGCGGAGCGCGTTCTCGTACGCCTTCTGGGCGGTGTCCAGGTGGCGCCCCCGCTTCTCCACCATGCCCAGGGCGAAGTGAAGCTCGGCGTCCTCGGGGTTCTGGGCCACGGCGTCGTCGATCGCCTGCACGAGGCCGGCGGAATAGGGGGCCGACATCGCCCGATTCAGGAGAAACGGCCGGCTCGCGGGATCGAGCGGAGAGTAGAGGATCGGGGAGAATCCCCAAAGCACGAGCGGGGCGGCCACGGTGACCGCGGCCAGGGTCACCGCCCAGCGGCGATCCCCGGTCTCCATCCACGCCCACATGATCCCGGCGAAGAGAAGCATGACCGGGACCAGACCCACGCGCCACAGGGCGGGCGCGGCCAGGACCACCAGGGCGATGAGCGCCGAGGGCAAGGGAGGGAACCAGCGGCGCAGAAGCTCGCTCAGGGTGTGGTGGACGCGCGGCAAGAGCCGCAGAGCGGCGTAGAGGGTGGTCAGGATCCCGCCGAGAGCCACGACGATGAAGAACCCGAAGACCACGTTGACCAGGAGGAGATGTTGGGCCCCGAAGGATGAGGTGGCGGCGCGGGACGCGTGCCACAGGTTGGTGAACGCCTGCTCGGGCGAAGAAAACAGGTGAAGCCGGGCCAGGGCCAGGTAGGGCTCGGGAAACGTGGGGTCCATTTCCGCCGCGGTTTCGAAGTAGGTCGCCGCCGCCGTCTTGTCTCCGGATCGCGCGGCCTGGATGCCCTCCTGGTAGAGGGCCAGGGCCTCGGCGCTCAGCTCGCTGGCGCCGATGTCCCGCATCGCGTCGAGCACCGCCTCGGGATTGGAGAGATCTCCGGTCGTGGCCGAGTAGATCCCGGGTGGGTTTGCCGGGCTCGCCATCGCCGGCGCGGGGAGCGCCAGGACAAGTAGAAGTACGCCCACTGTAGCGACGAGCCGCATGCCTCTGCCTCCCGGCACCCCTCGGTTGACACCGAAGGACGCCCAACCTATAGTGCTGGCTTCGTTTTGCAGTCTCCGGTTTCCCCGCTCCAGTCCAGAAACGGGACTCCCGTCAGGTATCGGCCTGGGGAGGGGCCCCCTTTACCGCCGGCAGGCTGGCCGGACGCGGAGAGGACCACCGGACCGTCCGGGGAGGGGGGGGCCGGAGGAGGGGAGGGCTAGGGGGATGCAACCCGTTGCCGAATCGAGCGTTGTGCCGACGGCGGAGCTCCCGACGGGGAGGGACCACGGTCTTGACAGCATCTTTACATGCGCCTATGCTCCTTCGGGTTGGGCGGTCGGTGGTGCGGACCGCTCGTTGCCTCCTCCGACACTCTTACGGTCTCATCCCGCCGGATGGCCCCCAAGGTCCGGCTTCGGATCCGGCGCTGCCCGCCCGGTCCGGGGCCCGGAGCGGCCCCGGGCGGCGGGGGAGTACCGGATCCGGAGTGATTCCCTCTTCCATGATGGCCTCGTCGAGTTCAAAGTCGGCTCCCCGGAGCGTCCACGCCCGTCGCGCGTCGATTTCGACGGTTGCGGCGCCCCGGATGCCGATCGGCGACTCCGGAGCAACCGCCGTCAAGACGGGACGGCCCTCCGGATTCCCGGGTGGATCGGTGGACCTGGGCCCGTGTTCGCATTCGATCGGGTCCGTCGCAGCGTGATCTGGTGCCTACAACCTCTCGTCTAAGGAGATCTGTCGATGGTCGCGAAGTCTAGGAATCTCTGGTGGGGCCTGGCCCTCGCCGGCCTTCTGGCCCTGGTGGCCCTGCCCGCCTCACCCGTTCTGGCTCAGGAGGGACAGGGGTCCGCTCCCGCCGTCCAGGACCAGGGCACCGCCGCGGATCAAGGTACGGCCACCCAGGCGGACATGCCCGGATCGGCGGACTCCGCCGGGGCGGGCGGACTGAGTGATGCCCTGCCGACCCTTCCCGAGTCGTCGGACGAGCCGGAGGTCACCCTTCCCAAGCAGGGCTTTCTCATCGAGTTCTTCGAGAAGGGCGGCGTGTTCATGTGGCCGCTCCTGGCCTGCTCCCTGCTCGGGCTCGCCGTGATCCTGGAGCGGGCGTGGACCCTGAGCCGCGCCCGGGTCAACACCCGCAAGCTCATGAGCCAGGTGGTCGGGGCGCTCAAGAACGACGGGCTCCAGGGAGCCATCGAGGTGTGCCAGCGCACCCGCGGACCCATCGCGGCCATCCTCCACGCCGGCCTGATGCGGGCCTCGAAAGGCCCCGAGGCGGTGGAGAAGGCGATCGAGTCCGCCGGCACCATCGAGATGTCCTTCCTCCAGCGAGGACTCATCGTGCTGGCCTCCATCGCCAACGTGGCTCCGCTGCTCGGGTTCCTGGGCACGGTGTCGGGGATGATTCACGCCTTCGAGGCCATCGCCGCCGCCGAGCAGGTGAGCGCCAAGCTGGTGGCCACCGGCATCTCGGAGGCCCTGATCACCACCGCCACCGGGCTGATGATCGCGATCCCGGTCCAGATCGCGAACAACTTCTTCATCTCCCGCATCGACCGGTTCGTGCTGGAGATGGAAGAGGCTTCGGTGGAACTGGTAGACACATTGGTGGACATGGAGGTGCATCACAAGGCGGTCTGATCCGATCCTGAGAGAGAGGACCATGACCGCCCGGTCGGTCGGCCGGCTAGAGGGCACGAGGGGCTTTAGGAGCACACCATGGCCAAGATTCATCGGGTCCGCCCGCCGGACAAGATTCCGGATTCGTCGCTGGCGGATGTCGCCTTCCTGCTTCTGATCTTCTTCATCGCCACCACCACCGTGGCCGAGGAGTTCGGGCTGTCGCTGATCCTGCCCGCCAAGGGCGGCGTGCAGCAGACCCAGATCAACCGCAAGAACGTGATGATCATCAGCACCGATCCCACCGGGCAGATCTTCTTCGTGGACGACCAGCCCACGCCCCTTCACCAGATCAGGGACCTGGTCAAGGAGCGGGAGGCGGCCAACGACAAGCTGGTAGTGTCGGTGGAGCCGGACAAGGGGGCCCCCTACAACGCCATGGTCGACATCCTGGACGAGTTGAAGCTGGCCGGGGCCAGCCGTATCTCGCTGAAGACGAAGGGGCAGTAGCGTGGCCAAGATCAATCGAACCATCGGCGTCGCCAACGAGATTCCGACCTCGTCCATGGCCGACATCGCTTTCCTGCTCCTGATCTTCTTCATGGCCACCACCATCTTCAAGATGGAGGAGGGCCTGCCGGTGACCCTGCCCCGGGCGGAAGCCGGACAGCGGGTACCCCGGAACAAGGTTGCCCACATCTGGGTGATGAACGCGCGCGAGATGACCATCGACGACAACCTCATCACCCTGGTGGACATCGTCCCCCTGCTCCGGGCCAAGCTGGCCGAAGACCCCGCGCTCATCGTGGGGCTGAACATCGACAAGGCGGTTCCCTGGGAAATCGCCTCGGAGGTGATCGAAATGATGAAGGAAGCGCAGGCCTTGAACGCCTCCTTCACCACGGACCGGGAGAAGAAACAATGAGCACACCCTCCGTGGGAACCCTGCGCGGCACCCAGATGGGGAGCGCGAACTTCGAGTTCAAATCGAAGTACCTGCGCACGCTGGAATACGCGCTGTTGATCGCCCTCGCCATCCACCTCATCGTCATCTTCTCGGTGCCGCCGATCGAGATTCAGCCCTACAAGCTGAAGGAAAAGAAGATGCAGGCGATCGACATCCCGAACGAGATCGTGATCCCGCCTCCGCCCAAGGAGATCGAGCGGCCGGCGCTGCCCACCGAACTCGAGGTCTCCGAAGACGTGAGCATGGAGGAGACGATTCCCGAGACCGATTTCAACCCGTTCGCTCCGCCGGAGATCCAGGAGGACACCGGGGCCGGGGAAGCATTCTACGCCTTCGACACCCCGCCCACCCCGATCAAGACCGTGGCGCCGGAGTACCCCGATCTGGCCCGCCAGGCCGGAGCGGAGGGTACGGTCCTGATCGAGGTCACGATCAACGAGAACGGCCGGGTGATCGCGGCCCGAGTGATCAAGTCCACCACGATCTCCAGCCTGGCCGAGGCGGCCCGGAAGGCGGCCATGGACTGGCTCTTCACCCCCGCCAAGCAGCGGGACGTTCCGGTGAAGGCCAAGATCGCCATTCCCTTCGAGTTCCATCTCCACTCCTGACCGACGCCGACCGCGATGCGGCAGGGACCCTGGGGCATCCGGCGGGCCGGGTGCCCCTTTTCCTGGGTTCCGGCGCCGGCCGGGAAGCGGTCCCCCGGGGGGAGAGCGATTGGGTGGGACGTCCGGGGGGAGGTGCGCTATAGTGATGGCCCGATTCACCCCCCCCAGTCCCCTCGATCCCGGTGCCGGCCGGGGACGAGGCGAAGACGTCCCCCACCCCGGGAAGCATCGGCGGCGGGCCACCCCGCGGTCTTGACACCCCCCGTGGTGGGTTCTCATAGTGCCCGTCCCGGTTGAACGATCGATGCAACCTCCCGGCCGCGGCCCGCGTAGGACCGGACGGAAGGATGCTTGGGGCGGACTGTGCGTCCACGAGGCGAGGAGGCTTTGTCGATGACTCGATCCATGGCGTTTGTGATCGGACGGATCGCTCGGAGGGGCCGGGCGTCCCGGCGGGGGAGCCGCCGGGTCCTTCTGGCGGCGACCGCCGTTGCCGCGGTCCTGGCCGGAGCGGCGGAGGCGGTACCTCCGCCTTCGAATCCCCTGACCGTGGACGACGCGGTGCGAATCGCCCTCGCCCAGAACTACGACTACCGCCAGGCCGAGGCCTCGTTGAACGCCGCCGCGGGCTCCCGGTTGGATGCGATGGCCGGCCTGCTCCCCTCGGCCAGCGGCTCCTACAGCTACAGCAAGAACAACAACACCCGGACGCTCAAGGACCTGGACATCCAGGTCCTTCAGCCCAATTCCGCCCATCCCGACGGCCTGGTGCTCAAGCGGGGGGACGTGGATCTCACCAGCGACTCCCACAACACCGGCATCGGGGCCACCTTCCGGGAGAGCCTGAGCCTGCCCCTGTGGTACGGGTACCGGAGCGCCCAGGCCAACGTCCAGAGCGCCCGTCACGGCCTCGACGCGGCCGGCCAGAACCTGGCCTTCAGCGTGCGACAGGAGTTCTACCTGGTGCTTCGGGCCCAGAACCTGCTGACCGTGCAACAGGAAGCGCTCAAGCTGGCTCAGGACGAGCTGAAGCGCGTTCAGAGCATGTTCGAGCTGGGTTCGGTGGCCAAGGTGGACGTCCTGAAGTCCCAGGTCCAGGTGTCCCAGGCCCGCCTCACCCTGATCCAGCAGCAGAACCAGGTGAGCATCGAGGAGTCCCGGCTGGCCACGCTTCTCGGCTACGCCCCCGATACCCAGCTTCAGATCAGCGGGGACCTCTCCATCCAGGCGTCCCCCATCGACAGCTCCCTCGCGGTGCAGGAAGCCATGACCCGGCCGGATCTTCTCCAGGCCCGCCAGGATCTGCGCAGCGCGCAGAACGCCTACAAGGGCGCGGCCACCTCGCGTCTTCCCAGCCTCTTCGCTAGCTTCAGCGTCAACAACAACACGGGTTCCTCGAGCAGCGACAACCTGACCCAGGTTCAGGTCCCGGGCAGCCCCACCGCGGGGGACACCACCCTGGCCCTGATCAAGTTCCCGGTGAACTCCCAGAGCGCCAGCGACGGGTGGTCGTTCCAGGTGGGAGCCTCGATCAACCTCGACGCCTTCCTCAACATGGGGCAGCACAAGCGGGCCCACGCCAACAAGCGGCGGGCGGAGTACCAGCTCGACGCGGCCGAGCTGGCGGCTCAACAGGAGCTGGAGGAGGCCATCCTGAACTACCGCGCCTCGATCCAGGCCATCGAGACCGCGCAGCAGGGCTTGGAGTCGGCGCAGGAGGATCTCCGGCTTTCCGAGGAACGCTACACCCAGGGGCTGGGAACGGTGCTCGAGCTTCTGGAGTCCCAGGTCAACCTGACCCGGGCTCGTAACGACCTGGTCGACGCCCAGACCGGGCTCAGGATCAGCGAGGCGGCGGTGGACAAGGCTCGGGGGGCTCCGCTCCCGCGCTAAGAGGTTCCAGGGGGGAACGACTCGTGAGAAAGTGGATCTTGATCGGTGCCGGCGTGGTGGTGCTCGGGGTCATCCTCGTCGTCAACCTCACCCGGTCCAACGTCCCCACGGTGAAGGCCCGGCTGTCCAAGGTCGAGCGCACCGACGTCACTTCCCGCATCACCGCGCCCGGAAAGGTCCAGGCGGTGGCCTCGGTCGACCTGAGCGCCGAGGTGCCGGGCCGGGTGGAGAAGCTCTACGTGGCCGAAGGGGATTCCGTCACCAAGGGGGATCTCCTCCTCCGGCTCGACGACAACCAGTACCAGAGCCGGGTGGATCAGGCGGTGGCCGCGGTGCGGAGCGCCCGGGCCAACCTCGCCCTGTCCCAGGCCCGCCTGGACAAGATCGAGAAGGACAAGGCGCGGCAGGAGGCGCTCTCCGAGCAGGGGTTGGCCTCCGCCCAGGCCCTCGAACAGGCGCGCACCGACTTCGCGGTTCAGACCGCGGACGTGGAGGCCCGCCGCCAGGACGTGAGCCGGGCCGATGCCGCGGTCCAGGACGCCCGGGACAACCTGGAAAAGACCGAGTACCGCGCCCCGGTTTCCGGAATCGTCTCCCGCCTCAACATCGAGGAGGGGGAAATCGTGGTGGTGGGAACCATGAACAACCCGGGAACGGTGGTGATGTCCATCGCCGACCTGAGCCGGATGGAGGTGGACGCGGAGGTGGACGAGACCGACGTGGTTCACGTCAAACCGGGACAAGAGGCCAAGATCAGCGTGGACGCCATCCCCGACACCACCTTCCAGGGGACGGTGGCCACGGTGGGGAGCTCGGGGCGGGGCCGCGGGCTGGGGACCGCCGACGAAGCGATCAATTTCGAGGTCAAGGTCCGTTTCGATCACTTCGACCCGAGGCTCAAGCCCGGCATGACCGCCGACGTGGACGTATCCACCCAGACCCGGGACAGCGTGCTCACCGTGCCCATCCAGGCCCTGGTGGCCCGGAGCCGGGGCACCCTGGAGCGGGACCGGAAGGCGGCGGCCCGGCGCGAGGGGCACAAGGCGGGCAAGGCCGCGTCGCCCTCGGACAGCCTGGACGCCGAGGCCCGGCAGA
>CAYRIJ010000022.1:0-22029 GCA_964424285.1 uncultured bacterium
CCAGGCGGTCGAGGGCCCTGGCCGGGGCTTCGGATTCGACGGGGGCGACGGACGCATCCACGTCCACCAGGTCGAAGAGCCCGCCCTCCGCCGGGGGAGGGGCCGGGGTCGCGGGTGGGGGCGGCGGGGGCGATGCCTTCGTTTCCGGGGACGCGCCGCCGGCCAGCGCCTCCCGCACCGCCTTCACCCCGGGAACGGACTCGGCCCGGGCGTCCAGCTCGGCCAGGGCCTTCAGGAGATCGGTCCGCCCGCGGTGGAGGTCCTCCAGGATCCGGTGGACCTCGGCCAGGCCCCGGAGCCCGGGAAGGGCGGCGGCCAGGGCCTCGGGGCGAAAGGCGCGGAGGTCGTCGAAGCGGAGGGCGATCGTCTCCCCGTCCGCGGCCACGATGGACACGGTGGGGGCGGCGGTCCGCAACAGCTCGGCGAAGCCCGCCGCGTCCACCCGGTGGGGACGGGCGCGGAGGGGGGCGTCGGCCTCGCCCTCCGGAACGAGGTCGGCCAGGATCAGCAGATCCAGCGGGGTGTCCGGCCCCGGGATTCGGTGTGCGCTCATCGCTTTCCCGGCTTTCCGGGCGAGTGGTCCACGGTGCAGACGATGCTCGGGCAGTTCGGCCCGAGGCTGACCGTGCAGTTATAGATTCCGAAGTCGACGGGGGCGGTGAACAGGATCTCGAAGCTGTAGGACTGTCCCGGTCCGAGGGCGAAGGAACTCACCGGGTTTTCGAAGGTGTAGTCGGTGAGCGAGAAATTCGGGCAGCTCTCGCTCGGGATCCCGGCCAGGGTGCCCGCCCCGATGTTGGTGATCGTCACCAGCTGGTAGCTGACGTCCCCCGTGTAGTACGTGTACCCCAGATCGATGTAGGTCCCCGGCGAGATCGAGCACACTGAGGCGTTCCCCACCGTCTGCACCCCGATGCACTGGTCCCCGGCGACAATGGTGCAGTTGTAGGATCCGCCGGTCTTGGGCTGGAACCGGACGGTCACGTCGATGCTCTGTCCGGCCCCCAGGGAATAGGGGACGCTGGCCGCGGGAGAGGCGGGGGCCGACGGCGCTCCCGCTCCCGCCTGGAACACCGTGAACTCGGCGCAGTTCTCGCTGACCGCGCCGGTCAGGACCCCGCCCCCGCTGTTGGTGACGGTGAGCGTCCGATCGGCGATGGTCCCGGCGGGTATGGTGCCGAAGTTCAGGGTGGCGGGGCTCACCGAGCACTCCGGCACCCCGGCCGCCGTGCACGACACCGAGCCGCAAGCGGTGCCCAGGTCCACGCTGCAGCTCCCCCCGGCAGCGGACGCGCTGTTGTATTCCACCGTGACCCGGAGGCTCTGCTGGGCCCCCAGGCTGAACGGACCCCCGCCGGAGACGATCGAGAAATCGGGGCAGCTCTCGGTTGCCGAGCCGGTCAAGAACCCGCCCCCGTCGTTGGTGATGGTGAAGCTCCGCTGGACCGGCGTCCCGGGCTGGGGGGCGCCGAAGTCGAGGGAGTAGGTGTCGAGGGTGCAGTAGGGGGGAAGCCGACCTGCGCCGGCGACCGGGACCTGGAAGCACTGGGTGCCGGTGGTGACCTCGCAGGCCACGCCCCCGGGGATGAGCGGGCTGAACCGGACGCTCACGGTGTGGGACTCGCCCGCCCCCAGGCTGAAGCCGCCCGCTCCGGAGTCGAGGGTGAACTCGGTGCACTCGGGCAGGGCCACCGTGCCCTCGACGGTTCCGCCCCCGGTGTTGGTGATGGTGAAGCTCTTGACCTGGGAAGTCTCGACGTCGAGGGTGTCGAACACCAGGGCCTGGGGCTCGATCGTGCACTCGGGGGGAAGCTCCCCGGTCCCGGTGAGGGCGACCGGATCGCAGTCCGTTCCCAGGTCGAGCTGGCAGGCGAAGGGACCGGTGGTCGAGGGAGCGAACTCGATGTCGATCGAACGCGACTCGCCCGCCCCCAGGCTGAACGCGCCGCCTCCCGAGTTCACGGTGAACCCGCTGCACGTGCCCAGGCCGGCCGTGCCGGTCAGGAAGCCGCCTCCCCGGTTGGTGACGGTGACGCTCCGCACGCTGTCCCGGTCGGTGAACACGGTGCCGAAGTCCAGGCTGGTCGGCGTCACCGAGCAGACCGGAAGCTCGAACGCCTCGCCGAGGAGGGACACCGAGCAGGCGGTCCCGGTGGCCACGGTGCAGGCGTAGCTCCCCGACTGCACCGGCGAGAAGCGGACGGTCACCGCCCGCGACGCCCCCGCCCCCAGGGCGAAGTCCCCGCCGCCCGATTCCAGGCTGAAGCCGCTGCACTCGAAGAGGACCACCGAGCCGGTCAACGTGCCCCCGCCGGTGTTGGTGATCTGGAAGGAGAGGAGGCTGTCGGTCCCCGCCTCGCGGGTGCCGAAGTCGAGGGTGGCGGGGGCGACGGAGCAGACCGGGCTCCGTCGGCCGGCGCCGCTCAGCGCCACCGAGCACCCGCTCCCGGCGGTGACCGTGCAGGTGTAGTCGATCGCCTGGGTGGGCGCGAACCGGACCGTCACCGGGAGGCTGGCCCCGGGAAGGAGGTTGTAGCTCCCGGCCGGCGGATCCAGGGTGAAGGCCGGGCAGCCCCCTCCGCTCGAACCGAGGGGGACGGCGAGGTTCGACCCCCCGGTGTTGGTGATCACGAAGGTCGTGTCCGCGGTGGAGCCGATCTCGAGGGTCCCGAACCCGATCGAAGCGAGGTCCACCGAGCAGGCGCCGGGGGGGACCGCGTTCCCGGAGAGCGCGGCGGTGCAGGCGAGACCGGTGGTCACGGTGCAGGCGACGGGACCGGGAGTGGTCGGGGAGAACCGGACGTTCACCGTGCGGCTCTGCCCCGCGGTCAGGCTGAACGGTCCGTCGCCGTCGGTCAGGCTGAAACCGTTTCCGCAACTCGCCAGGGCCACCGTGCCGGCCAGGGTGCCCCCGCCGGTGTTGGAGATGGTGAAGCTCCAGGCGGCGGAGTTTCCGGTGACCAGGGTGCCGAAGTCATGGCCGGGCTCGGAGAGGGCGCACACCGGGGCCCGGTCTGCGGTCGTCCCGGAGGCCTCGTTCGACCAGGCGGAGGTGTCGGGGCCGGTGAAGGCGCGGAGACGGTAGCCGTAGGCGGTCTTGGGTTCGAGACCGCCGTCGTTGTAGCTGCGGGTCGAGGCGCCCGGGTAGAGCATCGTTCCCCAGGCCCCGGTCCCGGTCCGGCGCTGAAGCTGGAAGCCGCCGGGATCGGCGGGATAGTTCCAGGTGATGCGGAGCGTGGACTCGGTGAGCGCGAGCACGGCGAGGCCGGTGGGGGCGCCGATCCCGGTCCGCGCCGAAGCGATGTTGGAGTAGTCGGAGAAGCCGGCATTCCCCTGCGCCCGGACCCGGTACTGGTACGAGGTGCGTTCGGAGAGGTTCTCGTCGGTATAGGTCACGGTGCCCGCGAAGCTTCCCTCCAGGACCGCGATCTCGGCGAAGGAGCCTTCCGAGCCGACCCGCCGCTCCACCCGGTAGCGGGTCTCGTTTTCCGCATTGTCCTTCCAGCTCAGAACGACGGAGGTGAACCCGGAAAGGGTCGCGGTGAGGCCGGTGGGGGCGGCGGGGGGGAGCGCGTCCACGAGGACCAGGGTGATGGCGGCGGTCTCTCCCGAGCCCACGTTCTCGACGAAGGCCTCGCCCTCGAAGAGGACCACGTTGCCGCTCCGGGCCTCCACCCGCACCCGGTAGAGCGGGGCGGGAGGCACCGTCAGCACCAGGCTGAAGGACGTGTCGGTGGGGGCGATGTCCTGGACGGCCTGGTCGCGGAGCACCTGGGTGGTGTCGTCCACCACCTCCCAGGCGAAGGCCCGCACCTGGTCGATGACCGCGGCCGGGGCCGGTCCGGCCCCCTTGGCCGAGGCTCCCTCCGGAAACTCCACCCGCACCCGGAGCGGCACCGCGGAGCGGGGTCCGGTCGCGGCGTGATCCCCGCAGCCCAGGGAGAAGAGCGCGGCGCCGAGGGCGGCGGCGAACAGGATCCCGACGAATCGGGAAAGCGGAATGGCTCGGGTTCCGAGTTGCATGACGTTCCTCACGATGCCCGCCAGGAGAAGGTGACGCCGAAGGAGGTGCCGGAGAGCTCGAGGTCGGGGCTCGCGCCGCCGTCCAGGGTGCCGCCGAGGCGCATGACGTTGAGCTCCAGCCGGGTGCGCGGTCCGAGCGACGCCCGAAGCACGGGGCCGAGACCGTAGGAGTCGCCGTTCCAGGTCGGGGTGTCGCTGCCGCTCACGTGGTTCCACTCCGAGGCGAGTCCGACGCGGAGAGCGGTTCCCACCGGGAGGTCGGCCCGGAGCCGGGCGAGGAGCGCGTTGCCGGAGCTGGCCTTCAGCGCTTCGACCGTCTGTCCCTCGGTTCCGGTCACCGTGTTGTCCGCCTTGAGCACGGTGCGGGCCAGGCCGTCCACCTGGAGCCCGCTCCCTCCGCTCGATCCGGCGGCCTGGAGCTCGATCTGGTTCCCCTCCTCGAAGATCGTCTTTCCGTCCAGCTCGTCCTTGCCGTAGATCCGGTAGACCGCGTCGAGGCGGAGGAGGGGAGCGGGGCTCCCGTGCGCCCGGCCCGCCAGATCCAACCCCGCGGTCGCCGAGACCTCGGGGGCCGGGCGGTAGTCCCCGCCGCCGGCGATGAGGGTATAGCTCCCGCGATGGACGACCCCCGCCCCCAGCGCGAACCGCGCGGTCCCGGAGAGCGGAAACGCCGCCGCCCCGCCCGCGCTCAGGTTCAAGCCTTCTCCGTAGTCCTTGGCCCTGAAGCCCAGGACGGGAAGGGCCAGGTCCCGGGCCACCGCGATCTCCCCCTGGTCCAGCTCGGTCTTTCCGGTGGGAAGGCCGGCCCCGGCGTGGATCAGGAACCGGTCGCCGGCGAAGCGCATGAAGAGCTGAGCGGTGACGTCGGTCATCCCGTTCAAGGAGGTCGAGGACGCGGCGGGGGGATCCACCGAGGCAAAGGCGCCGGACCCCGAGATCACGAGGTCGGTCCCGCGGCCGAGGCCGGCGGTCACCACCAGGGGCAGATGGAACTGGCTGATCGAGGTCTTGGTCCCGTCCTGTTTCACCGTCCAGGTGCGATAGCTCCCGGGGAGACGAATCGTCCCCGCGGGAGACGCAACCGCGACGGCGGGAAGGAGGGCCAGGGCCAGGACGATCGCCGGCCGTATGATGCGGTGCGCGGGGCGGCTCATTGCCCGTTCCTCCCGGGAAGGGTGCCCCCGACCTCGATGGTGCCGGTGGCGTCCCCTCCTCCCTCGGCCAGCTTTTCGGTTTCGGTCACGGTGGGATCGGTGTCCGCCCAGCGGTCCAGGTCGGGTCCGGGCCCGAGGCCGGTCCAGGCTCCGCTTCGGAGCAGGCGATCGGTGGCGCCGGCCGGCGGCGAGGCGAAGGCCCGGTCCAGCTCCGCCCGGTCGAGCTGGTCCTGATCGTCGGGAGAGACCGCGGCCAGCTCCTCGGAGGCGCGGGCCTCGTTGAACCCGGGATCGAGCCGGACCGCTTCCCGGAAGGCGGCCAGCGCCTCGGCCCGGCGTCCCTGGTCCTGGAACACCAGACCCCGGGACCAGGCCATGAAGGCGTCGAAGTTCTCGGTGGGGATCCGGGCCAGGGCATCCGCTTCCGCCGGGGTGGGCTTGATGCCCAAGGCGGCCAGGATCTCGGCCAGGAGATCCTTCTCCAGGTGGAGGACCCGGGGGAGCGGACCGTTCACCGGCTTTCCGGCCGCGGTCAGCGTTCCTTCGCGGGTGGCGATCAGCGAGGCGTCGAGGCGGACCGCGCTCGCGCCGAGGGGGGCGAAGGCTCCCTGGACGAACCGCCGGGCCCCGAGGAGCTTCCCGAGGCGGGGGGCGGTGTCTGGAGCCACCTCCGCGACCCGGGCCGGTTTCGCCGGGGTCTCGGGGGGACGGTCACCCACCGCCTCGGCCAGGGCGGCCAGGGTCCGGGGGCCGGGAACGCCGTCCACCTTCAACCCATGGTCCCCCTGGAACTCCCGGAGCGCCGCGTCGAGGCCGGCGTCCCGCTGGTCGTCCACCGGGCCGGAGTAGTAGGGCTTGCCGCTCGAGGCGCGCCGGAGCGCGGCCAGGCGCTCCTTGAGCCCCAGGGCGGTGGAGGGGTCGTGAAGCGGGGGAGCGGGGGTCGTCGCCTCCGGGGCCGGATGGCTCAGGTTCAGCTCGTCCAGGAGCACCTGCAGCCGGTCGCGCTCCAGGACCCGGAACGCCCCCACCTGGGAGAGGTCGGTGACCAGGACCGCGGAGAGGCCTCGCGAGAGCGGGGCCAGGGTGTCGCTGTCCGCGACGTTCACGAAGTCGGGGACGGCGAGGGTGTTCTCGGGAACCGAGGCGGCGGAAAGGCTCTGTTCCCGGGCCAGGGCGGCCTTCACCTCGGCCTCCGCCCGCCGATGGCTGAGGGTGTTGAGACGAACCCGCACCGCCGCCTGGTGCTTGCCGCCCAGAGCGAGATAGTCGCCGTAGGCCCGGGCCGCCAGGTCCCAGCGCTGGGCCGCCTCCGCCGCCCGCCCCAGCTGGAAGGCGGCGACCGGATCGCGCGGGGCCAGGGACCGCGCCTTCTCCAGGGCGGTGACCGCCGCCTCGGGCTTTCCGGTCTCGAGAAGCGCGATTCCCAGGTTCCGGTTCAGGGCGGGGTCGTCGGGTTGGGCGGCCAGCGCCTCCTGGACCACCGGAATTGCCGCCGCGTAGTCTCCGTGGCGAAGGAGGTCGTCCCCCGGGCCCCGCGGCGCGACCGCGCACCCCGCGGCGGCGAGCGCGGCGGCCATCATCAGCAAACCCCGGATCCGGTTCATCGTTCTTCCTCCGCGTTCATGGCCAGGTAGGCGGTGAGCGCCCGGGCCCGGCCGCCGGCCTCGGCGTTGTCCGGGTTCATCGTCGCGACCTCGCTCCAGGCGGTCTGGGCCGCGGCGAGATCGCCCCGGTCCTCGGCCAGGATGGCGTCGCCGGTCTTGAGGAGCAGGTTCACGTAGGACGTCCCCTTGGGGAGGGACTTCTTCTTCCGCTGGAGGTACGGCTTCACCGCCTTCTCCAGGTCTTCGCCTCCCAGAAGTTTCTGGAGCCGGGGAACCAGGTGGTCCAGGAGCACCGTCCGTTCCAGCTTGAACAGGTCGTCCGAGGAGCCCAGCTTTCCCTCCACCCCGTCGGCGAGGAGGATCTCCCCGGTGGAGGTGTCCACCCACCGGAGGTCCAGCCGCACCTTCTTCTCGTCCACCTGCATGATGCTTCCGAAGAGGAAGGACTGGGCTCCGGTCAACCGCCCCAGGGGGACCCGGTAGCGCGGATCGGTGATCTGCGCGTTCTGGTTCATCTTGATCTCCTCGCGGAGCACGCTCAGTCGCTGGCGGTCCACCAGGGTCAGCGGGGTGGCTTCCTGGAGGTCGGTGATCATGATCTGGGTGAGTCCCTTGGCGAAGGCGTCCAGGTTGTACTTGCCGGCGACGATGGAGTTGTTCTCGATGTCTCCCACCGCCAGGGTGCGGATGTCCGGCGCGGGGCCGGTCTCGGCCGCGGCATCCTCCGAGGCCAGGAGCACGCTGTCCCGGAGGCCGTAGAAGAGCGAGACCAGGGGGGGAGGGAGCATCTCCGGCCGGGCCAGGTCGGCGCGGGGATCGCCGCTCAGGATGGCCAGGACCGCGGCCCGGGCCTGGGGTTTCCGCCCCGAGGCCAGGTGCACCGCGGCCAGGGCGGTCAGGACCTTCCGGCGCTCGTCGGGCGGGACGGCGGCGTCCTCGAGCACGGCCTGCCCGCAAGCCACCGCCTCGGTCCGGCGCAGATCGAAAAAGAAACTCATCGGGTCCTGTTTGAACGCGGCCAGGGTGGCCGGATCGGGGCTCTCGGCCGAGGCGGAGGAGGCGACAGCGACACCGAGGAGGCAGGCGAAGCACGCCGCGAGACCCCAGGGAAGAACGGGACGGGGAACGCGCAATCGGAGTGGAAGCGAACGGTGCATGGCTCGGGTACTCCGTGTGATTTCGGGGGCACGATGACGGTGGGCGCCGACGCTCTCGGCCGGGAGCACATACACTAGCACCAGACATGAACCGGCTCAAGCCACCCGCAGGAAACCGGTTGAAACGGAGACGCCCCCCGTCGTTTTTGCTACAGTCAGCGCCGTCGTCGCCCGTTCCGGCGGTCCGGCCGGGGGCGGCGGCGCTCCCGCCGGCGGCAATCCCCCCCGACGAGAAGGCGGACCACGTGACCCAGCCCGAACCCCAGATCCGACTCGTCCACGCCGGCCGTTCGGTGGTGGGCCGGCGCGCCAACAACGAGGACAGCCACGTCTACCTGGGGGGCGACGATCCGGGGGAGGGCGTGCGGGTGGTGGTGGGGGACGGCTTGGGGGGGCACGCGGGGGGGGAGGTGGCCAGCCGGATCGCGGTGGACGTGGTGGCCGAGGCCTACGCCGCCGCCCCGGGGAGCGACGTCGCTCGGCGGCTCACCCACGCGGTGGAGGCGGCCAACGCCGCGGTCTTCCGCCGGGCCGGCGAGGACCCCGGCCTGGCCGGGATGGGGACCACCCTGACCGCCCTGGTGCTCCAGGGGAACGAGGCGGTGGTGGCCCATGTCGGGGACTCCCGGGCCTATCTCTTCCGGAACGGGGTTCCCAGCCGCCTCACCCGGGACCACTCGGTGGGGGCGGAGTTGGGGATCCAGGACGGGGACGACACCGTAGCCCGCCCCCCCCATGCCCACATGCTCACCCGGGCGCTGGGTGCGTCCGCCCTGGTTCGCGTGGATGCCTCCGACCCTCCCCTGGCCGTCCAGGCCGGCGACATCTTCCTCCTCTGCTCGGACGGGTTGAGCGGAACCGTGACCGAGACGGACATGGCCCTGGCGGTGACGCGAGATGACCCGGAAACCGCCGCCCGGCGATTGGTCGACCTCGCCCTGGAACGGGGAGGAACCGATAACGTGACGGTGGAGATCGTGAGGGTGGAGTCGTTGGGCAGGCCACCGGGCCGGGGGGTTCTGGGCCGCCTCAAGCGCGCTCTCGACCGCCGCTCCTCCGGGCGCGGGGTCCGCGGCGGCTCCGAGGCCCCCGGGCAGGGGGACGGCTGACCGGCCGGCCCGCTGGCGACATGGATCACCCCGCCCGACGACCCGCCTCCCCGAAGCTCATGGACGCCTCCGCCCGGGCCTCCTATGGATGGGTCCTGCCGGTGCTCCGCCGCCTCAAGGGGGCGGGTCACGAGGCCTGGCTGGTGGGTGGGGGAGTCCGGGACCTCCTCCTGGGGCGGGCGGTCGCCGACTGGGACGTGACCACGTCCGCCCATCCCGAGGCGGTGGTGGGGCTGTGGCCGGAGGCGGTTCCCACCGGGATCCGCCACGGAACGGTGACCGTGCTTCCCGGCGGGCGCCCGGTGGAGATCACCACCTATCGTTCGGAGGGACCCTATACCGATGGACGGCGGCCGGACTGGGTCCGCTTCGGGGCGAGCCTGGAGGAGGACCTGTCGCGACGGGACTTCACGATCAACGCGATGGCCCTGGATCCCGAAGCCGGAACCCTCGTCGATCCGTTCTCGGGAGAGGGCGACCTCGAGGCGCGCCGGCTCCGCGCGGTGGGGGACCCCGATCGGCGCTTCGACGAGGACGGGCTCCGGCCGCTCCGGGGGATCCGCCTGGCCGCGGCGCTGGAGCTGGAGGTGGAGCCGGAGACCCTGGCCGCCATGGAGCGGATGCGGGAGCGGGTGGCCGGGGTGGCGCGGGAGCGGGTCCGGGACGAGCTGGAGAAGCTCCTCCGGGCGCGCCGGCCTTCGGTGGGAATCGAGCTCATGCGGAAGACCGGCATCCTGGCCCTGGTCGTCCCCGAACTCCTGGAGGGAGTCGGGATGGAGCAGAACCGGTTTCATGCCTACGACGTCTACGAGCACACGCTTCGGGCCCTGGATGCCGTGCCCGCCGACGCTCCGGAGGTGCGCCTGGCCGCCCTCCTTCACGACGTGGCCAAGCCCCGCACCCGGCGGGTGGTGGACGGGGAGGGGACGTTCTACGACCACCAGAACCTGGGGGCGCGGATGACCCGGGAGATCCTCGACCGGCTGCGCTTCCCCCACGCCGAGCGCGACCGGGTGTCCCATCTGGTGGCCCAGCACATGTTCTTCTACACCCCCGAGTGGACGGACGCCGCGGTGCGCCGGTTCATCCGCCGGGTGGGGCGGGAAAACCTGGAGGACCTCTTCCTGCTCCGGGAGGCGGATACCCTGGCCCACGGGACGGACCTGGCCTCCGACGGTCCGCTGGGAGAGCTCCGGGCGCGGATCGATGGGGTCCTGGGGGTGGAGACGGCCCTCGATGTGACCGATCTAAGGGTGGACGGCGGGGACGTGATGGAGGCGATGGCGATCCCTCCCGGGCCCGAGGTGGGACGGGCCCTGGACGCGCTCCTGGAGCGGGTGCTCGAGGAGCCCGGGCTCAATACCCGGGAGGATCTCCTGCGGATTCTCGGGGAAATGCGCGGAACGGGTTGACGGGAGCGAAGGGGCGACCCTAAAGTGCCCCGGATCGCGACATCACCCGTCGAACTCAAGGAGGGATGAGCAAGACGTGGCAGGCTCTACATGGCTCCGGCGCGTCCGGACCCGCTCCCGTACGGTTTATTTTCTAGGTCTGGTGGCGATATTGATCGGCGCTATCGGGATCCTGTCCCGGCGCGGCCCGTCTCCCGCCGACCGGCTCCTCCACGAGGGGACCGGGGAAATCCTTCGCGCCGCGGCGGTGGGCCCGGTCCCCGAGGAAATCCTCTCCTGCGTGGACGAGTTCCGCGTCCGCCCGGGCCAGACCGCGGAAGGGGCCCTGGTGGAAGCGGGGATGGACCCCGCGGGAGCCTTCGAGGTTCTCAGGACCCTGGACTCCCGGGTGAACCTCCGGCGGATCCGCCCGGAGGACCGTTTCCTGATCTTCCGCTCCCGCTCCGGCGATCTCCGGCGGCTGGAGTACCAGCGCAATCCCGAGGAGCGGGTGGTGGTCACCCCGGCGGGCGCGGCCTATCGGGCCGAGGTCGAGACCATTCCCGTCCACGTCGTCCTTCGAAAGCTGGCGGGGACGGTGACCGACAACCTGTACCTGAGCCTCACCGCTTCGGGGGGGGATCCGGCGCTGGTGGTGGAGTTCGCGGACCTGTTCTCCTGGGACTTCGATTTCTTCACCGACACCCGGAACGGGGACCGGTTCGAGCTTCTGGTGGAGGACCGGACGGTGGGGGGCCAGCCGGCCGGGTTCGGCCGCATCGTGGCCGCGAGCTATCTTCCCGGGGGAGCCGACGAACCCCTGGAGGCGATCCACTACGCCTGGGGCGACCGGGCCGGCCAGGACGGGTACTACCTTCCCGACGGAAGGTCGGTGAAGAAGTTCTTCCTCAAGTCCCCTCTCAACTACCGGCGCATCTCCTCCACCTTCACCACCGCGCGCATGCATCCCATCCTGAAGAAGCTCCGCCCGCACCTGGGGGTGGACTACGCCGCCGCCGCGGGGACCCCGGTGGTGGCCCTGGGCAACGGGAAGGTGGTGGACGCGAGCTGGCACGGGGGCTTCGGCCGCACGGTGAAGATCAGGCACAACGCCACCTACCTGACCCAGTACGCCCACCTCTCACGCTACGGCAAGGGCATCCGGGCCGGAACCCGGGTGAAGCAGGGCCAGGTGATCGGCTACGTGGGGGCATCGGGCCTGGCCACCGGCCCCCACCTCGACTTCCGGGTGCAGGCGAACGGGAGATGGATCAACCCCCTCACCCTGAAGGGAGGCGCGGCGGAGCCGCTTCCCGCCCGCTACCGGCCCGGATTCGATCTCGCGGTGGAACGGGCGCACCGGCTCATGGAGAAGCTGGGACCGGGCGAGTCGGCGCCGTGGGGAGGGGATGGGGACGCGCCCACCCTGGCCTCGGCCCGCCTTGACACTACCCCTTCCTCTTGATACCGTTCGACCGGTTCACCGACACGCCAGGATTTCTCCCGGAGGAACTCGGATCGGGATCCACTCGGCGGGGGCCGTTGCCGTGATCGTCTTTGCCGGCGGAGCGCGGACGCGGCTTCACCCCCATGCGATGCCGCCCGACTGCCGGCCGGAGGCAGCTTATCCCTATTCGCTTTCTCCATAGTTCGGCTTTGGACCTGGCTGACGCGGATCCGGCCGGACCGGTCATGGCCGTCTTCGGCCGGGGCGATTCGGGGTCCACCGACGTCCTACCACTCCCCATCGCGCGAGCGCCCAGGAACCCGTAACCGATGATCGAAAGAACTCAGGGAACCGACGCTCGGCTCCGGGTGGACATCGAGGGGCTCCAGGGCCCGGTGCGGGACGAGTTGGAACGGGTCCAGGGAGAGCTGGCCCGCTTCTTCATCTCCGACGTCCCCCTGATCAACGAGATTTCCACCCACATGTTGCGGGCCAACGGCAAGCGGTTCCGGCCCACCCTGCTCCTGCTGGTGAACCGCCTCAAGGGCCCGGTCTCCGGGGACGCCATCATCGCCGCCACCATCGTGGAACTGGTCCACACCGCCACCCTGGTGCACGACGACTCCATCGACCGCTCCTTCCTCCGCCGGGGCATCCCCACCGTCAACAGCCTGTGGAACGACCAGACCTCGGTGATCATGGGGGACTACCTCTACTCCAAGGCGTTCTTCCTCCTGGTGGAGCGGGGCATGTTCGAGCCGATGATCGTGCTCGCCCGGACCACCCACCGCATGAGCCTCGGGGAGATGCTCGAGCTGGAGCACAAGCTCAACTTCGGCCTGACCGAGGACGTCTACTACCGCCTCATCATGGACAAGACCGCGGTCCTGCTCTCCGCGGCCTGCGAGATCGGGGGGCTTCTGGCCTGGGGGGACGGACGGGAGCGGCGGCTCCTCGCCGACTTCGGCACCAACCTGGGGATGGCGTTCCAGATCACCGACGACATCCTCGACATCGAGGGCGATGCCGACACCATGGGAAAGTCCACCCGTTCCGACATCCGGGACGGGAAGGTCACCCTTCCCCTGATCCACTCCATCGCGAACGCCCCCCCCAAGCGCACCGCCCACATCCGCGAGCGCATGGCCGGGGTCATGGACGACGGCGGCGCCAGCGAGGTGGCCTCGTTCGCCGCGGAGTTCGGCGGCCTGGAATACGCCCGCCAGCGCGCCCGGGGGTACGCCGACCGCGCCCTGGAGCTTCTCGACGACTTCGAGCGAAGCCCCATCCGGGATACCCTGCACGACGCCGTTGAGTACGTCCTCGACCGCCGCCAATGATTCCGGCGTGAACCCCGCGAACCGCTCCCTTTCCCCTCATGAGCTGGCCGAGAAAGCGGCCCGTCTGGCTCTGGAAAAGAAGGGAAAGCACGTCGTCATCATGGACCTGCGCGAACAGTCCTCGGTGTGCGACTATTTCGTGCTGGTCAGCGGGGAATCCGAGCCTCAGGTCAAGGCCATCGCCGAACGGGTGGAGGCGGGACTCAAGGAAGACGGCGAGTCCCCCTGGCACGTCGAGGGCCTGAAGGGAAAGACCTGGCTCCTCCTGGATTACGTGCACGTCGTGGTGCACGTGTTCCACGAACGGACTCGCGAGATCTACATGCTGGAGCGCCTCTGGGGGGATGCTCCGCGGGAGGCGATCGAAACTGGAACAGGAGATTCGTGACGCGCTGAACGAGGCCCTGGCCCGCCTCTACCCCGAGGCCGGGGTGGTCGCCGAGGTGGAAATCCCCCGGGAGGCCGGTCACGGCGACTACGCCAGCAACGTGGCCCTCGGGCTGGCCCGGCCCCTCCGCAAGCCCCCGCGCTCCATCGCCGAGACCCTGGCCGAAGCGCTCCGCCCCCGCGACGATCTCTTCGCCGGGGTGGAGGTGGCGGGACCGGGGTTCCTGAACTTCCGGGTGGCCCCGGCGCGGCTTCGCGGCGGCCTGGCCGAGATCCTCGAAGCCGGCCCGGCGTGGGGCCGGAGCGGGGCCGGCCGGGGGAAGCGCGTGCAGGTGGAGTACGTGAGCGCCAACCCCACCGGGCCCCTGAACGTGGTGAACGCCCGGGCCGCGGCGTTCGGCGGCGCCCTCACCCGGCTCCTGGCCGCCGCCGGCTACGAGGCCCGCTCCGAGTTCTACGTGAACGACGTGGGCCGTCAGATCGATCTCTTGGGGGCGAGCTTTCTCGCCCGCTACCGGGAGGCGCGGGGGGAGGGAGAGGCGGCCATCCCCGAGGGAGGCTACCAGGGAGAGTACCTTCGGGACCTGGCCGCCGCCCTCGATCCGGCCGAGTTCGACGCTCTCCTCGCCGGAAAGCCCCCCGAGGAGGCGGCGGCGATCATGGGACGGAGGGCGGTGGAGCGGGTGACGGCATGGCAGCGCCGCGACCTGGGCGCCTACGGCACGGTCTTCGACCGCTGGTTCTACCAGAGCGAGCTCTATCCCGACGCGGTGGAGCGGGCGCTCCGGCTCTTCCGGGAGCGCGGAGAGGTCGAGGAGCGCGAGGGGGCGCTCTGGTTCGCCGCCACCCGCTACGGCGACGATCAGGACCGGGTCCTGGTGCGCGGCAACGGCCAGCCCACCTATTTCCTGGCCGACGTGGCCTACCACGTGGACAAGCACGAGCGGGGCTTCGAGAAGGTGATCGATATCTGGGGTCCGGACCACCATGGGTACATCGGGCGCATGAAGGCGGCGGCCGAGGCCTCGGGGTACGGGGCGGACTGGCTGGAGGTGCTGATCGTCCAGCAGGTGAATCTCCTGTCCGGCGGCCAGCCGGTGAAGATGTCCAAGCGGCGCGGCGAGTTCATCACCCTGGAGGACCTGATCGAGGACGTGGGAAAGGACACCGCGATCTTCTTCTTTCTCCAGCGGCGGGCGGAGAGCCACCTGGACTTCGACCTCGACCTGGCCAAGAAGCAGAGCGAGGAGAACCCGGTGTTCTACGTGAAATACGCCCACGCCCGGATCGCGGGCATCCTCCGCAAGGCCCGGGACGAGGGGGCGCCGGGCCCGGAGGGGGCGGACACCGCGCGGCTCGAGGCCGATCAGGAGCTGGTGCTCATGAAGACCCTGCTCCAGTTCCCCGCGCTGGTGGCCGGAGCGGCGGAGGCCCGGGAACCCCACCGGCTCACCAACTATCTCCGCGAACTGGCTCAGGCCTTCCATCTCTTCTATCATCACTGCCGGGTGGTGGGCCCGGACGCCGAGCTCACCCGGGCTCGGCTCGCCCTCACCGAGGGAGCGAGGCGGGTGCTGGCCAACGGCCTCGCCCTCATGGACATCGAGGCCCCGGAGCGCATGTGACCGGGCGGACGGAAGGAGATTCTCGGACGTGAGCGTACTGGTGGTGGGCTCGGTGGCCCTGGATTCGGTGAAGACCCCCTTCGGGGAAGCCAAGGACGCCCTGGGGGGCTCCGCCTCCTACTTCGCGGTGGCCGCGCGGCATTTCGCCCCGGTGGCCATGGTGGCGGTGGTAGGAAACGATTTTCCCGCGGAACACGTGGAATTCTTCCGCAATCGGGGAATCGACGTCGGGGGTCTGGAAACCGCCCCCGGACGCACCTTCCGGTGGGCGGGGGAGTACGGCTACGATCTCAACACCCGGACCACCCTGGACACCCAGCTCAACGTGTTCGCCGAGTTCAAGCCGGTGCTTCCGGAAGCCTACCGGGAGGCCAAGTACGTGTTTCTGGCCAACATCCACCCGGGGCTCCAGGGGAGCGTGCTGGACCAGGTGAGCGACCCCTCCCTGGTGGTGCTCGACACCATGAACTACTGGATCGAGCGGTCGCGCGACGACCTCATGGCCACCCTCCGCCGGGTGAACGTGGTGCTTCTGAACGACGAGGAAGTGCGGATGCTCACCGGCGAGCCGAACCTCATCAAGGCGGCGCGCTCGGTCCTCGGCCTGGGTCCGGACATGGTGATCGTGAAGAAGGGGGAGCACGGGTCCCTGGTCCTGACCCCCGAGTTCACGTTCGCCGCCCCCGCGTACCCCATCGAGCTGATCTACGATCCCACCGGGGCCGGGGACACGTTCGCCGGGGGGTTCCTGGGCTACCTGGCCGGGTGCGGAGACAGCCGGAGCGAGGCGGAGATCCGACGGGCCGCCATCTACGGCACCGTGCTCGCCTCGTTCACGGTGGAGGCGTTCAGCCTCGGACGGCTGGCCACCGCGGCCCGGGAGGAGATCGAGGCCCGCTTCCACGAAGTCCGGAAGATGGCGCAATTCTAAGCCCCGGACCGCTTTCCGCCCGCGCCGCGCGGGGTTCCGCTTGCTTCCGGCGGGGGGGTCTGCTATAAAGCGTCGGTGCATCTTCAAGCAAAGAGGGTAGCTTGAACAACGTGTCACGCGGGCGCGAGTGGGTGATCGAGGCGGAGAAGCTTCTCTTGAGCCTTCGCGACATCGCGCGGGCCTCGATCTCCCTGACCGAGGACGACCGGGATATCGCCGAGATCAACATCCTGGCCGAAGGGCAGCGCCCCCCCAAGCAGATCGTCCGCGACGTGCGCTCCGCGCTCCGCGCCGAGTACCAGATGGACGTGGACTACCGCAAGATCTCGGTGGCCCAGAAGCGCGATACCGGCGGCGAGACGCCGGCCGCCGAGACCCCGCGCCTCCCCAACGTGCTCACCCTGCCCGCCCTGCGCATCGACGAGGAGCCCGCCGCCGTCCGCCTCCGCTTCGTGGGGGTGACGGTGGAGCTGGACCAGGCTTCCTGCCGGGCCCGGGTGGAGCTGTCCCTGGGAGAGCGGGAAACCGTGGGAGAGGCGTCGGGATCCAACTCCCGCCGGCAGGTGCCGCTCCTGATCGGGCAGGCCACCCTCGAGGCGCTGGAGCGGTTCGTGGACGAAACCTACGTCTTTGCCCTGACCGACATGAAGGTCGTGGACCTGGGCGGAGAGGACGTGGTGGTGGTTGCGGTCAAATTCTATAAAGATAGATCGGAGAAGACGTTGACCGGATCGTGTCCGGTCAGTCACGATTTGCAGCAGTCGGTTGTCTATGCTACGTTGGACGCCCTGAACCGCATTCTGGGCCGGCTTCGCTACCGCGAGCCGGTCGAATACGAGATCCGGCCGACATCCTTGCCCTGAGGAGAAACACCCGACCCAAAGCCGTATACAAGCCAAGCAAGCGAACGAGCGAAGCGAACCACCGATGGCGACCCTGATTCCGGTTTCCTCTAAACAAGGAGCAAAGCCATGTGGGAGCTTCTCTTGGACCTGTTGTCCGTGATTTTCGAGGGAAAATCCGGTTGGATGTAGACCCGGCGTAGGGGTGCTCGGCCGGAACTTTTTTCTGCCGTCACCAGCCCGAACCCTCCGGAACCGCGCCCCGCTGGGGGGAGGCGGATCGGGGAGGGTATGCTTGACGTGAGCGTGGAGGGCATCACCTTGGAGCAGCGTTCGCGGCTGGGGACGCCGACGGGGGCTTCCCGCTGGTTTCGCGCTTACTATGGGTTGATCGTGGCGGGGGGGTTGACGGTGCTCGGCTGGAACCTGCCCAGCCTGGCCGGCACGTCGCCTTTTCTTCTTCTCCTCTGGTTCGCCCTCATCGTGGTCACCGACGCCGCGCCGGTCAACCTGCCGGGGGGCGGGTTCATCACGGTGTCCTCGACCCTGGACTACGCGGGCATCCTCATCCTGGGGCCGCTTCCCACCGCCCTGGCCGAGTTCGCGGCCACCCTGATCCTGCAGCTCGGCGTTCAGCGCCGTCCGCTCCACAAGGCCGTCTTCAACGCCTGCGTGTTCGCGGGCACGGTGATGGCGGCGGGGTGGGTCTACCGGATCCTGGGCGGGGTGCCCGGGCAACCCCTCGGCTTTCCCCATATCCTGGTGCCGATCCTGGGCATGGGGATGAGCTACTACGCGCTGAACACCATGATCGTGAGCCTGGTCATCGCCCTCTCCGAGGGGCGAAAGACGTGGCAGATCTGGCAGGTCAACTACATCTGGACCATCTTTCACATGGTGGCTTCGCTCCCCTTCGGAGCGGCGGTGGCGGTGGCCTACTTCGGTCTGGGGACCTGGGGAGTGGTGCTCTTCATCCTGCCCCTGCTCCTGGCCCGGTACAGCTTCAAGCTCTACATCGAAACCAAGCGCGATCTTCTCGATTTCGCCGGCGTGCTGGCCGGGGTCATCGACGAGTTCGACCCCTACACCCGCAAGCACTCCCAGCGGGTGAGCCTCTACAGCGCCGTCCTGGCCCGGGAGATGGGGCTCTCCGAGCGGGAGGTGGAGCGGATCGAGTACGGCGGGCTCCTCCACGACATCGGGAAGATCAAGATGTCCCAGCGGGACTTGATCCTCAAACCCGGGCGTCTCACCCCCGAGGAGCGCGAGCGGATCTGCCTCCACGCCGGCCTCGGGGCGGATATCCTGGAGCAGGTGCGCGCCTTCCGGCGGGTGGCCCCCCTGGTCCGCTTTCACCACGAACGACTGGACGGCCGCGGCTACCACAACCTGCCGGCGAAGGAGTTCTCCCTGGGGGCCCGCATCGTGATGACCGCCGACGCCTTCGACGCCATGACCTCGGACCGGGTCTACCGAAAGGCCCTCACCCTCGAGGAGTCCATGGCCGAGATGCGCCGCTGCTCCGGGGACCAGTTCGACCCCGAGGTGGTGGTCGCCCTGGAGCGCCTCGTCCGCCGGGGCGAGATCGTGGTGGGGGAGGAGCCGGCCCCGCTCCGACCGGAACTCCGGGCCCGCCCCGGGCTGGTCAATGCCGAGGTGGTATGAGGGGAACCCGCGGATCATGAGCCCCACCCACTACCGCGACGCCGGGGTGGACCTGAGCGCCGGTGAAGAGGCGGTTCGCCGCATCAAGGGAAAGGTCCGCGAGACCTTCGGGTCCAACGTGCTCACCGAGCTCGGCTCCTTCGGCGGCGTGTGCACGATTCCCGGCGGCGACCCCGACCTTCTTCTCGTATCCAGCATCGACGGGGTGGGGACGAAGCTCAAGGTCGCGGCCATGCTGGGCCGCTACGACACGGTGGGGGAAGACCTGGTCAACCACTGCACCGGAGACATCGGGGTGCACGGCGCCGATCCGCTTCTGTTCCTGGACTACATCGGGATGGGCAAGCTCGAGCCCGAGGTGGTGGAACAGGTGGTGGAGGGGATGGTCCGGGGATGCCGGGCCAACGGCTGCGCCCTGATCGGCGGCGAGACCGCGGAGATGCCCGGGGTCTACACCCCCCCCGATCTCGACCTGGTCGGTTGCATCGTGGGCACGGTCCGGCGGGAGGACTTCGTCGACGGTTCCGGGATCGTGCCCGGGGACGCGCTCCTCGGCTTTCCGTCCACCGGCCTCCACACCAACGGCTACTCCCTCGCCCGGCGGGTGCTCTTCGAGGCCGCCGGGCTTCACCCCGACGACGAGGTGCCGGGGAGCAAGGTCCCCCTGGGGGACGCGCTCCTCGCCGTCCACCGCTCCTACCGCCCGGTGTTCCAGGCCCTGCGGGGGATCCTGAAGGGCGCCGCCCACATCACCGGAGGGGGGATCCCGGGAAACCTGTCGCGGATCCTTCCCCCGGGGATCGACGCCCGCGTGGACCGGAGCGCGTGGCGGATCCCGCCCCTGTTCGGGCTGATCGCGCGCTACGGCGACGTTCCGCCGGACGAGATGACCCGGACGTTCAATCTCGGGGTGGGCCTGGTGGCCGCGGTGCCCGCGGCGCGCGCGGACGAGGCGCTGGCCGGGGCCGGGCTGGGGGCGTTCGTGGTGGGAGAGGCGGTCGAGGGGACGGGCAAGGTGCATCTGGTGGGAGAACCCCGATGGTGAAGGCCGAGCGGGAGGTGCGGGTGGGGATCCTCGGGGCGGGGGCCATCGCCCAGGTGAGCCATCTCCCCGCCTACGCGCGCATTCCCGGGGCGACGGTGGCCGCGATCTGCGATACCGATCTTCCGAGGGCCCGGCGGGTGGCCGGCCGGTACAACATCCCCCATGTCGCCCGGTCCATCGAGGAGCTGGTGGAGCTCGAGGACGTGGAGGCGGTGGACATCTGCCTGCCCAACCACCTCCACGCCCCCGCGACGATCGCCGCCCTGGAAACCGGCAAGCACGTGCTCTGCGAGAAGCCCTTCTCGCGCAGCAGCAAGGAAGCGGAGCAGATGGTGGCGGTGGCCCGGGAACAGGGCCGCGTCCTGATGAGCGGATTCAACGGGCGCTACCGGGAGGACGTCTCCGTCCTCAAACGCTTCGTGTCGGAGGGCGAGCTGGGCACGGTGTTCTACGCCAAGACCGGCTGGCTCATGCAGGCCTCCGAGTGGACGGGGCCGAGCTGGAAGGGGAAGAAGCGCTACGCCGGGGGCGGCGTGCTGCTCGACCTCGGGATCCAGATGCTGGACGCGGTGATGTGGCTTCTCGACATGCCGCCGGTGGAGTCGGTTTCGGCCACCGCCCACCCCAAGCCCCATCGCGATGAGCTGGAGACCAGCGCGGCCGCGCTCCTCCGGCTCAAGGGCGGAGGCACGGTGGCCCTGGAGGTGTCCTGGGGTCTCCTCATGGACAAGGATTTCGCCTACCTGAACCTCTTCGGAGACAAGGGAGCGGCGCTGTTGAATCCGCTCCGGGTGCACCGCGAGATGCACGGCAGCCTGGTCAACGTCACCCCGGCGGTGACCGCGGGGCGGAACAGCTACAAGCTCTCCTACGAGGCCGAGCTCCGCCACTTCGTGGAATGCGCGCGCACCGGAGCCCGGTCCCGCTCGCCGGGGGAGGACGCCCTGGTCCTGCACCGCATTCTGGAGGCGGTGTACCAGTCGGCGCTCGAAGGGCGCGAGATCCGTCTGGGTTGAGGAGCCGGTGAAGCCCGCCCTCGCCGCGCTCTCCGGTCTCCTCCTCGCGGTCTGCTTCCCGAAGTTCGCGCTGGTGCTGGTGGCGTTCGTCGCCCTCCTCCCGCTCATGCTGGCCATCCGGCCGCCCGGCTCGCCCCCCGAGACCACGGTGTCGGTCCGGACCGCGTTTCGCCTGGGCTATCTCACCGGGGTGGTGTTCTTCCTGGTGCTGCTCTACTGGATACCCAAGCTCCCGGCCGAGAACGTGACCGTCCCCTACCTCATGGTTCCCGTCCTGGGGATCATGGCGGCCTACCTCGCCCTCTATCCGGCGGTCGCCGCGGCGGCGGCGGCCTGGCTCTCCCGCCGCGGCGTCTCCCCCGCGATCTCCCTTCCCCTGGCCTGGACGTTGACCGAGGCGCTCCGGGGTACCGGCATCTTCGGTTTCCCGTGGGGGTCGCTGGGCTACGCCTTCGCTCCCTACCCCCACCTGATCCAGTTCGCCTCCTTCACCGGGGTGTGGGGGGTGACCCTGTGGGCGACCCTGGTGAGCGGGTCGGTCTACCTGTATCTCGCCCTTCCCTGGGTCCGCCCCAAGCTGATGGGATTCACCCTCATCGCGGTCGCGGTGGTGCTTCCCTACCTGCACGGCCAGAAGGTCCTCGAGCATCGCCGGCCCCGCGCGGGGGTGACGGTTGGGGTCATCCAGCCCAACGTGGGAAACGACAAGTGGGTAATGGCGGTCCGGGACTCGGTGGTTCACGCGATCCTCGATCAAACCGCGGCCCTGGCCGCGGAAAGCGAGGCCGACCCGCCGGTCATGACCATCTGGCCGGAGACCGCGATTCCGGTCCGGCTCCCGCGCGAGCCCTACTACCGGTACCTGGTGGAGCGCATGGTGGACAGCACCGGCGTGCCGCTTCTGGCCGGGTTCCCCGACGGCGTGCGCCTCGACGACGGCTCGGTCCGATTCACCAACTCCGCGGCCCTCATCCTCCCCCGGCGGGGGATCGTGGCCCGCTACGACAAGCGGCACCTGGTCCCCTTCAGCGAGGACTTCCCGCTGCCGTTCCTCAACCGGTTCGATTTCGGCCAATCCGATTTCACCCCGGGGACGAAGCCCGGGATCATGAAGGAGAACGGCGTTCCCTTCGGAGTCCTCATCTGCTTCGAGTCCATCTTTCCCGGGTTGGCGCGCGAGGAGGTCGACCTCGGCGCGCGCTATCTGGTCAACATCACCAACGACCAGTGGTTCGGAGACTCCGCCGCCCCCGCCCAGCACTTCAACATGAACGTGCTCCGGGCCATCGAGAG
>CAYRIJ010000023.1:0-8815 GCA_964424285.1 uncultured bacterium
CAAGGCCGGGAACGATCAGGGCGACGATCCGCTGCTGGCCTGCAACCGGAACATCATCGTCAACGACCAGACGGGGCCGCTTTCCGCGATCACGCGCTTCTACTCGCCGTGCTTCCCGGACGATCCGGAGTTCGACGATAACTTCAAGAAGCCGTTCGATCCGACCCTGGCCCTGAGCCACACGATCACGGTCTGGGGACGGGCGACCGGGTGGAACTCCAAGGACGTCTCGACCGTCGTCCTGCAGTTGGCTCCCGAGGTGGACGGGGCGCCCGGCGCCTGGACCACCATCGGGGTGGACAACAGCCTCACGACCGGCCCGGCCCCGATCCAGGCGATCTGGAGCGTGGACTGGGACACCGATCCGGTGGCCGAGGGGACCTACTACCTCCGGAGCTACGCGACGGACGCCGACGGCAACGTCCAGGGGGACACCAGCGATCCCCGGGACGGGACGCCTGACGACCTGCCGGTGGTGAAGGTGGTCGTGGATCACACCGCGCCCGACTTCATGCTCACCATGGTCGGTCCCGAGACCCTGAGCGGTCAGAACGGCGACCAGGACATGCCGGCGGATCCGCCGGTCATCCGCGCCGACCTGGCCGACAAGGAAACGGGGATCTGCCCGGATCTCAGCCGGGAGATCACCTTCCTCGCCGCAGCCACCGACGTGGCCGGGGACACCGAGGCCATCGACTCGATGAGCCTGGAGTTCTACGACGACGTGACCAACCCCGAGAACGGGGTGTGGCGGAGCCTGAGCGGCGCTCTCGGCGGCTTCGAGTACCGCGACGCCCAGGGGAACAACCTGAACCCCGACGGCAAGTGGCAGCTCACCGTGGACAGCGTCGACGCCCTCCTGAACGCCATGGAGAGCGCGGCCGGGAGCAACCTCCCGTCCAAGGTCTATCGCTTCCGGGTGCGGGCCACCGACTACGCCTGCAACACCAACGAGGCGAGCCCCGGCGTCTGGCTGCGGCTCGACGCCTGGGATCCCGAGCCCCTGTGGATCTACGCTGGTAACCGGCAGTTCGAGGCCGGCGGCGGAGGCGAGGGCAACACCGTCCACGTGGCCGGTGGAGACGAGGTGCCGTTGGCGGCTAGCATCAACGACGGTCTCTGGTTCAGCTACCCGAGCGGCGAGTGGCCTCTGAACCAGGACATCAAGAACCAGTCCAGCGACCACCTGGTGGTGCAGTTCTCCTACCGTGTCGGCGACGGTGACAGCCACGTCATCGGCCTCGGCACCCTGGACGACAACAACACCCCCGACGGCGCGGACGACCTCTGGAAGATCAACTGGACCACCCCGACCAACCTGCCGGGGAGCACGGACAGCCTCTACACCATCGAGGTGGCGGTCCGCGACTTCGCCGGGAACTGCGGCGGGAACTACGCCGAGGACGTCGTGTCGGTCCAGGACGTGACCCCGCCGGATGACACCCAGCTCGAGGCGGTGGTGTCGGGCGACGAGTGCTCGACCTATCCGTTGACCCCGATCGTGTTCGGCAACAACAGCGTCGACGGCTACGGCATCGACGAGACGGTGCTCGCCCAGGCCCCGAGCGGGGCCAAGACGGTCGGCGTGGTCGCCCGGACGGTGGAACTCGCCGCTGCGACCCCGCAGGGCGACGCCTCCATGGACGGAGGCCGGGTGATCTTCGAGGGCCAGTGGGTGACCGGAGCCGGTCAGCCGGCCGCGGACGGCTGGATCCCGATCGGAGACGGTGAGTGCGAGTACCGGTGTCCGGACGAGCTGATTCTCGTGCCGAAGCCCGGCGTGACCGACGCCGCGTCGCACCAGGGTCCGGTCTGGACCATCAGCTGGGACACCAAGCTTCTCGGCGCCGACGGAAAGCCGGTCTGGTACGACCCGGCCGTCGACGGAACCGAGGTTTGGGTCCGCGCCCGGGCGGTCGACGCCTGGGGCAACGCGGAGACCGGATCGATCGCCTACTACCGCCTGCAGGTGGATAACACCGCTCCCCAGATGACCTCCGTGCTGGCCAACGGCCAGGCCGCGAGCAGCGTGGAGCGGAACAGCAAGGACGGCGTGTTGATCGAGGCCAAGGGCGGGTCCACCACGGACTTCGTGGACAACGACCTGACCGTGACCTTCTTCTACAAGCTGCACAGCGACCTGAACACGGACGGTTCGTGGATCCAGCTCCCGACCTCGGCGGGCATCGCCCCGACCGACGACAACCCGGACGTGACCCGGCCCTACGCGTTCCTGTGGGACACGAACGGGTACCGGGATGCGGACGGGAAGCCGCTCTCCCCGGGCATGACCTACGACATCTCCGTTGCGGTCAAGGACCTGGTGTGCAACACCACGTCGGTCGTGACTCACAGTCCGCTCTCGGGCGGGCATGCCGAGCTCACGGTGACCGATACCCAGCCTCCGATCGCCACGATCGTGGGCGTGGATCGCGACCTCTCCGGCGCGGCCTGCACGACCGGCGAAGCGAGCTTCGTCGAGAACCCGGACACGCTGCGGATCAACGGCGTGAACCAGGTGTGGGCCCGGATCCTGGACGGCAGCACCGACACCCAGGACGTGAAGTTCTGGTACCGCCAGGTGAAGCCGACCACGGGTGGCTGGGAGATGGCCGACGCCGACGTGGAGATGAAGGACCTGAACAACATCCAGACCTGGGTGCTCTACAACTGGAACACCGCCGGGCTCGTCTCGGGCGCCACCTACCAGATGGTGGCCGAGGCCAAGGATGACGCCGGGAACTTCATGAACCACACCACCAACACCCTGCCGGCGATCTACATCGTGGTGGACCGCACCGGCCCGACCTTCACCGGCATCCGTCCGATCGCCGGGAACGTGATCGTTCCCGAGAACGTGGCGGGTGAGGGCACGGTGTGCGATCCCGATCAGCGGGTGGCCGACCTGATCGCCCAGACCGCCGACAAGGACGTGGACTACAAGAACTCCTGGAACAACTGCGTGACCTGGGAGTGGAAGTACTCCGCGGATGAGGACGTCGACTCGAACTGGCACAGCTTCCAGGCCATGACGATGTACGACGGCTTCAAGACGCGGTACAGCTCGACCGCCGACCTGCTCGATCTCTTCGGGAACAACGCCTACCTCGTCGACTGGCGGATCGTGGCCAGCGACGTCGCGGGCAACACGAAGACCTCGATCGTGGCGGCGCGGACCATCGTGGACAACGTGGACCCGGACCTGGAGATCACCCACTTCCACATCGTGGGTCACGATCCGAACGGTCACGAGACCACGATCGATCCGATCGACAACAACCAGATCACCGACGTGTCGGCCGGCGACCAGATCCTGGTCTACGCCACCGCGGATGACGACGAACCCAACGTCCCCGGCGCCGGAGTCAACGACTCCACCGGAGTGGCCGAGGTCCAGTTCTTCGTCCGTCCGATGGTCGTCGACAAGGGTGTGACCGAGGCGGCCAGCCAGAGCAACGGCGACTGGCAGTTCCTGGGTACCGCGGGCTACGACGCCGTGCTCGGCCTGTGGGGCGTCCGGTGGAACACCACCGGCCTCTCCGAGGGTGAGTACCAGGTCAAGGCCCAGGCCACCGACGATGCGGCGAACTGCGGCGACAGCCACAACATCGTGACCGTCACCGTGCGCAACGTCGCGGTGCCTCTGGCCCAGGTCTCGGCGTTCAACCCGCACCTGAAGGGCGCGATCTCGAAGTCGACCATCGACCGCGTGTACGGACTCACCTTCGGTGAGAAGGAAGCGGCGACGGTCTTCTTCCAGTACCGCCTCGCGGGCGTGGACAACGAGCCGTGGACCACGATCGGCACCCCCACCTTCACCAACGTGACGCTGGACATGGCGGCGCGGGGTGAGTGGCTGATGCCGCAGGATCTGTGGTATGCCGAGTTCGTGACCTCGAACCTGGACGACACCAAGCAGTACGAGCTTCGGGCGGTCGCCACCGACGCGATTCCGGCCAAGCCGGGCGATGCGACCCTCATGGGTCTGGTCCCCGGTCAGGGCGGGATCAAGCCGCTGTCCGGCGACACGAACGTGTTCGGCGGTCTCTACGACCTCCAGAACACCCCGACGCTCACCGTCCAGCCGATGAAGGATGTCTTCGGCCGCACCTATCTGGAGCCGGTGGACATGCAGCTCGGCTACATCACGGGCGACCCCATGGTGTACGTGACGGGTAACCCGCTTCAGACCGGACGGGTCGAGGTCCACACCGGCTTCGGCTGGGTGGCCCCGTTCGTGGTGATCGTGGGTGAGGACGGCGCCGGCAGCATCGCCGAGGCCCTGCCCGAGATGGATCCGAAGACGGACGACGCCCAGACCTGGGTGGGTCAGATGTTCAAGACCTCTGACTTCCTCAACAAGCTCGACCCGACGAGGGGCGCGGTTCTGGACGTCTACGCCTCCGCTCACAAGCAGCGGACCAGCTCGGACACGCACGCGCCGTACACCGACATGAAGATGAGCAGCATCATCTTCCACCAGGTGACCCCGAACCGCGGCAGCAACGGCATCGCCGGGGTGAACGGGAACGGCGGGAACGACGCGTTCGCGGTCGAGGTGCCGGCCGGTGCCTACAGCGCCGATTACGGTCTCCTCATCAAGCCGACGGACATGCCGACCACGCCGGCCTGGCAGGATCGCTACATCGACACCATCGGGCAGGCCTACCGGACCTCGCTCCACACCTCGAACTGGAACGTGGCCACCGTGAACACGGCCACGGGCTACGAGGCGACGGTGTGGGTCACGGTGGCGTCCAACCTGCTCAACGGCGCCGATCCGATGAAGCTCACGGTCCGCCGCTGGAGCGGCACCGCCTGGAGCGGCGACAACATCTCCCACGTGGAGGTGACGGCGAACGTCTCGGGTGAGGACACCACGAGCTACACCATCCGCTTCAAGACCAAGGAACTCTCTCCCGAGGTCTGGGCGGTGGTGGCTACCGACAAGGCGGCGCCGGTCGAGATCTCGGCAACGCCGGCCTGGTCGGGGTACACGGATCAGGACCCGATCCTGCGCGGCATCATCCGGAGCACGGGTGACGGTATCGATACCGGAAGCTTCGAGTTCTACCTGGACGGAAAGCTGGTCTACAGCAGCTACGAGGACTGGTTCCTCTATCCGGGCTCGGAGTTCGACTGGGAGTACGCCAGCAACGACGACCAGACGATCGGCTGGGAGTACCGTCACACCTGCGACAACAACGACGCGCTGAAGGACGGCCCTCACACCGCCAAGTTCGTCTTCAAGGACGACCAGGGGAACACGGTGGGCGACGACTACATGTTCAACTTCAACGTTGACCGTACGGCGCCCTACATCGAGTTCCACGGCGGGTTCGTGGGCAGTCCGCTGCTCAAGTTCGCGGCGGGCTACACGAACCTCGACCAGAACATCCTGACCGTGAAGATGTACGACGGCGGCTCGGGTCTCCTGTTCCGCGAGGACCGCATCGACGACTACACGTCGAACGGTTCCGACTACTGCGAGCAGGAGAACGCCGAGGAACTCTGTGAGGTCTACGGCGCGGCCGGTATGGACTGCGACGAGATCCTGCCCGGCGATGGTGGGTTCAAGTACGACGTCTGGGTGATCGACGATTGCCAGACCTGCGGGACCGGCAGCCAGTCCGACATCGACAACATGGAAGAGCGGACGCTGATCTACACCGGTACCGCGGACGCCCTGGCGCCGTACATCACGCCCTCGTTGGACACCTACCAGCCCGGCGACACGCTCAGCGTGCCGCTGGCGGTGCTGACCGGCGGTCACCGGATCCACGACGGCGCGGTTCTGGAGATCGTTCTCTACAGCGACCGCCTGATCATGCAGGGCGGGGAGCCTACGCTCACCGCGGACCTGCAGGCGGCCCTGAACGCGATGGCGGCCTTCGGTCCCATCAAGTTCGACGCTGCCGGCCAGGAGTACGTGGTCTACACCCGCGGGGTGATGGACAACGTGTTCAACGCGGGTAGTCGCTACGTGGAGCAGCGGTTCCTGGTGGACCTGACCGCTCCGACGGTGGTGCCTTCGTCGCCCGGCGTGGTCTGCGGCGGCGGGGAGCCCGGAACCCCGGTGATCCAGTCGACCAGCTACACCTTCACGGCCAGCTTCGTCGACGGTGGCTCGGGGGTTCAGACCGACCCGGCTCCGGCGGTCAAGGTGACGGCGCCTGACGGCTCGACGCCGACGGTCGAGGAGATGAACATCGACTCCAGCGGCATCAGCTTCAAGATCACCAACGGTGGGAATCTGCTGATGACCGGTACCTACGTCGTGACCATCTCCGGTCAGGACAAGCTGGGTAACAAGTTCAGCTCCACCTGCTCCTTCCAGATCGGTGGAAGCGTGGTGCAGGTCCTCGGCGCGAAGGTGGTTCCGAACCCCTTCAACCCGATGACCGGCACCGACGCGCAGATCATGTTCAACCTGAACAAGCCTGCGGACGTCGAAGTCACGGCCTATGACTGGGCCGGCGACTACGTGGCCACGATCTTCAAGGGCACGAAGGGCATCGGTCCGGTGAACATCGCCTGGGGCGGTCAGACCGAGGACGGTCGCGACCTCGCCAACGGCGTGTACCTGATCCGGATCGTGGTCAACGACGGCTCGCGGCAGGAGCCTCGGGTCCTGAAGCTCGCGATCTGGAACGAGAAGTAATCAAGGGTCGGGGGGCCGGATGGCCGGCCCCCCGGCGCCTTTGCTGAGCGGCACTCAAAGAGGAAGCGCTGCAGGGATGAGCAAGGAGGTAACGGTGATGTTTCGTAGGAACCGAGGCGCGTGGGCCCTTGCGTTGGTGAGCCTGCTCCTCGCGGCTGCGGCCCCGACGGCGGTCTTCGCCGCGGATCAGCAGAGCAACCACGGGGCGAGTTTTCTGCGCGCGGGCGTAGGAGCCAGGTACTTCGGGATGGGCGGTGTTGGTAGCGCGACCGCGAACGATGTTTCGGCCGGCTACTGGAACCCCGCAGGCCTGTCCCTTCTCCGAGGGTTCAGCGCCACCGGGATGATGACCGGTGGAATGACCTTCGATCGTAACCACAACTACGTCGGGCTGGCCTACGGCTTCGACAAGTTCGCGTTGGGATTCACGTGGATCAACGCGAGCACCGACAACCTGACCGAGACCCGTCTCGACGGATCCTCGGGCAGCCAGTTCAATTTCTCGGAGAACGCGCTCATGCTGTCGGCGGCGACCATGACCGGTCCGTTGAATCTGGGTATCAGCGGCAAGCTGGTGACCCAGGATCTCGGAACGACCAGCAACGGCAGCAGCGAAGGCAGCGTGAACGGTCTGGGCCTGGACATGGGCGCCCAGTTCGCGGTCACCGAGTACATCCGGCTGGGCATCATGGTCCAGGACCTGTTCACCTCGGTCGGAGACCAGAAGAACGGGAACGTCAACGACATCCCCTCCAACCTCCGCTTTGGAGCTTCGGTGGCGCCGGTTGACGGCCTCACCCTCGGCGCGGACGTGGAGAAGACGCGTGACGACGAGAACTACCGCTTCCACGGAGGCGGCGAGTACTGGATGCCGTTCAGCGAGGACTTCTCGGGCGCCCTGCGCTTGGGTGTGGATGACGGGAGCTTCGCCGGCGGCATCGGCCTCGGGGTGAAGTTCTTCCGCTTCGACTACGCCTACGTGGTCGAGCCCCAGAGCTTCCTGAACGAGAACCACCGGTTCTCGGTCACCCTCGACTTCGGCGAGCACCGGGACATGTACCGGGCGGCCGGCGGGGTGAGGGACCGGGACCACGACGGCATCGCCGACGCGGACGACCAGTGCCCGGATCAGCCCGAGGACTTCGACGGCTATCAGGACACCGACGGTTGCCCCGATTTCGACAACGACGGTGACGGCATCCTGGACGTGAACGACCAGTGCCCGAACCAGCCCGAGGACTTCGACGGGTACGAGGACCAGGACGGCTGTCCCGATCTGGACAACGACGGCGACGGCATCCTGGACAAGGACGACAAGTGTCCCAACGAGGCCGAGACCTTCAACGGCTACGAGGACACCGACGGCTGTCCCGACGAAGCTCCGATCTACTTCCCGATGGCCCACATCAACTTCAAGTTCGGGACGGCCGAAATCAGCGGCGCTGATCCCATCCCGGTTCTTGACGAGGTGGTGCGGATCATGGCCGAGCACCCGGAGATCCGGGTGGAGATCCAGGGCCACACCGACAACATCGGGAGCGACGAGTACAACATGAAGCTCTCGCAGAGGCGGGCCGATGCGGTGAAGCAGTACCTGGTGAAGAAGGGCGTCGACGCCAGCCGTCTGGATACTCGCGGCTTCGGCGAGTCGCAGCCGATCGACACCAACGACACCGATCTCGGGCGCGCCCGGAATCGCCGTATCGAGTTCGTGGTGGTCGAGAAGTAGCGCACCGGTCTGCGGAACATCCCAACCTCCTTGGACGCCCCTCGCCGGAAGGCGGGGGGCGTCCTATTCGTGGGGCTCCGACCCGGGACCGGTGTGTTAGGATATCGGGCTGAACGGCGGTTTGAGCCGGCGTTTCGGAGGTGCGACGGCATGGACATCTGCCCGAACTGCGGGATGGGGGCAAGCGGCGTGGACTTCTGTCCGGAATGCGGGGTCAAAGTGGCGCCCCGGATTCCGGACGATGATGGGACCGGTCAGGACCGGGTCCTGCAGGCGAGGATCGTCTACCTCGCTCCGGATGAGCTGGCCGCGGCGACCGTGCAGAAGGTCCTGGAGTCGGACGGAATCGAGTCCTGGGTCCAGTCGGCCCAGGCCCCCGGGTTCGAGGTTCTCCTGGGCCTCATCGAGGGATATTGGGGGCGGGT
>CAYRIJ010000023.1:8915-21992 GCA_964424285.1 uncultured bacterium
GACGAAATCGACGGGGGTCGGATCATCGACGTTCCCTTCACCGAACATGCCGACAAGCGGGACGACGCCGGGAGGGGTGAAGGAAAAAGGGACGGACAGTGACCGAACCCGCCCCGCCGGAGCCGGCGCACATCGAGGTTCGGGACCTGACCAAGGTGTACCGGTCTCCCTCGGGGGAGCCGTTCGCGGCGGTGGACGGAGTCACCTTCAGGGCCGAGGCGGGCCGCATCTTCGGGTTGCTCGGGCCGAACGGCGCGGGCAAGACCACCACCCTGCGCATCCTCTCCACCCTGATTCCACCCACGTCCGGCTCCGCCTCCATCGGGGGGCGGGGGGTCGTGGAGGAACCGGCCGAGGTTCGCCGCCGGATCGGGTTCTTGACCGGGAGCACCGGGGTCTACCCGCGGCTCACCGCCCGCGAGGTCGTCCGCTATTTCGGTCGCCTCTACGGGATGCCGGTGGGACAGGTCGAGGCCCGGATCGACGTCCTCTTCGACCGGCTCGAGATCCGCTCCTACCAGGACAAGCGCTGCGGCGATCTCTCCACGGGCATGAGGCAGAAGGTCTCCATCGCCCGCGCCATCGTCCACGACCCGCCGGTGCTCATTCTCGACGAGCCCACCACCGGCCTCGACGTCCTGGCCAGCCGCCACCTGGTCGAGTTCATCCGGGACTCCCGGGCGGCGGGGAAGTGCGTCCTCTTCTCCACCCACATCATGAGCGAGGCCGAGCGGCTCTGCGACGAGATCGCCATCCTCCACCGGGGCCGGATCGTGGCCCAGGGAACGGTGGATGATCTTCGCCGTAGAACCGGAAAGACCATGGTGGAAGACGTCTTCCTCACCCTCCTGGCCGAAGGGGACCACGCCGAGGCCTCGGCGGGTGGACCCGGGGGCCCGGAGGGGACGCGCCCGCGCGCGACTCCCCCCGCCGTCCCGCCGGAGGCCGGCCGATGAACTGGACGGAGATCGCCGTGGTGTGGCGGAAGGAGGTCCTGGACACGCTCCGGGACCGCCGGACCATCATGGCCATGATCGTCCTTCCGCTCCTGATCTACCCCATCCTCATCGTCGCCGTGTCCCAGCTCGGACTTCACCAGGTGGAGAAGCTCCGGGCGGCCAAGGCCCGGATCGCCGTCGTCCCCCCGGACGCCTCCCCCGAGCTGGTCCGGGGACTTTCCGCGGACACCTCGTTCGTGATCGTCCACCCCGCCGATCCCTCCGCCGCCCTGGCCGGGCGGGAGATCGACGCCGTTCTCCGCATCCCCCTGGACTTCGACCAACGGGTGGCCGATACGGAGTCCACCGGGGTGTCGGTGCAGGTGGACCTCTCGCGGGACCGGGGCGGGGAGATGCGGGACCGGATCCGGGACTTCCTCCTCGATTGGCGGCAGGGCGTGGTGGCCGACCGGTTGGGCCGGCTCGACATGCCCGAGGCCTTCGTCAAGCCGTTCACGGTGGAGATCACCAACGTGGCCGGGGCCCGGAAGATGAGCGGGTCCTTCGTGGGCCGGATCCTCCCCTTCTTCCTGGTGGTGATGATGATGACCGGAGCGTTCTACCCGGCCATCGACGTTACCGCGGGGGAGCGGGAACGCGGGACCCTGGAGACCTTGATGGTGGTCCCCGCCGGACGCTTCAACATCGTGATGGGGAAGTTCCTGACCGTCTTCCTGGCCTCGATCGTGACCACCCTGGCCAACCTGGCTTCCATCGCCTTCACCGTGTTCTTCCTGATCGGGAGCGCCAAGCTGGGCGGAGATATGGCATTGGGGGTGGCCTCCCTGGTGGACTGGCGGGGGATCCTCCTCATCTTCCTCATCATGGTTCCGATGGCCCTCTTCTTCAGCGCCCTGGCCATGCTGGTGGCGTCCTTCGCCCGCTCCTTCAAGGAGGCCCAGAACTACCTCTCGCCCCTGGTGATCGCCTGCATGGCCCCCGCCTATCTCGCCTTCCTCCCGGGAATCGAGATCAACACCACCCTGGCCCTCATTCCGGTGGCCAACGTCGTTCTTCTCTCCCGGGAGCTCCTGCTCGGGAACGTGATGTGGCCCTTCGTGGCCATGACCATGGCTACCATGACCGCGCTGGCTTTCCTCCTTCTCGCCCGCACGGTAAGCCTCTTCGGGGGGGAAGCCATGCTGAGCGGGACCGAGGGCGGACCCAAGTTCTCCTGGGGGAACCTCCTCCGCCGGGAGAGCCGCACCCGGACCGAGGCGCTGACCCCGGGCGCGGTGGCCACGGTGTTCTTCATGGTGCTCCTGGGGTTCTTCTATCTGGGAACGCCGCTCCAGCTCCGGAACGTGAAGCTCGGCCTGGCCGTCACCCAGATCCTGGTCATCGCCGGGATTCCCCTGGCCGCGCTCCGGTTCCTCGGGATCCCCGCGCGGCGGACCCTGGGTCTCAGTCCCGCGCCGCGGGGGCGCTTGCTTCTCCTCGCGCTCGCCGCCGCCCCCGCCGCCACCATGCTGGCCGCTCTGGTGGGCATGGCCCAGGGCCTCTTCCTCGAGGTCCCGGCATCCTACCGGGAGCTCATGGAGAAGCTCTTCCGGGCCCAGGGCGGGGGAGGGCTCGTATTGTCGATCGCGGTGTTCGCGATCCTCCCCGGGATTTGCGAGGAGATCCTCTTCCGGGGGTTCGTCCTGCGCGGCCTGCTCCGGCGGCTCACCCCGGGTCGCGCGATCCTGTGGACGGCGATCCTTTTCGGGGCCTTCCATTTCGACCTGTACCGGCTCCTGCCCACCACCGTGCTGGGGCTTCTCCTGGGCTGGGTGGCCTGGACCACCGGAAGCCTCTGGCCGGCCATGGTGCTCCACGCGGCCAACAACACCATCGCGGTCCTCGCCACCAACTCCGAGGTCCTGAAACGCCTTCCCTGGCTCGGAGAAGGGGTCTCGGTGCCGCCGCCGGTGCTGATCGGAGCGGGGGCGCTGGGGCTGGCCGCCGCCTGGGGGCTGGCCCGATCGTCGCGGAACCCCCCTCCAAGCCCGGATTGAGTTCCAGGGCGCGTCGCGCCGGCGCGCGGGCGGCCCCCTTCTCCGAACGGAAGCGCTTCAACCCTCCGATCGCATTGTACGCCAACGGGTTACGCGGGCCGTTCCCCGGCGGCTTGGACCGGTCCAATCCGGCCCGTTTCGCTTATAATGAACGGCGCGCTTCGGGATCCGACACCCAGAAAGGGGCCCCCACCGTGCAGCCCTACGTCAAGCCCACCATTCGCGACATCGCCCGGCTCGCCGGGGTCTCGCGGTCGACGGTGTCCCTGGTCATCAACGATGATCCCCGCATCTCCGCCGAGACCAAGGCGCGGGTGATCGAGGTGATCGAGAGGGCGGGCTACGAGCCGAGTTCCCTGGCCCGGGGGCTGGCCCGGCGGCGGGCCAACGCAGCGGCGGTGCTCCTTCCCCGCACCTCCTCCCACGTCTTCGCCGACTTCTATTTCTCCGAGGCGATCAGCGGCATCTCCAGCGCCCTCTCCGAAGCCGGCTACCGCCTGCTCATCGAGATCGTGGACGAGCGGTTCCTGGAGAGCGGCCATCACATGAAGCTCTTCCGCGAGGGGGGCGTGGACGGCATGCTCCTGGTCGGGACCCTCACCGAGGACGAGTTCGCGCGCGAGCTGATCCGGGCCCACGCCCCGATCGTTCTCGTGAACTCCCGGATGGAGGGGGCGGCCTCGGTGGTGGCGGACAACCGCACCGGTGCCCGGGAGATGGTGGCCCACCTGGTGGGAGCGGGTCATCGCCGCATCGGGTTCATCGGCGGCCTCGAGAACACCACGGTGGGGGAGGACCGGAGCCGGGGCTTCATGGAGGGGCTCGAGGCGGCGGGGATCCCCTTCGACGAGCGCCTCCGGCTGTGGGGGAACTTCTCCGAGGAGAGCGGGGCCGAGGTGGCCCGGCTCCTCCTGGCCCAGGACCCGCGTCCCACCGCCCTCATGGCCGCCAACGACACCATGGCCATCGGAGTGCTCCGGGTGGCCCAGGAGGAACTGGGGCTCCGCGTCCCCGAGGACCTGACCGTGGTGGGGGCGGACGACATCCAGCTCACCACCTACGTCCGGCCGCGCCTGACCACGATCTCCCAGCCCATCTACGACATCGGGCGGATGGCCACCGAGCTCCTTCTGGAGGCCATCGAGCGGAAATCCCTGGCCCCGGAGGTGCGCATGGTGCCCACCCGGCTGGTGATCCGGGAATCCAGCGGCCCGCCCCCGGCGGGACAAAGCTAAGCCTCGGTCCCCCAACGAAGTGGGTTGACAGGGAGGGGGGCCTCCACTAGTTTTTGGAGCGGTCCAACCAGCCCGTTTGAAGCCCCCGCTTCCGGTGATTCGACGGTAACCCGAAGGACTGGGCACGACTTTGAAGCTCTACCCCGCGACGCCTCGATTCCTGGTCTGGGGCACCGGCCTGCTGCTCCTGGCCGCCGGTTTCCTCGTTCCCCTGTGGACTCCCGCCGCCCGGGCCGAGACCGCCTTGGATCTCTCCGGCCGGATCGTGATCGATGGGTTCACCTCCGACTACACCGACGACGAGACGATCTTCCAGCCCCTTCCCGGCGGGGGCCTGGAGGAGAGCACCATCGACTCCAAGTGGGGCAAGTTCAACGACGTGAACAACGTCCGGGTGACCTGGGACGCGAAGTACGTCTACGTCGCCGTCGACGGGTACATCTTCGACAACAACACCATGATCTTCTTCGACACCCTGCCGTCCCCCGACGGGCAGAGCGCGGGGTGGACGAACTTCTCCTCCATCGTGGGAGGCTGGAAGCGGGCGGTCTCCTTCCCGGAAACCCTGGATACGGCGAGGGGGATCGTTCTCGCGCCCGATCTCTTCCTGGCCACCTGGGACAACAACACCACCCCCCAGATCTGGCAGTACACCGGACCCAACCAGGACGCCCAGGTCCCCGAGGGGAGCTTTCCCACCGTGGCCACCTTCAGCCGGGACCTTCCGGGGCGGGCCATGGAAGCGGCCATCCCCTGGAACGTCTTCATGCTGGGACAGGGAACGCGGGAGTTCGATCCCGCCTACGGCGACACCGTCTACCATCTCCCCGAAGGGGTGCACGACTTCAAGCTGGTGGCCTGGATCACCACCGGGTCCGACGGTCTCGGCGGCCCGGACGCCGCCCCCGACAACCTCAGCGGGATGCAGGTGGACTCCGCGGTTCCGGTGGTGCTGGACAACTTCGCCCGGGTGGTGGTGGACAGCGTCAACGCCCTCGGCCAGCCGATCCCCGACGGCGTCCCCGACTTCGGGGTCCCGGTGCGGTATCCCACCACCCCGGACATGACCCTGGAGGAATACCGGAAGATCGCCGAGGCCGTCTTCTTCGTTCCCCCTCCGGTCCTGGGGCAGGCCCTCCAGCTCACCGATCTCCAGGTCACCCCCCGGGCCATCGCCCCCCGGCTGGGCGACAAGGCCGGCTTCAGCTTCCGCCTCAAGCCCGACATCACCGACCCACGTCTCGCCCTGGCCCGAAACCTCACCGTCACCGCGGAGCTGTACAGCCTCACCGGCGAGCGGGTGCGGACCATCTATCGCAATCGCCAGTTCAAGATCGCGGAGCTGGAGGGGGAGACGCCTCCGCTCCAGAACATGATCGACGGCCGGGACGACCGGGGCAACGTCTTGAGCGGGGGGATCTACGTGCTCCGGGTGGTGCTCGAGCCCGGTCAGGACGAGGTTCGCCAGGCCGTGGCGGTGGTGCGATGAGGCGGGGGGGGGCCATCGCGACCGCGATCGTCGCGGCCGCGGCGGCGGTTTTCGTCGTCGCGTCCCCGGCCGGCGCCTACTTCGAGCGGATCGAGATCGGAGCCCGGGGGCTGGCCCTGGCCGGGGCCTACCAGGCCGCGGCGGAGGACGTCTCCGCCGCCTACTGGAACCCGGCCGGTCTCTCCTTCCTGGATCGTCCCCAGGTGCTCTTCACCTATTCGCGGCCCTACATGGTGGGCGGGCTCGCCGGAAGTTCGGTGGTGGGCGGCCTGCCGCTCCACTTCACCGAGGGAGCGGCCGCGCTGACCTGGCACCGGCTGGGTCTCGACGGGGTGGTCTCCGAAGACCTCATCGGCCTCTCCTACGGGCGATGGGTCTACCGGGACGACCGGCGGTCGGTCCAGGTGGGAGGAACGATCGAGACGGCCATCGTCTCCTACGATCCCCAGGCCAACTACAACCGGATAACCGGGGAGCCCGGCCGGGACTTCGGCTCCCGGACCAAGCTCACCGGCGACCTGGGGGTGCTCTGGCAGGAACGGTCCCGGGTCCGCCTCGCCGCCGTCCTCCGCCACCTCGGGAGCCCGAAATTCGATTTCGTGGGAGAGGGACCGGGTACGCCCATGCCCTCCGGTCTGGAGCTTTCCGCCGCCTACCGGTGGCGCCCGGAGTCCCAGATCATGTTCAGCCGCTCCGACCTCGGCGATCACATCGCCTACAACTACGCGGGCGAGATCTGGTTCTACGACGTCTTCGCGGTCCGGGCCGGAGTCTTCGACACCGAGTTCTCGGGGGGAATCGGGATCAAGGGGAAGAGCTGGGAGGTGGACACCGCCTTCCTCACCCACAAGGCGCTGGGGAACACCTACCGGGCCTCCCTCCGGTTCACCCTGCCCGAGAAGCGGAGGGAGCCGTGAGCCGTCCCGCGCTGTTCCGCGTCCTCCTCGCGGCCGCCCTCCTGGGAGCCGCGGTCCCCGCCTCCGCCTTCACCCGGCTGGAGGGGGAGTACACCTTCCTGGTCGACGTCCGCAAGCAGGACCGCCGCTACGAGTGGGACTTCGACAGCAATAACGACGACACGGTCAACCTGACCTCGTTCCGTCTCTTCAGCCAGCCCTTCTCGGGGGTCGAGGCCTTCACCAAGTTCGAGGCGGAGTGGAACACCGGGAGCAACAACACCCCGCGCCCGGTCCTCCAGTACCGCGAGGGCCATCTCCACTTCCGGAAGGACTGGGGCGGGAAGGGGTACGACGCCTATCTCTTCAGCCGGCAGGACCGCTTCTGGGTGGACAACCACCTCATCCAGATCGTTCAGGGGGGGCCGTCCAACGACGGCGGGAACGCCCAGGGGGCCCGGGTGGACACCTGGTTCGCCGGGCCCACCAACCTCACCCTCATCGCCTCGGACTTCTCCTCCCAGAGCAATCCCTCCACCGGATCCCTGCCCGACCGCCCGGTCCCGACCGACGACGCCTACGTGGGGCGGTTGCGGCGCGAGTTCATGGGGGGAAAGCTCCGCACCGGGGTCACCTGGAACCGGAAGAACACCCGCCGGGCCGGGGCGGAGAAGGTCGACACCGAGGTTCTCGGCACCGATTTCCGGTACACCCTGGGCGGGGTGGACGTCTCGCTGGAGTACGCGGAAGGGCGCCAGATCACCGCCGGCACGCCGTATCCCGGCTACGACCTCCGGCTCTCCAAGCTCCGTCTCAACAACCCCTCCACCGGCCTTCCCGCCGACGCGGCGATCCGGGGGGAGATCCGCTCGATCCGGGTGGGGAACTACCGGACCGGGTACCTGAACCTCGCCCCCAGCTTCTGGTACCTGGGCCCGCAGTACCGGAACCAGCTCGGGGACGGCAACAACGACGAGTCCGGCTACTACCTGAACACCTGGTACCTGGTGCCGGGGCGCGCGATCACCCTCACCAACAACTTTCTCTCCTACACCAAGCGCGTCAACCAGAACCGCCACGTCACCGAGTTCTACTCCGAGGCCTACGTGGAGTTCGTGAACGGGTTCACCGGCAAGTTCTTCTACCGGAAGCGCACCACCCGGGACTGGCTCATCGACGCCAACGAGACCCTCGAGCAGGTGACCGACAACGACGACGTGTTCGGGGAGATGACGGTGGAGAACCGACTGGCCTGGCTCCGCCTCCAGTTCCGGATTCGCGACCTGAGCACGCTGTTCCAGAAGGAGCTGGGCTCCTTCGAGACCTCGGTCAACATTTCCAGCACGTTGAAGGTCTACAACCGCTTCACCTTCGGCAACGACCCCGCCCGGGTGCGGAAGGGGCTCTTCAGCGAGCTCCAGTACCGGCCCCGGCACAACCTGGAGCTCTTCCTGGCCTACGGACCGTTCTGGATCGGCGCGGGGAGCAACCCGGTCTTCGAGGGGAATCTGGAGGGAAGCGCGGACAACAAGGACCTGGTCCGGCTCACCGTGAAGGGGACCTTCTGATGGCACCGAACCTCAAGCATTTCGTCCCGAGGCTTCGTTTCCGGGGGAACCGGCCGGTCCTCCCGCGGCTCGCGGCGATCCTGATCCTGGTCTCCGCCGTCGCGGGCTCCCGGGCCGAAGCGGACGTGGCCTCCGCCCCCGGGGGGGGCGTTCTCTTCAGCTACAAGGCTCCCTACGCGGGAGCGGTGGTGGTGGCGGGGGACTTCAACGGCTGGAACGCCTCGGCCAACCCCATGACCAAGGACGCGGACGGCGAGTGGACGGCGACGGTGCCGCTCGGACCCGGCGAACACCAGTACAAATTCGTGGTGGACGGGCAGTGGATCGCCGACCCCGGGAACCCGGTGACCGCGGGAGACTACGGGAACTCGGTGGTGAAGGTGGGCTCCGACGGCAAGGTGGTCCGGATGCAGGCCACCTCCAATACGGAGCTCTCCCCCAAGATCTATCTCGGCTCGCGCTACGTGGTGCTGATGCAGAACCAGCGGACCCGGGGCGCCAACCCGGAATGGAGCCTCGACCGTCCGAACTTCGACATCGATCTCAACTGGGACATCCGGGTGAACGAGGATCTCACCGCCCACGTCCTCACCAACATCAACAACCAGCACGAGAACGTCCAGCTCTGGCAGACCAGCCTCAACTTCGACCGCGGGAATCTGCTGCTCCAGAACGACGACATCAACCTCATCGCGTTCGACAACGACTCGGTGGGGACCTTCGACGACCCCCTGCATCTCGTGGGCGACTACGGTATCTACGGTTACGCGTGGGGGTACAAGCAGCAGGGGGTCATGGCCTGGCGGCAGTTCGGGAACTACGTGGGGAGGCTCCTCTACTCCGACAACTTCAATACCGGGGGCGTCGATTCGCCGTCCTCCGATCCCCTGGTCGACCAGGTTTCCCGGTCCCTGGCCCGGAACCCCGACACGACCCTGGTGGGATCGAGCGCCTACGCGATCAACCGGAGCGGGAACGCCAAGAACGTGCTCGGCATGCGCCTCGAGGGCCCGGTGCCGGGATTCGCCGGGCTCACCGGCGGGGTCTCCTACCGGCTGGATCGCGGGGAGAACCCGGGGGCGTACGTCAAGGTGCGGAACCGGGCGTTGGCCTCGACGGGGGACACCACCCTCACCGCGGACGTGTACGCCCGGAGCATCGAGAGCTGGCAGGCGGGAGGGCTCGACCTCCGGTACGCCAACGAGCCGGCGGGAATCGATCTCTACGGGGAGTTCCTGGGCGGGGAGAACTGGATCGCCACCGGCCAGGGGGACCGAAACCTCTACACCTACCACAACCTGAACCCGTCCGAGGCCACCTTCGATCGTTCGGTCGAGACGGTGGGGTCGGCGGACCGGGCCACCGAGCGGCTCGACACCAGCCGGCGGTTCAAGCTGGGCGGCGAGTACTACGCCTACCGCGGGTGGCACTGGACGGGATCCTTCGAATTCCAGGACGAGGACCTGGTGGACCGTTCCGGGGAACCGGTGTCCCGGTACAACCGGATGCAGGTGTGGGACGGCGGCCTCCGCTTCGACGGGGGAGAGTGGAAGAACTGGCCGTGGGAGCTGGGGCTCGACCTCACCTACTACGACTTCACCTACGGGGACAGGACGCGGTGGACCGATCAGTTCTGGTTCGACGACCAGAATTTCTGGCTGGAATCGGGGGAGCACCTGGTCACGGTGGACCGGCTGGTCATGCTCGGCGGGGACAACGTGGTCTCGTGGAAGCCCCACGGGTCGTGGACCTTCTACCGGCCGCGGAACGCCAAGCTGGCCTATCGGGGGACCCTCAACTCCACGTCCCTGAGCCGGAAGCCCAAGTACTTCGGGAACCACCTCACCTTCCACCTGGATCTCACCCGGCGACTGGGTCTCAACACCGACACCCGCCTGGCCCGGTACGATGATCCGGTCCTGAACCTTCACGACACGTTCACCTCCCACTTCGTGGAGCTGAAGTACCATTTCACCCCGGACCTCCAGGTGGGGCTTTCCTGGGGGGTGGATCCGTGGGTGATCGACGGGGTCACCAACGAGTACTCCCACATCGGGAGAGACGTGTTCCTGTTCGGCCGGGGAGCCAACGGCGACGCGGCCAAGACCCAGTTCCTGAACATGACGGACACCATTCGCGCCGCCGAGCAGGCGCTGGAAGACGAGCGGGTGGTCCAGCTCGAGGCCATTCTTCGGTTCTGACGGAAAGGCGACCGGTCAATGCGCAAGTCGATCCTCGTCCTGTTGTTGGTGACGGTGGGAGTGGGGCTGAGCGGCTGCGGCCTCAACTTCATCAAGCGGCGGCTTCCGCCCCCCACCCGGCAGGCGAGCGGGTGCGTGCTCTTCCGGTTCGAGGCGCCGTCGGCCCGGGTGGTCCAGCTCGCGGGGAACTGGCCCGAGAACGATTGGCTCAAGGGACAGGCCCAGACCGGGAGCTACCTGGTCGGCCGCATGGAAGATCCGGACGGAGACGGTATCTGGGAGCGATGCGAGAACCTGCCCCCCGGGCGGTACCAGTACAAATTCGTCATCGACGAGCAGAACTGGAAGGAAGATCCCAACAACCCCCAGCGGGTGGACGACGGGTACGGCGGTTTCAACTCGCTCCTGATCGTGGACTGAGGATCCGGCCTCCCGGACGCCGGGAAAGGGCTTCGGCATGAATCTGGTAGGAAGTCGGAGAAGCATCGGGTCGGTCCGCCGGAACGCGGCGCTCGTGGTCGCGCTCCTCGCCGTGGGGCTGGCCGGGGCATGGCTCGCCGCCTGCGACAACAACCCGCGGACCACGGTCCTCACTCCCCCGGGGGGACGCGGGGACATCGAGGGAACCCTCACCTTCGAGGGGGTGAACCAGCCCCCGCTCCCCGGGGCTCGCATCCTGGCCCTTCAGAGCACGAACTGCGTGAGCCAGTTCGGGGCCATCGCCGTGATGGGGACCTACAACGACTTCAACCTCGCCGGCGCGGACAGCTTTCTCATGGATCAGCTCGCCCCGTGCTACTGGGTGTTCAGCGACACCATTCCCAAGGGTCAGCTCGACGTCAAGTTCGTGACCGGGAACAGCCCGACCACGCTGGCCTACGACACCCCCCCGGACTACGGGAAGGCAAGCGCCAACACCGGAGCCGATCCCCTCGAAGGGACCCTGGACTCGCCGGCCAACGGACCGGACGGGAACCTCTCCGTCACCATCCCCACGACCGGAATCTGGACCTTCATCGTCAACGAAGCCACCATGCCGGCCACCTATCGCATCACCCAGGAGTCGTTGATCATCGAGTCCGATCCCCAGACCGGAAAGTTCCACATCCGCGATCTGCCGGTGGGGATCTACGAGGTCAACATCCAGGCCCCCGGCTTCCTTCCCAAGCAGGTGACGTCGGTGGCGGTGGACGCGAACCGGAGCACCGATCTCGGCGCCCTGACCATGGAGGTGGCCTCGGGAAAGCTGTTCGGGGAGATCGCTTTCGCCGACCACCCCGATCCCCGGCCCCAGGCCACGGTCGAGGTCCGCCGCACCAAGACCTCGATCGTGCTCCAATCGGCCGACACCGACAGCGCCTTTGCCTTCACCGGACTCGATACCGGGACCTACGACCTGGCGATCACCGCTCCGGGCTACCTGGACACGACCCTGGTGGGGATCCAGTACGACAACGGGACCGAAGCGGACCTGGGGACCATCACCCTCCTGGCCGGCTGCCTCAGCCAGTTCAACACCATCCAGGTCGCGGCGGACTTCACGTCGTTCACCCTGAGCCAGGCGCCCTTCATGACCCAGGGGCCCAACTGCGTGTGGACGGACACCGTGACCGTGAACGCCGGCGGCCCCTACAACATGAAGCTCGTGACCGACGGCGCCTTCGACAACCCGAAGGACTACGGCGGGGACGAGAGCCAGACCCTGCCCCTCCTCGGGAGCCATCCCGTCCAGTTGGTGTCCGGCATCGGCACCGCGATCCACCTCTCGGTCGCCAACACCGGGCAGTACGTGTTCGTCCTGGACGAGGCCAACCTCACCTTCACCGCCTCCCTCCTCGGAGGCACGCCCACCGGCTCCATCACCGGCGCGGTCGGGTTCAGCGGCCTCTCCGCCGCTCCCTATCCGAAGGCCAAGGTGGAACTGTTCCCTTCGGGGGGCCAGACCGCGGTGGCCAGCGTCCAGAGCGACCCCACCACCCGGGCGTTCGCACTCCAGGCGGTGCCGAACGGCACCTACGATCTCAAGGTGAGCGCCAACTGCTTCCTTCCCGAACAGCTCACCAGCGTGACGGTCAGCGGAACGGCCAAGGACGTGGGGACGGTGACCCTGTCGGCGGGGACCTCGCCGTACAACCAGATCCAGGTGGTGGGGGACTTCACCGGGTGGGACCTGGCCTCGTCGCCCTACATGACCCAGTCTCCGGCCTGCGTGTGGACGGACACCCTGGATTTCAGCACGGGCTTCACCGCCGGGCAGGAGCAATACTTCAAGTTCATCACCGACAACACCTTCGACAGCCCGCCGGACTACGGCGGGGACGAGAGCCAGCTGCTGGGGATCCCGGGCACCTATCCGGTACGGGTGGTGAGCAGCGGCAACGCCATCCGGATCCAGATCACCCAGCTCGGGTTCTACATCTTCACCCTGGACGAGCGGCGGCAGACCTTCTCCGCCGTCCGCTACACGCCGCCGCCGAAGCCCCGGGGGCATTGATCCCCGCCGGCGGGCCCCGCTTTGGCGGGACCGGCGGCCGCGGAAGGAGGTTCCCATGACGCGTAATAGGCGCATCGGGGGCGGCGCCGCCGCTCCGTCCCGCGACTGGCGATCCGGGATATGGCTTCTGGCCGGGCTCGCGGTCCTGGTTCTGGCCGCCGCCACGGGTTGCGACCGGACCCGTCCCTACGTTCCCCCG
>CAYRIJ010000024.1:0-8173 GCA_964424285.1 uncultured bacterium
TCGAGCCGCGAAGCCAAGGCGCGGGCCATTGAAACCGCCGGCCGGACCCTCGCCCGGGCCGGCCTCACCGCGGTCCACGACATGGGGATGAGCGCCGGGGAGCTTGCCATCTACCGGGAGCTGGCGGAGACGAACCGGCTCGCGATCCGGGTCTACGCCGCGCTCTCGGCGGGGAACGATCTCGTGGCCGGGGCGGGCGCCGATCCCGGGCTCGCGGCGGCTCTCGGGAACGGCCCCGATCGCGACTGGGACCACGGCCGCTTCAAGCTCGGCATGGTGAAGTTCTACGTCGACGGCGCGCTGGGCTCCCGCGGGGCCGCGCTCCTCGCGCCCTACCGCGACGATCCCGGGAACCGCGGGCTCCTGGTCACCGAACCCGAAGCGCTTCGGGCCGGAATGGCGCTCGCGCTGCGACGCGGGTTCCAGTGCGCGGTGCACGCCATCGGCGACCGGGGGAACCGGGAGGCGCTCGACGCCTGGGCCTCGGTCCGGGAGAGCGACCCGGCGGCGGCGAAGGCGCCCCCGGCCCCCGAAGCCCCCCTCACCCTGGTGGGGGACGTGCCCGCCGTCCGCCCTCCGGTCCGACTCGAACACGCCCAGATCATCGCCCCGGCCGACCTCCCCCGGGTCGGCGCCCTGCAGGTGGTGGCCAGCATGCAACCCACCCACTGCACCGGCGACATGCCCTGGGCGCCGGACCGGCTGGGGGAGGAACGGCTTCACGGGGCCTACGCCTGGCGCTCCCTCGTGGACGGGGGCGCGGTGTTCGTCCTGGGGAGCGATTTCCCGGTGGAGTCCCACGACCCGCTCCGGGGGCTCTACGCCGCGGTGACCCGCCAGGACGCCCGGGGCCGGCCGGGAGGGGGGTGGTTGGCCGGGGAACGGCTGAGCCGGGAGGAGGCGCTTTCCGCGGCGACCGCCGGCCCCGCCTACGTCTCGGGCGACCTCGCCGCGCTCGGCACCCTCACCCCGGGGAAACGCGCCGACTTCACGGTCTTCGACCGGAACCTCGTGACCTGCGATCCCCAGGACCTGCTCACCGCCCGGGCGCTCTGGACGGTGGTGGACGGAAAGACCGCGTGGGAGGACCCGGCCTTCCCCGCCCGGGAGGACGAGCGATGAGCCGCCACGTGGTGATCTTCGAGGATTCGGGCTGGCGACGGCTCTATCCGATCACGCTCACCCGTCCGGTCTTCGACTGCCGGGTGGGCGCGGCCGGCCTCGGGCGCCGCCTCGTCGCCCAGCTCGCCCAGCGCGACATCAAGCGGGTGGACTATCTCTGCCGGCCGGTGCTTCGCCCCCTGGTGGAGCGGGACCACCCCGGCCATCGCGTGAACCAGGACGTGGACGGAGACGTGCTGTTCCTGAACGGGCGTCTCCTCTGTCTGGGCGACGTCGTCGACGACCTCATCACCCTGCTCGACAAGGCGGTGGCGGTGCAGGAGAACGGGGAGCTGGCCGCGGCCCGGGTCACCGGCCGGACCGCCTCGGACTACCGGCGGAGCCTCGAGGAGGCCCTGGCCGGTGGCGGGCCCGCGCCCCTCCCCCGCGATCACACCGTGACCGGCGCCCCGGCGGGGATCCGGCTGGTTCGCCACCTCTGGGACCTGGTGAAGTGGAACGGCGAGGTCCTGGTCGACGATTTCGCCGGGGTGGACGCCTCGACCCCGCGGGCCGAGCCCGGGCTCGCCCCCGGCTCCCAGATCCTCCACCGCGACCGCATCCTCTTTCGGGAGGGGGTGCGAATCGAGGCCGGAGCCATCCTCGACGCGGGTTCGGGTCCGATCATCCTCGGCGAGGGGGCGCGCGTGCTCCAGAACGCGGTGGTTCTCGGCCCGGCCTACGTGGGGCCGCGAAGCGTGATCAAGGTGGGGGCCAAGATCGAGGGTCCGGTCTCGATCGGCCCGCAGTGCAAGGTGGGGGGAGAGGTCGAGGGCTCGATCTTTCAGGGCTACGCCAACAAGCAGCACGACGGCTACGTGGGCCATTCGTACCTGGGGGCCTGGACCAACCTGGGCGCGGCCACCAACACGTCGGATCTGAAGAACAACTACTCCACCGTCCGGGTCTGGACCCCCGGCGGCGAGATCGACACCGGGGAGCAGTTCGTGGGGCTCTTCATGGGGGACCACTCCAAGACCGCGATCGGGACGCTCACCAACACCGGCACCGTGGTCGGGGTGAGCGCCAACGTGTTCGGGGCGGGGTTCGGCCCGAAGCACGTGCCCTCGTTCTCCTGGGGCGGCTCCGGGGGGATCGTCCCCTACGACCTGGAGAAGGCCCTGGCCGTGGCCCGCCGGGTCATGGCCCGACGCGAGGTGGTGATGGAGCCGGCGGACGAGGTGCTCTTCCGCAGCGTCCACGCGGAGTGGGCGGGGAAGCCCTAGCCCGGGTCCGGTCTCGATCTTCCGGCCGCCGGGGGCTTCCGGACGCCCCGGCCCGGCCGCCCACCGCGCGGGACGGGCCGCGCGCCGCCGATCCGCCGCGGGTCCGCGCCGGCGTCAGGCCGCCTTGCGCGCGGGCGCCGGGCCCTCGGCGTCCTTTCCCGCCCCCAGGATGATCGAGGGCATGGTGGCCTTGGTCGCCGCCTCCTCCGCCGCCACCTTCCCTTCCATCACCAGGGCCTTCAGGCACTGGTCCATGCTCTGCATGCCGTGCTGGGCTCCGGTCTGGATGACCGACATGATCTGCGAGGTCTTGTCCTCGCGGATCAGGTTTCGGACCGCGGGCACCGCCACCAGGATCTCCTGAGCGCAGAGCCGCCCCTTGCCGTCCTTGGTCTTGAGCAGGGTCTGGCAGATGATGCCCACGATCGACTCGGAGAACATGCTCCGGATCTGGGCCTGCTGGCCGCTGGGGAAGACGTCGATGATGCGGTCCACCGTCTTGGCCGCGCTGTTGGTGTGCAGGGTGCCGAAGACGATGTGGCCGGTTTCGGCGGCGGTGATGGCGAGCTGGGTGGTTTCGAGGTCGCGGAGCTCGCCCACCAGGATCACGTCGGGGTCCTCGCGCAGGGCGCTCCGGAGCGCGGCGGCGAAGGAATGGGTGTTCCGTCCCACCTCGCGCTGATTGATGAGGCAGTTCCTGGACTGGTGGACGAACTCGATCGGGTCCTCGATGGTGATGATGTGGCCCCGGCGGTGCTCGTTGACGTGGTTCACCATGGCGGCCAGGGTGGTGGACTTCCCGCTCCCGGTGGGCCCGGTGACCAGGATCAGTCCCCGCTCCTTCATGGCCAGTTCCGCCAGCACCTTGGGGAGCTTGAGGTCCTCGAGGGTGGGGACCTGGGTGGGGATGGTGCGGAGCACCGCGCCCGGCCCCCGGGTCTGGTTGAAGGCGTTCACCCGGAACCGGCCCATGTCCCCCAGTTCGATGGCGAAGTCCAGCTCCAGCGCCTTCTTGAATTCCCCGGCCTGGTCCTCGGTCATGATCGAGCTGAGGAGCGTCTGGAGTTCCTCGGAGGCCAGAGGGGGGACGTCGAGCCGGGTCATCTCCCCGTGCAGGCGGATGATGGGGGGCATCCCCGCGCTCAGGTGGAGGTCCGAGGCCCCCTGCTTCAAGGTGAAGGCCAGGAGCTTGTTGATGTCGAGGCTCATGCCGCGTCCTCCAGATACCGGTGCCGGTCGAGGTCGTCAATCACGGTGGCTTCCACGGAGTCGAGAGAACGGGCCCGGGCGGCGAGCTCCACGAACCCCTGTTCGGCGGCCGCCCCGCGAAGATCCTGGATGCGCCCACCGTTCTGGAGGGTACGTCGCACCCCCGTGTCCACGAAGAGAATCTCGGCGATGGCGCGGGCCGCCCCCTCGGGGTCCGGTCCGGGGAGGATGCGCTGGGCCATCACCGCGAGCAGAGACTCGGCGAGAAGGACCGCGGAGACGCCGGTCTCGCGGAGTCGGGCCAGGAAACCAAGGGCGGAGTTCCCGGGAAAGACCGCCACCACCAGCCGGTCGCGCTCCGCGGCCTCGGCAAGGACGGTCGCGTGCTCGGGACCGGCGAAGACCCCGGCCAAGAGGTCCACCCCTTCCATCTCCGCAAAGGTGCGGGTGAGCGCCAGGCTGGGATCGGCGGGGAAGCAGGAGATCCGGCGGGGAACCGCGAGCCGCTCCGGAGCCAGCACCCACCCGCGCCGGTGCGACGCGTCGATCAGACCCAGCAGTCGGCTCAAGACCTGTTCGCGCTCGGCCAGGGACGGCGCCACCGCGGCCACCAGCCCCCGGGGACGGTTCACGAGGCCGTTCAGCCGGTCCCACTCCGGCTCGAAGGGCGCGGAGAGCTTGCGACGGGTGTAGTCCATGCCTTCCAGGATGAGGGTGGCGGAGGCCCCTTCCCGCCCGGCCGCGGTGATCGCCCGGAAGGGCGCCGCCCCGGTTCCCGAGGCGCCTTCGCCCCAGCGACGGACCCCGGGGGCGGTCTCGACGGGCTCTCCCAGCCATCCCTGGAGGTTCTCCATCATCTCGTGCATGGCCTTGGGGGGGATCACCCCCCCCTCGACGAGGTGGCCGTTCACCCGGAACCGCACCCGCACCTTTCCCTCCTCGGGGTCCAGGTGGATGGCCGAAGCGCCTTCGGTGAGCGCGCGGTCCAGGAGCTGGGTCAGCTCCGGAGCGGAGAGGCTGGCCGCCCGGCGCATGACCCCCGCGGCCACCCGGTCGGCTCCCGGCTCCTCCTCGTCGTCGACCGCGGGACCGAGGAGGACGTCCAGGGCCCGGCGGATCGCGGTGGGGGTGCCCACCGCCGCGTTCAGCTGACATCCCGACAGCCGTCTCAGGCGGGCCACGGTGAGCTCGTCGGTGGGATCCGAGAGCACCACCGACAGGGAGTCCTCGGATTCCACCAGGGGAATGACGAGGTTCCGCCGCAGGAAGTCCCGGGGGAATTTTGCCAGGAGATCGGGATCGGGCATCTCCGGGGTCACGTTCATGAAGGGGAGATCGAGCTGGCTGCTGAGCGCCCACCCCAGGTCGTCCTCGGCGATGGCGCCGAGCTGCAGCAGGCACTCCCCGAACAACTTCCCCGTCTCCTGCTGGAGATCCAGGGCGGCGTGGACCTGCTCGTCGTTGATCAGGTTGAGTCGGGTGAGGATCTCACCCAGGTTGGGTCGCTTCTTGACCGTCGAAGACATGGACGTTCTCCTCCCCGAGTGACGCGGACGGGTGCTTCGGATATCGGACACGGGGAGAGGAACTTGAGACGGATCAGGGGAGGAGGATCACGCGCCGGGAGGCGTGAAAGGATTGGGTGGAAACCCGCACGAAATAGATCCCCCCCGGGGCCCGGCGGCCCGCGTCGTCCCGGCCGTCCCAGCTCAGGATCGAGACTCCGGCCGGGCAGTTTCCCGAGGTCAAATGCCGCACCCGGCGCCCCTGGAGGTCGTACACCTGGGCGTCGACCGGGCAGGCGACGCCCAACCGGAAACTGACCGAAGCGCTTCCGTGGGAAGGGTTGGGGTACGCCGCGCTGAGGGTGGGCGGCGGCGGCTCCCCGTCCGGCACCCCGATCGCCCCGGGATCGAGGCCCAGGGTCCCGAGGATGCGGGACATGTTCTGGCTCAGCGCGACCGGATCGAGATAGGACGGCCCGGCGGAGAGCACCACGATCTGGGCCCCGGTGGAGTCGGTGGAGCTGAACCACAGGGGAGGTTGGGTGTAGGAACCCAGCCGGTAGTAGGTATAGAAGCCGCCGCCGGGGCCGAACACCGGCACCGCGCAGTTGAACGCGGAGGGAACGCCGGGGGCGGGGCCGATGGGCGAGAGTCCCGGGAGCTGGGGGGAGAGCAGGCGCGCCGGGGTGACGCTGACCGGCCGGTCCCAGTCGATCACGTTCAGGATCTGCTGGAGCTTCGGGGGGAGGTAGAAGTTCATCAACCATCCCGCCATGATGATCTTCCCCCCGGCGTCATGGAATCCGGCGAGGAGGTCCTCCAGATCCCTGATCCGCTCGTCGTCGGTGTTGTCCAGGCCCTGGGCGCACCACAGGACCGCTCCGTGCTGGAAGAGCACGGCGGGGTCCAGGCTTCCCTTGCCCAGGGGGACGTACCCCGGGGGATACGCGCTCCAGCCGGTGCGCATGTCCCAGAAGTCGAAGGGCACGCTCCCGGTCACCGCGCGGGCGGCGTACATCTCGTAGGGGTCGGCGGGATAGTTGGAGGCGGGGCCGTCGGAGTACAGGAACCAGTTGTAGTCGTTGACCAGGAGCAGACCGCTTCCCACCGTGTCGGGCCGGGTGAAGACGTCCGCCGGTTCCGAGAAGAGGGACTCGGTAAGCGGTCCCTCCACCGTGGTCACCCGGTACTGGAGGGCGCTGAAGGGCGGAGCGGTGGTGTCCACGAAGGCGCAGGTGGGCAGGATCTCCGGGGTGACCAGATCGTGGACGTCGGGAAGCGGGGTCTTGGCCCCCGATTCGTCCGCCTCCATCACCCGGTAGAGTCGATAGCCGAGGATATCGGGGTCGGGGGAAGCCTCCCAGGCGAGGGCGACCGACGTGTTTCCCAGGCGCCGGGCGGTGAGCGCCGTGGGAGGGGTGGTCCCCGACTTCGCGGCGGCCGGGTCCGAGGCGCGGCTCTCGAGATCCCCGATGACCGCCTCCACCGCGAAGGTCACCGGGGTGTAGAACGGCAGGTCGAGGACCTGGGCCTCGTTCCCGCTCAGAACGGCGCCCGGGTTGGGAGCGAGATGGTCCGGATCCTCGCCCTGGAGCACCCGATACCCGGTGGTTTCCGGAGTGGGGGAGGGGCTCCAGGAGAGCCGCGCCCGATTCCCCGGGGGGAGGAGGGTGACCGAGAGATTGGAGGGGGGGGCGGGATGGAGGGTGAGCCACGCCCCGCTCACGATCCGGGCGTCGCCGGTGTGGAAGCGGCTGTTCCGAGGACCGCCTCCGGACATGGCGTTGATGATCGGATCCATCCGGCCGTCCCCGTCCACGTCGCCGATGCTGGACCAGTAGGCGGTATCGTCGTCGTGATCGGCCCCCTCGATCAGGGTGTAGGGGATGGGAGGGGACGCCAGGTCGATGACCGGGGGGAGATCGGGGGCCCCGTAGATGATGCCCACCGATCCGGCCTTCCGGCCCGTGGGCCCCGGATCGTGGGGCATGCCCACCAGGAGGTCGTCGTAGCCGTCGCCGTTCACGTCTCCGGCGGTGAAGGAGTCGGTGGCGATGGAGCCGTTGACTCCGTAGACGGTGAGGTGCGGATAGGTCGTGGCGGCCATGTCCAGGAGGGTGTCCCGGAGGGACGGGGCGCCGTAGAAGACGTAGCCCTCGCCGCCGTTCGAGCGGTAGTCGTAGGGGGGGCCGTCGGTGGTCAGGGATCCGACGAGCAGATCGCTCCGTCCGTCGCCGTTCACGTCCGCGACGCTCAGTTCCTCGCCGCAGAGGGCGCCGGTCGCCCGCCCGTAGATCACGGTGAGGGACACCCCGGCGGGGGGGGCGGCCAGGTCCACGGTGTCGGGGAGCGCGGGTCCCCCCCAGACGATCCAGGTTTCCCCGGAGTCCGGCCGGTACTGGTAGGGGGGGCCGTCGGCGGCGCCGCCGTTGTCGTAGGTGTTCCGGGAAAGCCCTTTCGCGGAGGCCGCGCCCACCACGTCGGCGTACCCGTCCCCGTCCAGGTCGGCGCATTCGGTGGTGGACCCGAAGTGGTCCTCGGCGTCGATTCCCCAGATCAGGCTGGTGGACCAGGCGGTGGTGTCGGCGAGGTCGATGGCCGTTCCCCGCGGAACGGGGCCGTAGAGCACGACCACCTTCCCGGCCTGGGCCCTGGCTCCCCCCGGGGCGTCGGCGCGGTCCGCCCCCATCACCAGGTCCGGGAATCCGTCCCCGTTCACGTCGCCGACCGCGCTCCAGACTCCCAGACGGTCGTCGGCGTCGCTCCCCAGGATGGAGGTCATCCCGGGGGGGAGGCCCTGGGCCAGATCGACGCTTGCTCCCCCGGCGAGAGTGGAGTCTCCGAACAGGACGTACACCATCCCGGCGTGGACCCTCCCGGCCTGGCCGGCTCCGAACGCCCCCACCACCACGTCGTCGATGCCGTCGCCGTCGACATCGCCTCGCGCCAGCGCGTCCCCCAGATACCATCCCGGTCCTGGTCCGAAGACCTCGAGGACGCGGGAATCCCCGTAGGCGAAGTCCACCGCCTGCCCGAACGGCGTCCCGTCCCAGAAGAACACGTGGATCTCGC
>CAYRIJ010000024.1:8273-21978 GCA_964424285.1 uncultured bacterium
AAGTCCACCGCCTGCCCGAACGGCGTCCCGTCCCAGAAGAACACGTGGATCTCGCCGGCGGACTCCCGGAACGCGCCGCCTCGGGGCCCGTCGCCGTTGAAGGCGCTCACCACCACCTCGGATCGGCCGTCCCCGTTCAGATCCGCCGCCTTGACCGGGACACCGTTCTGCCCGTCCAGGCTGTCCGGGTTGAACAGGGTGATCTGGCCCGGGCTCCAGTCGCGGGCGAGGTCCCAGTAGGGGATGGGCGTGGAACCGGCAGCCGGCCGGGCGGACGCCGGGATCCCGGCCAACAGGAGAATCAGGAGGAGGGAGGGCCGTCCAAGCTTCATGGTGCTCGTTCCGGCATCCGGTCGAGGACTCGCGCCCCGGCGCAGGGGCCGGGGGATCGCCCGGATACCGATTCGTGTGGGATGCTGAGATGATCGGGGTCGGCGGTCACGGCGGGAAGCCGAGCCCAAAACACTACCAGAAGCGTCCGGAGTTGCCAAGCCACCGGCCGCCGAGGCGCGTTGACAGCCCCCAGATATGGCGGGTAGCATCCCACCTCCCACGAGATCCTGCGCTCCCGGGAGCGAGGGGGAACCCATGCGCTGTCCGAAATGCGGCCACCTCGAGGACCGCGTCATCGACTCCAGGTCCACCAAGGAAGGCCGGGCCATCCGCCGGCGCCGGGAGTGCATCGGGTGCGGTAACCGGTTCACCACCTATGAGTACGTGGAGAACGCCAGCATGGTGGTGGTGAAGCGGGACGGAAAGCGGGAGACCTTCAGCCGGGAGAAGATCATCGCCGGGATCTCCCGGGCCTGCGAGAAGCGGCCCATCTCCCTCACCCAGATCGAGGAGATGGTGGACCGGATCGAGACCGAGATCCAGCGCCGCGCCCCGGGCGAGGTCCCGAGCAAGCTGATCGGGGAGCGGGTGATGGAAGAGCTGCAGGGTCTCGACGAGGTCGCGTACGTGCGGTTCGCGTCGGTCTACCGGCAGTTCAAGGACGTCAATCAGTTTCTCGACGAAATCCAGGGACTGGGCGCCGGTGATCCCAAGCCGCCGCAATCCCGAGAGTAGCCCCCTTGCCCGTGGATTCCCCCGACCGGATCGGCGACCCCCAGGACGACAAGGTCATGCCCTTCCTCCAGCACCTGGAGGAGCTCCGGCAGACCCTGATCCGGGTCATCATCGCGGTGGCGGTGGGCGGGGCGATCGCCTGGGCCTTCACCGGGCGCATCCTCACCTGGCTCATCAACTCCACCACCGCGAAGGCGATCTTCCTCAAGCCCCAGGGCGCCTTCATCGCGCGGCTCAAGGTGGCCATCGTCCTCGGCATCCTCCTCACCCTGCCCTACATCTTCTGGAAGATCTGGAGTTTCGTGGGGCCGGGGCTCCTGGACCGGGAGCGAAGGGTGGTGCTCCCCGGCGTGGTCTCCTCGGTGGTGCTGTTCTACCTGGGGATCAGCTTCTCCTACTTCATCATGACCCCGCTCATGGTCAAGGTGCTGATCGGGTTCGCCACCCTGAACCTGGCCCCCCAGATCGAGGTAGGCTCCCTCCTGGACATGGTGTTCGCCATGGGGTTGGCCTGCGGGCTGATCTTCCAGCTCCCGCTCTTCTCCGCGTTCCTCACCTCGATCGGGATCCTGAACCCCGCGTTCTTCAAGCACTTCTGGCGCCATTCGGTGGTGGTCATCTTCATCGCCTCCGCCGTGCTCACCCCGGCGGACCCGATCTCGCAGATCGCCCTGGCCATACCGCTCCTGATCCTCTTCATCCTGAGCTTCTTCGTCTCGTCCACGGTCTACAAGGGAAGGCGCGCCACCCGGGCCCGCGAGGATCGGGACGCACGGCGCCGGGAGCGTGAAGCCCGGGAGTCGGCGGAGCCCGAGGCTCCCGAGGACTGATCCCGAGGCCGGAAAGGAAAAGACCATGTTGCTGGCCGTCGACGTCGGGAACTCCGAAACCCTGGTCGCCCTCTTCGAGGGGGAGACCCTGAAGCACCACTGGCGGCTCACCAGCTCCCCCCGCCAGACCGGGGACGAGCTCTCGGTGCTCTTCCACTATCTCCTGAGCAGCGTGGGCGCCGAGGAGCGGGAGATCACCGGGGTGGCGGTGTCCTCGGTGGTGCCCGGACTCACCCCCGAGTATCGCGCCCTGGCCCGCCGCCTGTTCGATCGGGAGGCCCTGGTGATCGACCACCGGGCGGTGCCCGACCTCCCCATCCTGTATCACGATCGCGCCTCGGTGGGGGCCGACCGCCTGGTGAACGCGGTAGCGGTCATCGCGGCCTACGGCGCGCCGTCCATCGTGGTGGATCTCGGCACCGCCACCACCCTCGACGTGGTGACCGCGAACCGGGAGTACGCCGGGGGGGTGATCGCCCCGGGGATATCCACCGGAGCCAACGCCCTGTTTTCCCACGGGGCGCGCCTGGCCCGGGTGGAGATCAAGCGACCGGCCCACGTGGTGGGCCGAACCACCGAGGAGAGCATGCAGGCGGGGATCTTCTACGGGGCGGTGGGGGGCGTGGATGCGCTGGTGCGGGCGGTGGTGAAGGAGATGGGCCTGGATCCGGGCCTTCCGGTGGTGGCCACCGGGGGGCTGGCGACCGCCATCGCCGAGGCCTCGGAGACCATCACCGCGGTGGACGAAGCCCTGACCGTGAACGGGATCCGGCTGGTATGGGAGCGCGCCGGAGAACCGTGACCCCCCGCCTTGACCTCGCCCGGCGTGCGCGTCGCCCTCAGGGTCTCGCGGCGGTGAGATCCTTCCGGAGCACCACCCCGCTCCGGAACACCGAGAACCCCACGCTCTCGTAGAGGCCGCGGGCCCCGGTGTTCCTGTCCTCCACGGTGAGGGAGGCCTGGGGCATGCCGGACTCCTGGAACCACCGAAGCGCCTGGGCCAACAGCCGGCGGCCGAGGCCCCTCCCGCGGCGATCGGGCGCCACCCCCAGGTATTGCACGAACCCCTCGCTCGGCCCTTCCTCCAGGCTCGCGGCCAGATAGCCGGTGAAGCGCGGGCCCTCGGCGGTCATCAGGATCCGCCCCGCCTCGCCCCGGGAGGCCAGAAGTGCGCCTCCCTCGGTGTACGAATCGGGAAAGCAGGTCCGGTGAAGATCGAGGAACGCGTCCTCGTGCTCGGGGGAGAGATCGCGGCCGGGTTCGGCGAGGGTCGCGGCCCGGCCGGGGAGCGGCGCGGTGTAGACCAGCACCCGCCGGATCTCCTCGAACGCGCCGGCTTCGAGGCCCCGGCGGGCGATCGCCGCGGCCTGGTCGATGAAGGCGTCGAGGGTGTCGATCCCCGGGGGCACCAGGGCCTCGACCGCGGCGAGGAGGCCGGCGAACTCCCGTCCGCCGGATGCGGCGTCCACGAAGGGCCCGAAGAGGCGGCCCCGTCGGTTGGCGAGCGTCCACTCCACGCCGGCGGCGCCCACGATCCCCGACCCGGTCTCGGCGATCACGAAGCGGGACTCCCAGGGGGCGTCGAACTCCTCGAGATTCTGCCGGACCCCGTCCACCGTCTCGTCCATCATGAGCGAGCGGTGGTCGGGGAGCGCGTTCACGCGGCCCACCAGGCGGCTCACCGCGTCCAGGTCGCCGGACCGGGCCGGCCGGAGGGTCGGGAGCGGGTTCATGGGGTTCTCCGGAGCGCGGTCACGCATTCGACGTGGGCGGTGTGGGGGAACATGTCCACCGGGAGGACGGCGTCCGGCCGGTAGCCGCCGGCGGCGAAAACGGCCAGGTCCCGGGCCAGGGTGGCCGGGTTGCAGGAGACGTAGACGATCCGGCCCGGGGCGAGATCGATCAGCGCGGCGGCCACGTCGGCGTGGATCCCTTCCCGGGGCGGGTCCAGGACCACCGCGTCGGGGGTCAGGGCGCGCCGGAGGGCGGGGTCGGCGAGGAGCGCGCGGATGTCGCCGACCAGGAACTCGACGTTCTCGACCCCGTTCCGCTTCGCGTTGCGCCGCGCCGCGTCCACCGATTCCACCACCAGCTCCATCCCCACCACCCGGCGCACCCGCCGGGCCAGGGGGAGGCTCAACGCCCCCACCCCGCAGTAGAGGTCCCACACCGTGTCCTCGGGAGTGAACGCGCCGCGCTCCAGGGTCCGGCGGAAGAGCGCTTCCGCCCCCCGGGTGTTGGTCTGGAAGAAGGTGTTGGGTCCGATCTCGAAGGTCTCCCCCAGGAGCCGTTCGGTGATCACCGGATCGCCGCGGAGGGTGCGGACCTCCTCGCAGAAGGCCACCGAGGCCTTCCGGACGGTGGTTCCGTGCAACAGGCTGGTGATCCCGAGTTCGGGGGCGGCCAGAGCGTCCGCGACCGCCTCCACCGCCCGGGCGCGCGGCGATCCCGGCGGGGCCTCATGGGTGATGAGGTGCGCCATGCGCTCCCCGGTGTTGACGCCGTCCCTGAGAACCAGGAAACGCCAGAACCCGGTGTGGGTGCGGGTGGAGTAGGGGGGAAGGCCGCTCCGGCGCGAGGCGTCGCGCACCCGGCGGAGGATCTCCGAAGCCGGTTCCCGGACCAGATGACAGCGGTTCACGTTCACCACCCGGTCGAACCGCCGGCGCACGTGGAGGCCCAGCCCGAACCGGTCGGCTTCGGCGGCCTCGTCGCCCAGCTCGTGACTCATGAGCCACCGGGTCGGGGAGAACGAGAACTCCATCTTGTTCCGGTACTCGAACGGGTCGGGGGAGGGAAGGGCGTCTTCGACCGCCGGCGCGCCCTCGGGGAAGCCGCCGAGGCGGACCAGGGCGTCCCGCACGTGGTCGCGCTTGGCTTCGAGCTGGGCCTCATAGCCCAGGTGCTGGAGCGCGCACCCGCCGCACACGCCGAAATGCTCGCACCGCGGGGCCACCTGGTTCGGCGCGGGGGCGATCTCGCGCTCGATCCGCGCCTCGGCGTAGGCGCGCTTCCGCTTCACCACCGTGGCCAGGACCTCCTGGCCGGGGAGCCCCCCCTCCACGAACACCGCGTACCCCTCCACCCGGGCCACACCCTTCCCGCCGAACGCGAGCCGCTCGATGCGAAGCGGAAGGGTCTGGCCTTTCTTGATCGGGTACGCGTTCACGTCGGAACCCTCATGAGCGGTCGTCGTTCGGCCGGTCCCGGACCGGACCTCCGTCCGACGGGCCTCGCCTTTCTGCGTCCCCGCGCGGGCGCCGGAGAAGGAACCGAGGAGTGTAACCCGCCCGGCCGCGCCGCCCCAAGGGGGTCGAGGTTGGGCTGGACCCGGGGCCGTCTTTCGTTTATGGTACCGGCAGAGGCCCGGGCGCCCGCCCGGACCGATCCTTCTCCCACCAACCGATGGAGGAATGCCGCATGACAACCGCCGTTGCGTTCGGGGGAGCCCCCGCCGGCCGTTGACAAGCTGAACCGGGCCGCGCTCGCCGCGCCCTGAGGCTTCGATCACCGGCCCCTCCGCGGGCCGGCTCCTCCCACACCACGTTGATTCACCGAGCCGGGTTTCCCGTCGCCGCCGTATCGCGGTGACGCGGTCGCGCTTCCTCCGTGAAGCGCCGGCCCCGGCCCGGACCGTCGTTGGCCACGTGCACCGGAGGACGAAGGTGAACGGTCTTGAATCCCTGGGATGGAATCCATTCTTCGAACAACAAATGACCCCGGAGGACCGGGAATGGACCCCCGCGCGGGTGGTGGAGGAGCAGCGCGGGAGCTACCGCATTCTGGACGGGGCCGGCTCGGAGTGGTTCGCCGAGCCGGCCGGGCGCCTCCTCCACGAGCTGGACGGCGCCGCCGGTCGCCCGGTGGTCGGGGACTGGGTGCTGGCCCGGCTTCCGGACGGGGGGCCGGGTGGTGGAACCGCGTTGATCCGCCGGGTGCTGGCCCGGCGGAGCGCGTTCTCGCGGAAGGAGGCCGGGCGGCGGGCCGCGGAGCAGGTGATCGCCGCCAACGCGGACACCGTGTTTCTCGTCCAATCCCTGAACCACGATCTGAACCCGAGGCGGATGGAGCGGTATCTGGCGCTCCTGTGGGAGAGCGGGGCGACGCCCGTGGTCGTCCTCAGCAAGGCGGACCTCTGTCCGGACCCCGAGCCGATCGCGGCCGCGATGGAGGAGGCGGCCCCGGGGGTGGCGGTCCTCCCGGTGACCGCCCGGGAACCGGAGGGGCTCCGCGCTCTCGAGCCCTACCTGGGGGCCGGCCGCACGGTGGCGCTGGTCGGCTCCTCCGGCGTGGGCAAGTCGACGATCGTCAATCGCCTGGCCGGCCGGGATCTCCTGGCGGTGCGGGAGATCCGGGAGGACGACCGCGGCCGCCACACCACCACCGCCCGGCGCCTGATCGTGCTTCCCGGGGGAGGCATGCTGGTGGACACCCCGGGGATGCGCACGGTGATCATGTGGGAGGGTGAGGATGGTCTCAGCCGGGTGTTCGAGGACGTGGAGGGGTTCGCCGCCGATTGCCGCTTTCGGGACTGCGGTCACGACGCGGAGCCGGGCTGCGCGGTGCGCGAGGCCCTGCGCTCCGGGGCCCTATCCCAGGACCGTTTCGCCGCCTACCGGAAGCTCCAGCGCGAAGTCCGCCACGAGGCCGCCCGGACCGACGTCCGGCTGCGGCTGGCCGAGCAGAAGCGCTGGCGCCGGATTCATCTCGAAGCCCGCCGCCGGCCGGACAAGCGGGGACGGTGAGTCGGGACGGCGGCCCCGGCTCGGGGGGCCGCCGCTTCGACCTCTCGGGGATCGAGGTGCACCCAGCCGTAACCCCGGCGGGCCAGGAGGCTCCAGGGCGGGGTGAGCGCCGCGGCGAGCCCGGCGAGGGGGACGGCGTAGAAGAGCGCCCGTTTGAAGGACGAGTTCAGGACGTCGGCGGGTCCGCCGCCGAAGCCTCGGTCGAGGAGGCTGAAGAGGCTCATCAGGGCGAGAAGCACGAGGGGAGCGGCTACCCGGAAGTACCGGGCCTCGGTCCCGGCGCGGGTGAAGGAAAAGGGGAGGGTCACCAGCCAGAGGAGAAACGTGATTCCGAAGGTGGGCCAGCTCACCAGAAGCCGGCCCAGGTGGCGGAGCACCTCGGGAAGCCCGATCGTGGTTCCCCGGGCGACCGGCCCGAGGTTTCGGACCCCGACCACTCCGGCCAGGTAGGCGGTCCAGCTCCCCCACGTGAGGAGCGGGGCCAGGCCGACCAGGATCAGGCCGGGAAGGGCGCGGCGAAGAACCCGCCGGTCGCGATGGACGAGAAGGATCAACAGGGCGGCCAGACCGAGGGCGGCGTGCACCACGATCGCGTCCGGCCGGACGCCGGCGGCTCCCGCGGCCAGCGCGCCGGCGGGGAAGAGCCAACCCCGCCGGCCGGTGGCGAGGAAGCGGGCCAGCGCCGCCGCCTCTCCGGCGGCCAGGGCCATGGCCGGGAGGTTCAGGAGCGCGAAGGAGGTGTGCGCCAGGAGTTCGGGGGTCAACGCCAGAATCAGGGTCCAGGCCAGGGCGGCGAACCGGGGGAGACGCGCGCGCAGGACCCCGAAGATCAGGAGCGGCCAGGCGAGAGCGAAGAGCAGGGTGACGAGCTTGGGCTGCCAGCCTCCCAGGGCGTAGGTGACCGCGAACCCCAGGCTCATGAGCGGCGGGTAGGCGATGTTGGTGTCCCCGACTCCTCCTTCCCCCGGCCAGTGATAGAGGGCAAGGTCGAGGCTCCGGTCGTGAAGGAGATAGAGGGCGCGTCCCGTATAGGAATGGGCGTCGGTAGCCAGGACCGGGAAGTAGAGCGCGTTCTGTGCGATGACCAGGGCGAGGACGCCGAGCGCGCCGGCGAGGATCCACTCCGCCGGCGTCCAGGGAGGAAACGCCGGGACGGGAACGCTCCGGCCGCGCGCGGCGATCAGCCCTCCCGCGGTCACCGTTCCCGCCGCGGCGAGGATGAGGGGCGCCCCCACCGGGACGCCGATCAGCGCCCCGGCATAGATGAGCCCGGTGAAGAAGGTGAAGCCGAGAAGGAAGGCGGCGCCCCAGTCACCCGCCCGGCACCAGCGGAGGCCGAGCGCGGTCAGGAACCCCCGGCCCCCCAGGGTGACCGCCGCCCACACCGCCAGGGGCCCGAGCCACCCCGCCGCCGCGTTCATGGACTCCAGTTCGCGGCGGCAAAGAGCCGCGCCCGTTCGGAGAGGGCGCGTAGGCCCGGGCCGGTCCCCCCGCCTCCGGCGGGGTCCCGGCCGAAGTGGGAGGTCACGATCTCGAAATCGGGTTGGATCCCCGGCCGTTCAGCCAGGGCGGACTCGTGTACCAGCACTCTCGGGTAGAGGTAGTACGCGCACCAGAGAACGTAGTCGATGGGAGCGTCCCGAGGATCGTCGCTGATCACGATCACCGCGTCCTCGAAGGATCGGGCGCGGGTCGCCTCCATCATGCCGTAGGGCGCGCCGACGACCTGCAAGGTGATCGTGTCGAGGCTCTCGGTGAGCCGAAGCGGGAGGAGCCGGGTCTGAACCCAGCTGGAGGCAAGCCGGTCCCGGTAGACCGGCCACAGGCTCACGGTCGACACGACGAGCAACGCGATGAGCGCGGCGAGCCAGGCTCTCGGGGGGAATCGGGTACGCCTCGCCCTGGTCCGCTGAGGGGATCGTTCCAAGGCGCTCGTTCCGGATAGGGGTCCGGAACGGATCAGGCGGGGCTCGCCGTCTCCGGTTCCGGACGTATTTCAAATCGCCGGAAGAATTGAAAATACAGGTTGGACGCCGTGAAGTATAGCACGACGGTTATCAGCATGGGATAGGCGAATCCGTGACGGTCGATCAGCCATCCCCCGACCTGGGCGGAGATCATCCAGGAGAGGTTCCAGGACATCTCCAGGATCGAGTTGGCGATCGGTTGCTGGTCGGCTCCCACCGCCTCCATGGCGAAGTTCCGGGAGATGGGTTGGTTCATGTTCATGAGCGCCCCCCGCATCCAGAAGGCCAGGATGGCCACGTCGAGGCGCTGGGTGAAGGCCAGGGTGAGGAAGAACGGGATGGAGAGGAGTTCGGTGGTCACCACCGCCCGCACCAGCCCCAGCCGGCGCGCCATGATCGGGCCGAGGATGAATCCGAGCGCGGTGATTCCCTGGGCCACCGCGAAAATCCGTCCGATGGCCGGGGGATCCAGCGCGAACCGGTCGCGGAAGTAGAGGTTCAGGAAGGGGATCACCAGCCCGGCCCCGCTCCCCACCAGGAAGATGGGGAGCGCGAGCTTGAACAGGAGCTTCGGGTTCCGGTAACCCCGGATGCGGAACCTCGAGGTCTCCCGGGGAGATGGGGGAGGCGACTGGATCAGGGCGTAGGGGATGACGGCCAGGCAGAGAAGCCCCACCGCGACCAGGAGGGTGACGCGGAGCCCCAGAAGGTCCGAGTGCCACCGTTCCCCGAGGAAGCCGGCCAGCCAGCCTCCGCCGGCCACTCCCACCACGCTGGCCAGGATCTCCACCGCCTGGTTGAGGCCGAAGAGGTGCAGGCGCTCGGCCGGGGAGGAGTTGCGCATGAAGAACGGGGCGGCGAGGACGCCGTGAACGATGAACCCGGCTCCGGCGATCATGGCCATCGCCAGGAGAAGCGGAAAGGGGCGAACGGTGACCAGCAGGGTGTAGGCGGTGGCGCTCACCCCGGTGGCCGCGATGAGGAGCCACTTGAGGCGGAACCGGCTGGCGATGATTCCGGCGGGAACGGCCACCAGCACCGTGCCGAAGGACTGGAAGGAGAGCACCCGGCCGATCTGGGTGTCCGTGAGTCCGAGAGCCCGGAAGTAGAGGTTCAGGAGCACCCAGAAGGTGCCGAATCCGAACCCGAAACAGAACGCCCCGGCCAGGTAGAGCCGGGCGTTACGGGAGAAGAGCCGGACATGGGCGACGTAGTCGGCGAGGTGGGACCGGAGCCCGCCCGGGATCACGGGCCCGTCGATCCGGTCAACGGAAGCTAGACCGCGTCGACGACCTTCGGGTCACCGGTGGATCGCCCGATGACCAGCCGGTCGGTCATGTCGGTGAAGAGCCCGCTCTCCACCACGCCGGGAATGCGCTTGATCTCCCGTTCCATCCGCTTGGGCTCGAAGGGCTCCTTGAACAGGCAGTCCAGGATGAAGTTGTTGTTGTCGGTCATGTAGGGGTCGTCCCCTTCCATGCGCGGTTCGACCTCGGCCCGCAGGTTGGTCAATGCGGCCCGCACCACCGCCTCGGCGAAGGGAAGCACCTCCACCGGGACCGGCACGCCGTCCCCGAGCTGCTTGGTGAGCTTGGCCTCGTCCACGACGATGATGACCTCGCCGGAGCTGAACGCCACGACCTTCTCCCGCAGGAGGGCGCCGCCCGCCCCCTTGATGAGGTTCAGGTTGTCGTCCACCTGGTCGGCGCCGTCGATGGTGAGGTCGACCCAGTCCACGTCCTCGAGACCCCGAATGGAGAGGCCGACTTCCTCGGCCAGATGGCGGGTCTGGACGGAGGTGGGAATGCACTGGATCCCCTTCAGGTCCCCGCTCTTCACCCGCTCGCCGAGGGCGCGAACCGCCCAGGCGGCCGTCGAGCCGGTTCCGAGGCCCACCACCATGTCGTCCTTGACGTACTCGGCCGCCTTGCGGCCCGCTTGCTCCTTCGGGTCCATGGATGCTCCAATTTGTGGGTTCGATGACGATCGTCACGGAAACGCCGGGGAAGACCCCGGCGCATCCAGAACCGGGGAATGGTACACTCCGGCCCCCGGTTCTGCAACGCCGGACCCTCGGGCCCTCCCCGGGGCGGGCCGGCGCTCGCCCGGCTTCGCCCGGGGGGACGGCGGCCCGGTCCGGCCGGAGGAGGCGGAAGATGCTGCACGAGGCCAGGGTCGCCTATCTGGAGTGGGCCCAGGCGTTCCAACCCCGTCCCTGGCGGGTCTCCATGCTGCTGAGCGGCCTTTCCACCCCCCTGAGCGATCTCGGGGTGGAGCCGGGGGAAGTGGAACGGAGCCGCTTCGGTCCGGCCGCCGATCCGGAGATCCGGGCCGCGGTGGCCGGCCGCTACGGGGTCCCCGAGCCCGAGGTTCTCCCCGTCCTGGGCACCAGCATGGGCCTTTTCCTGGCCTCGGCGGCGCTGCTTCGGCCCGGGGACCGGGTCCTGGTGGAGGATCCCTCCTACGAGCCCCTGCGAGCCGCCCCCCGGGCGGTGGGGGCGGAACTCATCCCCTTTCCCCGGCGCCGGGAGGCCGGCTGGCGGCTGGAGCCCGAGGCGGTGCTCGGGGCCTGGAAACCGGGGGTGAAGCTGGTGCTGGTGAGCGATCTCCACAATCCCACCGGGCGGACGCCCGGAGACGAGGCCCTGGCGGTCCTGGCCCGGGAGGCGGAGGCCCGGGGGGCCTGCGTCCTGGTGGACGAGGTCTACCGGGACTTCCGGCCGGGGCCGGTGGGGACGGCGCGGAGGCTCGGGGGGGCGGTCATCACCGTTTCCAGCCTCACCAAGGTCTACGGGCTGGGACCGCTCCGCGCGGGCTGGATCCTTGCCTCCCCGGAGCGGATCGCCCGCATGCGGTCGATCCTGAACGTGATGTACGCCGTCGATCCCCTTCCCGCCGCCCCCTACGTCCGCGCCGGGCTCCGCCTCGCGGACCGGCTGCGCGAGGCGGGGCTGGCCCGCGCCGCCTCGGGCTGGGACACGGTGGCGAAGTGGGCCGAGGCGCGTGAGTTCCCCCGGGTACACCCCCCCGACGGGGGAATCCACGCCTGGTTCGAGCTTCCCCCGGGGCTCACCGGGACCGAAGCCGCGGAGCGCCTCCTCATCGACCACCGGGTGGGGGTGGTGCCCGGGCGATTCTTCGGGGACGACACCGGTCTCCGGGTGGGGTTCGCCCTGGACCCGGAGCCGCTTCGCGAGGGCCTGTCCGCCCTGGCCCGGGTGGTGGAGGGCTGAGGCGTCTTGCTGGGGATCCGACGGAGCGGATACACTCGATCGGCTCGTCGTCGTTCATGCCCGGGCCCGAAACACGGAGTCCCATGCGGCCACCGATCCGGCCGCGACCGCGGAACCTCGGCGAGCGCCGGGCAAGGAGTACACGAATGAAGATCAAGCCCCTGGGCGACCGCGTGGTGGTTCGCCCCATCAAGGCCGAGGAGAAGACCGCCTCGGGCATCCTGATTCCCGAGACCGCCCGCGAGAAGTCCCTCAAGGGTGAGGTGATCGCGGTCGGCCCCGGAGCCCTGACCAAGAAGGGGGAACGGCGCCCTCCGGACATCAAGGTCGGGGACAAGGTCCTGTTCGAGCGATATGCCGGCTCCAAGGTCGAGCTGGGCGGCGAGGAACTCCTGATCCTCCGGGAAGAGGAGATCCTCGGGCGGGTCTGACCGCCGGCCCGGGCGCCGCTCTTCCCTGGCGGGGCGGCCGGTTCGACGGCGGGGGGCGAAACGGCCCCGCATTTCTTGAAGACGGTTCGGGAAGGGAGTCAAATCCGGAATGGCCAAGCAATTCGTCTTCGACGTCGCGGCGCGGGAGGCGCTCCGTCGCGGTCTGGACCAGCTCGCCGATACCATGAAGGTCACCCTGGGCCCCCGGGGTCGAAACGTGATTCTCGACAAGAAATGGGGGACCCCCGCGGTGACCAACGACGGGGTCACCATCGCCCGGGAGATCGAACTCCCGGACGCTTTCGAGAACATGGGGGCCCAGCTCGGGCGGGAGGTGAGCACCAAGACCCAGGACGTGGCCGGTGACGGCACCACCACCGCGGTGGTGCTCACCCAGGCGATGGTCCGGCGCGGGCTCCGCCTGGTGGCCTCCGGCGCCAACCCGATGGCGGTGAAGCGGGGGATGGATCGGGCCGCCGCGGCGCTGGTGGAGGAAATCGGCCGCCGGGCCAAGAAGATCCGCCAGCCTTCGGAGATCGCCAACGTGGCCGTCCTGGCCGCCAACAACGACGAGGTTCTGGGGCGGATGATCGCCGAGGCGCTGGAGAAGGTGGGTCGGGAAGGGGTGGTGACCCTGGAAGAGGGCAAGGGCCTGCTCACCACCCTGGAGGTGGTGGAGGGGATGCGGTTCGACCGGGGATACATCTCCCCCTACTTCATCACCGATCCCGAGCGCATGGAGGTCGAGCTCGAGGATTGCCGGGTCCTCATCTGCGACCGGAAGATTTCGAACCTGAACGACCTCCTCCCGCTTCTCCGGCAGGTCTTGCAGGCCCAGAGTTCCCTGCTCATCGTGGCCGAAGACGTGGACGGCGAGGCCCTGGCCGGGTTGGTGGTCAACCGTCTCCGCGGCACCCTGAACGTGGTGGCGGTCAAGGCGCCCGGTTTCGGCGACCGCCGCAAGGCCATGCTCGAAGATCTGGCCGTTCTGACCGGCGGGCAAGTCATCTCCGAGGAGACCGGATCGAAGCTCGAGAACGCGACGCCCAAGGACCTGGGCCGGGCGGCCCGGGTGGTGGTCGACAAGGAGAGCACCACGGTGGTGGACGGGCGCGGGAAGAAGACCGAGATCAAGGCCCGGATCGATCTGCTTCGCCGGCTCATCGATGAGTCCACCAGCGACTACGATCGGGAGAAGCTTCAGGAGCGCCTGGCCCGTCTTGCCGGCGGGGTGGGGGTGATCCGGGTGGGGGCGGCCACCGAGGCCGAGATGAAGGAGACCAAGGCCCGGGCCGAGGACGCTCTGGCCGCCACCCGGGCCGCGGTGGCCGAGGGCATCGTCCCCGGAGGCGGGTTGACCCTGCTCCGGGCCGCCTCGGTCCTCGATGCGGTCCCCGCATCCGGTGATGAGACGATGGGGGTGGACGTGGT
>CAYRIJ010000025.1:0-21781 GCA_964424285.1 uncultured bacterium
CGGTAGTAGAGATCCTCGCGGAAGCGCCCCTCCTCGCACATCTTCTGAAGATCCTGGTTGGTGGCGCTGATGATGCGCACGGAGACGTGGATGTCCTTGGTGCCGCCGACCCGCTTGAAGGTCATCCGCTCCAGCACCCGGAGGAGCTTCACCTGGATCTGGAGGCTCATCTCCCCCACCTCGTCCAGGAACAACGTGCCGCCGTTGGCCATTTCCAGCAGGCCCTGCTTCTGGTTCCGGGCGTCGGTGAACGCGCCCTTCTCGTGCCCGAACAACTCGCTCTCCAGGAGCTCCTTGGGGATGGCCGCGCAATTGATCTCCAGGAAAGGCTTGTCCCGCCGGACCGAGAGCTCGTGGATCATGTTGGCCAGGTGTTCCTTGCCCGTCCCGCTCTCCCCCTGGATGAGCACGCTGGTGGAGTCGGACAGCGCCACCTGCTCGATGACGTTGTAGACCTCCATCATGCGCGGGCTCTGGCCGCGAATGAAGTCCCGGTTGAACCGGTCGGACTGCTGGCGGCGGAGGTGCTTGAGCTCCCGCCAGAGCTTCCGGCTCTCCAACGCCTTGTCCACGGTGATGAAGAGCTGCTCCAGGTTGATCGGTTTGTTGATGTAGTCGTAGGCCCCGAGCTTCATGGCCCGGACCGCCGATTCCACGTCCCCGAACGCGGTCATGATGATGACCTGGAGATCGGGATCGTCCTCCTTGAGCTTCTTCAGGACGTCGAGTCCGTGGGTGTCGGGCAACCGAAGATCCAACAGCACCAGGTCGGGTTGGTTCTCGACCACCTTGCTCAGGGCCTCGCGACCCTCCCCGGCGGTGCTTACCTGGTACCCCTCGTCCACCATCGCCTTCTCGATGAAGTGCCGGATGGATTCCTGGTCGTCCACGATGAGAATATGAGCGTTGGTCATCCCGTGATCTCCGTAGCTTCGAAGCGGTCTATTGGGAGCTTCACCGTGAACACGGCCCCCCCTCCATGCGCGTTGGCGGCGTGGATTTCCCCCCCGTGCCGCTCCACGATGCCGTGACTGACGTAGAGGCCCAGGCCCGTCCCCCCCGCCTTCCCCTTGGTGAAGAACGGTTCGAACACGTGGGCCAGGTCCTCGGGGTCGATGCCGGGGCCGGTATCGATGACCTGGATGGCCATCTTGGGGCGATCGTCGTCCGGGGCCGAGGCGTAGGCGTGGATCTCCACCGTCCCTCCCCTGGGGGTGGCCTCCACCGCGTTCTTGATCAGGTTCAACAGCACCTGCTGGATCTGGTCGGGGTCCACCGGAACCGGCGGCAGGTCCTCGGCGAGGTGCAGGCGGAGATCGAGGCCTCGTTCGGCGGGCGCGGAGCCCACCGAGCGCAACGCCCGCTCCACCAGGCCGGACACCGCTTCCGGGCTCTTCCGCAAGGGATGCGGATGGGTGACCCGGAAGAGGTCCTCCACGATCCGATTCAGACGGTCGATCTCCCGCTCGATGAAGTCGAGGTTCTCCCGCTGGCTGGGGTCCTCCCCGATGTGGCGGGCCAGGTACTGGACCCCGGTGCCGATGCCGGTGAGCGGGTTTCGGATCTCGTGAGCGATTCCCGCGGTGAACCGCCCCAGCGCGGCCAGCCGGTCCAGGGCCCGGATCTGCTCCTCCATGTCCTTGATCTCGGACAGGTCGTCGAAGATGGCCACCGCGCCGTAGATCTCCCCCACCGGGTTGCGGAGCAGGGTGGTGGCGCAGGCCGCGGGGAAGGCGCTGCCGTCGGCCCGACGCACCGCCCGCTCCACCCGGCGGATGCTGCGGCGGGTGCGCAACGTCTTTCTAAGAAGCTCGGTGATCCCCCCGCCGGGGGGATCCAGGCGGCCGGTCTCCACCCCCCGGAGCTCGGCCAGGTCGACCCCGGTGAGCTTTTCCGCGGCGGCGTTCACGGTGAGGACCCGGCCCGAGAGATCCACCGCCACCATCCCCGAGGCCATGTTCCGCATGATGTCCTCGCGGAAGGCCTGCTCCCGGCGGACGTCCTCCTCCAGGATCACGTTTTCCATCGCCGTTCCCACCGCCTCCACCACCGACTCGAGAATTCCGTTCTCGAGGCTGGAGCCGGGATGGACGCCGGGACGGCGACCCACCGCCAGCACCCCCACCACGGTGTGATGGGCGCGTCCGCGTCCGCTCAAGGGGTAGATGCGGTAGTGGCCCAGCTCGTTGGGAGAGAAGGGGGCCAGCTCGGCGGGAAGCGTCCGGCCGCTCACGAAGGGCATGCCGTCGTCGGCCGGGCCCCCGGCGACCGGAGTGCGACCCTCGAGGCTCAGGCGAAGGTTTCCGCCCCAGCTTCCCTCCAGGGTGAAGGGACGGCAGCGGGAGACCCCGTTCCGCACCGCGACCCATCCCTCGATGGATTCGCGGGCGGGGTCGTACACCCCCACCAGCACCCGCTCGTGATCGAAAGCCTTGTGGAGGTAGAGGGTGACCGTCTCCGCCACCTCCTCCGGGGTGCGCAGGCTCAGGAGCTTGGCCACCAGTTCCCTCAGGGAGAGGAGCTGGATCGACGTCTCGATGACCCGCCGCTGGGTGGCCTCCAGAACGTCCACCAGGGACCGGGTGAGGGACAGCAGATCCTCATCCCGGTCCAGGGACGGCGCCTCGGTTCCCGCGGGCAGGATACCCAGGCCGCGCAGGTCGTCCAGGCGGGCGGCCAGCTCACGGCGGGTATCGTCCGCGTCGTCCGCGGTCGACGATGGGGGGCGGAATAGACGGCTCTCCAACACAGTCCTCCTCGTTCCTGTTGTCGTCCGGGGTCGGGCCAGGATTGAGGAGAAAGGCGCGAGGACGGGGGGGATAACCCGCAGGATTGCAGATTGCAACGGGGTTTCCGGAGGCGGGGAAACGAGGCCGGAGGGCGGGGGACGGCCCGGGGAGGGGGCCGGGGATCAGGCGAAGAGCGCCCGGTTGGCCTCCACCCAGTCGATCAGCTTCTCGACCCCCTCCGGCGGGGACACCGCCGGCGCCCACCCCAGCTCGCGGCGGGCCTTGGCGATGTCGGAGACGTAGACCTTCTGGTCGCTCGGGCGCCAGTCGGCGAAGGTCACCGGGACCGGGCGCCCCAGCCGCCGGCCGAGCTGCTCGAGAAGCTCGAGGAGGGACAGGGTGAATTCCGGACCCCCGCCCATGTTGTAGACCCCGTGGGGGCGGTCGGAACCGAGGAAGGCCCGGTACGCCGCGGCCAGGTCGTCGACCCACAACAGGTCGCGAACCTGTTTCCCGTCCCCGAACACGGTCAGCGGCTTCCCGGTCAGGGCGGCGATCACGAACCAGGCCACCCAGCCCTGGTCCTCCATCCCGAACTGGCGGGTTCCGTAGATGCAGGACATCCGGAACACCCCGGTCTTGATCCCGTACAGGCGGGCGTAGTCCTGCATGTAGAGATCGCCGGTGAGCTTGGAGCAGCCGTAGGGGGTGTGCTCGCACAGGTCCACCGAGAAGCTCTCGTCCACCCCCGAGGCCGCCTCGCCGGCGAAGGCCCACCGGGTCGCTCCCTCGGTGAGGGGGATCCGGTTCACGTTCTCGCCGTAGACCTTGTTGGTCGAGCAGAAGATCACCGCCGGGTGCGGCCGCGCGGCGCGGGCCGCCTCCAGCACGTTGAACGCGCCGAGGACGTTGTTCTCGAAGTCCTGACGGGGATCGACCACCGAGGTGGTGACCGCGGTCTGGGCCGCGGTGTGAACGATGATCTCCGCCCCCGACGCCGCTTCCCGGAGCGCGTCGAAGTCGCGCACGTCGGCCTCGCGAAGGGTGATCCCGGACATCCGCCCCAGATGGTCCCAGTTGTGGCGGGCGTTCCGGTCGTCCTTCTTCAGAAGCCGCGCCCGGCTCAGGTTGTCGTACACCGTCACCGGGTGCCCGTCCCGGGCGAAGGTCTCGGCCACGTGCGAGCCGATGAAGCCCGCGCCTCCGGTCACCAGCACCTTGCCGCGATCGGCCATGATCACATCCTTCCGGGGGCCGCCCACCGGCGACGGGGCGCCCCACCGGCGATTGGGTTGGTCAGGAAGACGCTTCCGTCTCCTTCAGATAGTCCACCGTGCGCTGGAGGCCCTCGCCGAAGGTGACGCGCGGCTCGTAGCCCAGGACTTCCCGGGCCCGGGTGATGTCGGCCTGGGAATGCCGGATATCCCCGGCCCGTTCGGGGCCGTACTCCGGATCCGGCTCCACGCCGAGGATCCTTCCCAGCTCGGCCAGGAGGCCGTTCAGGGATTCGCGCCCGCCGGCGGCGATGTTGAAGAGCCCCGGCTCGACCCGGTCGAAGGGGGCCTCCATGGCCAGGAGGTTCGCGTCGACCACGTTCGAGACGTAGGTGAAGTCCCGGGAGTGCTCGCCGTCCCCGTTCACCGGCGGCCGCTCCCCCTTGAGGAGCTTGGCCGCGAAGATGGGGATCACCGCCGCGTACTGGCTCCGGGGGTTCTGCCGGGGGCCGAACACGTTGTAGTAGCGCAGGGTCACGGTCTCCATGCCGTAGAGCGTGTTCATCAGCCGAAGGTACTCCTCCCCGATGAGCTTGGTGAGCCCGTAGGGGGAGATGGGGCGGGTGGGATGATCCTCGCGCTTGGGAAGTTCGGCCAGCTCCCCGTAGACGCTCGAGGAGCCGGCGAAGATGACCCGCTTCACCCCCTCGTCGCGGGCGGCCAGGAGGACGTTCAGGGTGCCGGTGGCGTTGACCGCGTGGGTCTCGGCGGGATGGCTGATGGAGCGGGGAACCGAGCCGAGGGCGGCCAGGTGAAAGACGCCGGCGACCCCCTGGACCGCCTCCCGCACCACCTTCGCATCCCGGATGTCTCCGGTGGACACGTGGAGCCGGTCCGCGCCGGCGTGGCGGATCGCTTCGACGTTGGAGCGCCGCCCGGTCGAGAAGTCGTCGAGGACGCGGACCCGATGGTTCTCCTGGAGCAGGCGCTCCACCAGGTGCGACCCGATGAAGCCGGCTCCGCCGGTTACCAGGTAGTGGGCCATGAGGGCTAGAGTCTCCTGATCTTGGGTGAGGACCGTCCCTTGAGCGCGTTCCGGCTGTCGAAGATCAGGCGAGCCCGCTCCACGATGAGGTCGAAGTCCATGGACTTGTGCGGCGTGGTGATGAGAACGAGATCCGCCCCGGCGATCCGGTCGCCGGTGAGCGGCACCGATGCGAGCGCCACCCCCTCGTGCTCCAGGGTCTTCACGAACGGATCGTGGTACTCCACCTCGGCGCCGAATCCCTGAAGGCGGTTGATGATGTCGATGGCCGGGGACTCGCGGACGTCGTCGATGTCCGCCTTGTAGGCCACCCCGATCACCAGGATCTTCGCCCCCCGGAGCGAACGCTCGCCCTCGTTCAGGGCGTGCATGACCTTGCTCACCACGTGCTGGGGCATGAAGGAGTTGATGAGGCCGGCCAGCTCGATGAACCGGGCCTCGAACCCCACCTGCCGGGCCTTCCAGGACAGGTAGAAGGGATCGATGGGGATGCAGTGACCGCCCAGGCCGGGCCCGGGGTAGAAGGGCATGAAGCCGAAGGGCTTGGTGGCGGCGGCGTCGATCACCTCCCACACGTCGAGCCCCATGCTGTCGCACATCATGGCCAGCTCGTTCACCAGGCCGATGTTCACGCTCCGGAACGTGTTCTCCAGGAGCTTCACCATCTCCGCCACCCGGGTGGAGGAGACCGGGATCACGTTCTCGAGGGTGGTGGAATAGAGCTGGACCGCGGCCCGGGTGCAGGCCGGGGTCACCCCGCCCACCACCTTGGGAATGTTGTGGGTGGTGAAGACCGGGTTGCCCGGGTCCACCCGCTCCGGCGAGAACGAGAGAAAGAAATCCTCGCCCACCTTGAGACCGGTGGCCTCCAGCATGGGAAGGATCAGCTCATCGGTGGTGCCGGGATAGGTGGTGCTCTCCAGGCTCACCAACATGCCCGGATGCAGGTACTTGGCGATCTCCTCCACCGCGGACACGATGTAGGAGACGTCGGGGTCCCGGGTCTTGCGGAGCGGGGTGGGGACGCAGATGTTGACCGTGTCCACGTCGGCCAGCGCGGCGAACTCGGTGGTGGCGGTCAGCAGCCCGGCCGAGACGACCCGGGCCAGGATCTCCGAGGGCACGTCCTTCACGTGGGACCGCCCGGCGTTGATCCCGGCCACCTTGGCCTCGGCAAGGTCGAATCCGGTGACCCGATAGCCGGCCAGGGCGTACTCCACGGCCAGCGGGAGCCCGACGTACCCCAGGCCGATGACCCCCAGATGCGCGGTCTTGTCTTTCAGTTTATCGCTGAGCACGGACCCTTCTCCTTCCCAGGACCTTCAAAGCAGGCGGCTAAGTCTACTCCGGGCAACGGACCCGGTCAAAGCTTGCTCCCCATGGGTTTCGGCAGAACCCGCGTGAGGATTGAGATGCCGCCGGAGAGCGCGAGCCCGGCTCCCGTCATCCCCGGCCCAGGAGGAGGGCCAAAGCCGCCGCCGCCCCCCCTCCCACCAGGGTGTTGGTGGCGTTGAGCCACCCATGGGGAAGCATCCGGCGCGAGCCCAGGATCCCTTCGTAGAGGTTCCCGAGCAGGGCCGCGGGGACCGCCCAGAGGACGGCGGGCCCGCCCAGCCCGGAGACCCCGGCGGCCAGGGCCACCAGGGCGGCCGCGCCCAGCCCGGCCAGGGTCCCCTCCAGGGAGACCGCGCCCTCGGTCCCGGGCGGCACCGGACGCAGGTTCCGGAGCGAAACCGTCCGTCTCCCCCAGAGGGGGCCGATCTCGGAGCCGGTGGTGTCCATGGCCGCGGTGGCCAGGGCGCCGGTGAATGCCACGACCCAGAGACCCCCGCCGCTCGCCCAGGCCCCCGCCGCGCAGAGGGCGGCCACGCCGGCGTTGGCCAGGGCGTGGCTCATCCCCCGCGCCCCCTTCCGGGCCTCGGCCACCCCCATCCGCGACTTCCGCGCGTAGCCGAACCGGGTCAGCCCGGTTCCGATCACGAAGAACGCGAGGAGCACCACGAACCCCGGCCATCCCAGAAAGAGGTAGATGGGAATGCCCACCAGGAGGCCGCCCGCCACCCCCGAGCGGCGCACCCCCCGCCCCGCGTAACCCAGCGCCGCGAACACCCCGTTCACCAGGAGGGCGGGTAGCCAGTTGCGGGCCAGGACCTCGATGCTCAGGGGCTCGGTGGGGATCATCTCCGCCTCCAGATCTCGTCCCGGAGCCAGGCCACCGTCTCCTGCAGCGTCTCGTCCACCGACCCCGCCTCGTAGCCCAGGTCGCGGCGGGCCTTCTCGCTGCTGAAGGACCAGTGCGCGTCGTAGAGGCGGACCGCGCCCCGGGTGAGGACCGGGGGCCGCCCGCTCACCGAGGCCCAGGCTTCGGCGAGCGCGGCCACGGTCAGGGGAATCGCCCGCCCCAACCGCCGGAGCGGCGGCTTCACCCCGAAGAGTTCGGCGGCCCGGGCCACCAGCCGGGCCTGGGTCCAGTCCTCGCCCCCCAGGATGTAGTTCTGCCCGGGTGCGCCCTGCTCGAGGATCCGGAGATACCCCCGGGCCACCGCGTCCACCGGGGCCAGGTTCCAGATCTGGTTCCCGTCCCCCACCAGGCCCGGGAAGCGCCGGCGTCCGATGTCGGCGAACACCCGGGCGGTGTGGTTTCCCGCGGTGAGGGCCCCCGGGCCGATGAGGATGGTGGGAACCGCCATGATCACCCGCCCCCCGCGGCGCTGGCGCTCGCGGATCCGGCGCGAGGTCGCGGTCTTGGTGCGGACGTAGTCGTTGGCGGTGGAGAGCGGCCCCGGCTCCTCGTCCAGGGCGCTCTCGTCCCGCGGCGCGCCGTCCGGCGAGGGTCCCAGGGCGAAGAGGGAGCCGGTGAGCACGATCCGCTCCACCTTGGTCTGGCGGGCGCGGTCGAGGAGGTCCAGGGTGCCCACCACGTTGACCCGGTCGAAGGCCTCGGGAGGCGGTCCCCAGGCCTCGACCATGGCCGCGGTGTGCACCACCGCGTCGGCCCCGACGAGCCCCTCGGTCCAATCCCCCGGCTGGCCGAGTTCCCCCACCACCAGGGAAGCGCCGCACCCCAGGAGGGACGCGGCCCGCTCCCGGCTCCGGGTCAGGGCGGTGACCTCGTGCCCGGCGTCCAGGAGCGCCCGAGCCACGCGGCCCCCGAGGTAGCCGGTGCCTCCGGTCAGGAACACCCTCACGCGCCCAGCCTCTGCAGGGCGAGGAAGACCAGGGCGCCCGCCGCGGGCACGGTCAGGTTGTCGAGGCCGCGGCCCGCCGGTGCCTCGGCGAGGGCGGCCGCCCCGGCCGCGCCCAGCGCGGGGATCCACAGCGTTCGCCAGAGGAGCGGATAGGTCCCGAGGAGGATCGCCGCCGCGGAGACCGCGAACATGACCGCGGTTCCCTCCCAGGACTTCGCCGCCCCGGCCGCGGAGAACCGGTGCCGTCCGTAGCGGCGCCCCACGATGGAGGCGGCGGCGTCGCCGAACCCCATGGCGAAGAGTCCGGCCACCGAGGCCGCGCGTCCGCCCACCGGCCACAGGAAGAGGATGAGGGCGGCGAAGGAGATCGGGAAGTAGATGGTGCCGGGACTTCCCCGCCCCTCCTCCTCGATCACCTCCATCAGCCGGAAACGGTAGGAGATCGTGTTCAGCACGATGAAGGTGAGGGGGGCGGCCGCCGCCCACGCCGGGGAGCGGAAGTAGAGCGCGGTGGGGAGCGCCCAGAACGCGACCCCCACGTGGATGATCTTCCGGGTGACGTCGGGGGGGAGGCGGAAGAGGCGCCGGGTCCCCTCCCCCACCGCGATCACGAAGACGATCCAGGCGAATGAGAGGGCGACCAGGGCGGGGTCGCTGGAGAGGATCCTGGCGATCATGGGGAGGGATTCAATCACACCCGGTGGGCCGGCGGCCAGTGAAAGCGGGGCGGGCCGCGGGGCGGGAATCCACGAGCGGGCTCACCGATTCATCCGCGCCGCCGGGGTCCGCCGCCCGAGGCCCCGACGCCTTCCGACGGTTCCGGTTCCCGGAAACCGGTCAGGCCGCCTCGGAGATCCGCCCGGGGTTTCCCGGGGATTCGGCGCTCACCACGCGGTTTCGCCCCTGGCGCTTGGCCACGAAGAGCGCGGCATCGGCCGCGGCCAGGAGCGCCTCCATGGTGGCTCCGTGCTGGGGGAAACTCGCCACCCCGATGCTCACGGTGATGGTGCCGGGAACGCAGTGGGGGAAGGCGGTGTCGGCCACCGCGGTGCAGATCCGATGCCCCATGCTGGCCGCGCCGTCAAGGCGGGTCTGGGGAAGGATGATCAGGAACTCGTCCCCGCCGTACTTGGCCACCAGGTCGATGGCGCGGGAGTTCCGGGCCAGGATGCCCGCGAGCTGGCGGAGCAGCTCGCTCCCCCCCAGGTGGCCGTGCTCCTCGTTGTATCGCTTCAGGTGATCCACGTCGATCATGATGACCGAGAAGGTCTGGCCGTAACGCGAGGCGCGCGCCACCTCGCGGCGGAGCGCGGTCTTCAGGAACCGGTAGTTGTAGACCCGGGTGAGCTCGTCGGTGATGGCCAGGGACTCGACTTCCTGGAATGCGCGCAGGTTGGCGATGGCGCCGGCGGTGTGCTCGGCCACCAGCTTCACCAGGTTCTGCTCTTCCTCGCTGAAGGGCCGGTCGTCCTCGCGCAACGCCACCAGGAGCCCGGCCGGCCGGTCCCGCATGGGGATGGGGACCCCGATCCAGGCCCCGAGGCCCATGAGATCGAGGAAATCGTGGGCGGAGGGGGCGTCGTCCTCGCCCCGCCGCCAGACCAGGGCCCCGCCTCCGTCCAGGACGCGCCGGCCGAAGCGGCCCGGCCCCTCCCAGGGCTCGGTGCGAACCATGAGGGAGGACTCCTCGGCGATCGAGACCAAGCTCGCCCCGTCCACCGCGGCCGCGGCGTACACCAGGGACACCCCGAGGATCTCCTGGGTCACCACCGCCGCGCGGGCAAGAATGCCGGAGAGATCTCTCCGGCCTTCGTCGAGATCGGCGATGTCCTTGAGTCTTGCGCAGAGAAGCCGGTAGCCGTCGTGCATCCTAGTGCCTCGCCCCGCGGCGGTTGGGGACATTCCGTCATGGGGAGGTATCGGCGGCGGACGCCGGAACCTTGGGAAAATCCGGCCCCGGAGGTGGGACGCCGGGGGATTTGGCGGGGGTCAGGGCCGGGAAGGCGGCCCCTGGGGCGGGTGCCCCCCGGACCCGAGGCCCCGACGGGCGCTCCGGACCCCCTGGAAGGCGAGGTAGGCGGCCACGATCACCGCCCCCAGGGTCAGGGACGCGGGGAACCAGCCGGGGACCCGGACCCCGTCCCGGACCAGCCGGTCCAGGACCTTCTCCACCGGAACCGCCCGGAAGTAGACCACCAGACCGGTGATCAGGAAGTAGAGGCCGGCCATGACCAGGTTGAACCAGGCCGTGGAACGGGGGTCGGGTGAAGACCGGCGCTCGGGCACGGCGCTACCTCAGGACGACGAACTTGGCCACCGCCACGTCCGCGCTCCCCCCTCCGTCCCCGTCGAACAGCTCGACCCGGATGAGGTAGAGCCCGGGAGCCAGTCCCTTCTGCCGGAGCAGGGCGTCCAGGTAGACGTCCGCGGGCCCGGGATCCACCAGGGTGCTGGGAAGCGCGGCGTCGTAGGGGTAGTCCCGCTCGTCCAGCACCTTCCCGGTGAGGTCCAGCAGGGTGAGCCGGACCGCTCCCCCCCGGGTGAGCTCGTAGTGGAGCTTGGCCGAGCCCGGATCCCGGGTGGGGTTCGGGTAGACGTAGGCCGCGGCGATTCCCGCATGGGGGCCGCGCACCGCCACCGAGCGACGCGCGACCTGCTCCGGGCCGGAGTGGGTGGGGTCGAGGACCCGGGCCCGCACCGCGACCGCCCCCGCCTCGCCGGCGCCGGGAATCCAGGGGTAGGTCAGCTTGGCCCGGCCCCCCGCCGGAAGCACCGGCGGCCCGGACAGGCTCCCCAGATCCCGGATCACCCGGCCGTCCAGGCGCTCCAGGGTGAATCCCACCTCGAACCCGCCGGTGCGGGTCCCGCCGCGGTTGGTCACCCCGACCACGATCTCCACCGAGTCGCCCACGGAGACCTGGGTGGCATCCACCACCCGGGAGCCGGGGATGTCCCTCTGGAACAGGACGTCCTCGTCGTTCATGACCAGGGAGTCCGGTCCGGTCTTCGCCCACGACTCGAAGAGGCCGAGCACCAGCTCCGAGGCCTTGGCCGCCATGGCGCCGTCCCGGGAGTAGGTGTTGGCCACGATGTCGGACTCCCGATGGTAGTGCGGATTGTGGGCGTCGATCTTGGGCGCCTCGATCAGGAGCACCGCGTCGTAGCCCTGGGCCCAGAACGGGGCGTGATCGCTGTAGGTGAGCCCCTGGACCACCCGTTCGAGCTGGAGGCCGGGAGCGGCCCCGCCCTGGTGAACGGCCAGAAGGTCGTTGGCCATCCAGCGCGAGGTCACGTTGGTGAGCACCACCAGGGAGTCGCGCCGCGGGTTGTAGGACACCATGTCCAGGTTCAGCATGCCGTAGAGGGTGCGATCCCCGAGCTTTCCCGCCGCGAACACGCTGTCGGCCAGGAACCGGCTTCCGAGGAGGATGTTCCGGGAGCTGGTCTTCTTGTCCATGAACGGCTGCTGCTCCTCGCCGTCGAAGAAGCAGATCATGACGTCGGCCTGGGGCCGCTCTCCCCGCTCGGCCAGCACGCGGACCGCCTCCAGGATCGAGGAGACGCCGCTCCCGTTGTCGTCGGCGCCGGGGGCGTTGGCGGTGAAGGGATCCCAATCGGGGTGGGTCAGCTCCTCGTTCTGGGACGTGCCGTCGAGATGCGCGCCGACCAGGAAGATGCCGGGCGACTGCGCCCCCAGCGCCCCCGGGATCATCCCCACCACGTCGGTGTAGACCGGCCGGGTGGGCTCGGGGCCGGTGTATTGCAGGTCGGGATAGAAGCTGTCGAGCACCGCGGTTCCGCCCAGGGGGGCCAGTGCGGCCTTCAGGCGTCCCAGGAGGTAGCGCGGGTAAACCGCGGTGGAGGGAAGCGGCGCCCACCGGGTCGGGGGTCCGACCCCGGTCTCCCCGGAGAGATCGCGGGCGGTGGCCAGGATGGAGTCCGCGGAGACCTCCATCGCGCCCGGCCGCGCCTCGGAACGCACCCCGGCGAGGACCGCGGCAAGCACCGCCAACAGCGACCAGAACACCCAGGAACTACGACGGCGGGAGGCGGAAGTTATAGGTGGCATTCCGGCATCCTAGCGCGGGGGACGGAGGGTGAACAGGGCGAACCCGGCCGGGGGGCGGGGTTTCCGGGGGGGTGGGGGGATCCGCCGAAACCGGAAAATCGGAATTGGTACGCCCGACAGGATTCGAACCTGTGACCTCTTGCTCCGGAGGCAAGCGCTCTATCCAGCTGAGCTACGGGCGCGCACATGTCGACCTCAAAAGAGCGATGAAGTCTGTCATGGCCGCGGAGCGCTGTCAAGAAGCCCCCGGCTCCGGCGCCTCGACGCCCCGGAGCTCGCGGAGTTTCCCGCCCGGATCGGCCGCGGTGACCAGCGCCTCCCCCACCAGGAGCGCGTCCACCCCCGCCCGCTCCAGGCGGAGGACGACGTCCCGGTTCGCGATGCCGCTCTCCCCCACCGTGACCACCCCGGTTCCGGCGAGGGCGGGAAGAACCGCCTCGGTCCGCCCCACGTCCACGCGGAAGGTGGCGAGGTCCCGGTTGTTCACGCCGATCACCCGCGCCCCGGCCTTGAGCGCCGTTTCGGCCTGGGCCGGGTCCGCCACCTCGACCAGGTGGTCCAGGCCGAACTCCGCCGCGAGGTCGATGTAGTCCTTGAGCTGGGAAGGGGCCAGGACCGCGGCCAGGAGCAGCAGCGCGTCCGCCTCCCCCGCCGCCGCCTCCAGGATCTGGAGCTCGTGGACGTGGAAGTCCTTGCGAAGGAGCGGAAGGTCGCGGGCCCCGCGCCGGGCCAGGCTCAGGAACTCCTCCTCGCCCTGGAAGAAATGGGGTTCGGTGACCACCGACACCGCGCTCGCCCCGTGCTCCCGGTAGATCTCCGCCTGGGACGCGGGAGCGAGGTCGGCCTTGAGGAGCCCCTTGGACGGGGACGCCTTCTTGATCTCGCAGAGGAAGCGCACCGGGGCCTCGGGCGGGTCGCGCCGAAGCGCCCGGTCCAGGGCGCGGCGGGAGTCGGCCCGCGTCCGCCCCCGCTCCTCCAGCTCCCGAAGGCTCACCCGGGCCCGGCGCCCGGCCACGTCGGCCAGGGTGCGCTCGACGATCCGGCCCAGGATCCCGGCCGGGGCGCTCACGCGCTCCAGCTCCGGGTGAAGGCCACGAAGGCGTCGAGCGCGGCGGCGGCCCGGCCCGAGGCCACCGCCTCCCGCGCCGCCGCCACCCCGTCGCGAAGGCTCGGCGCGCGGCCGGCCACGTAGAGCGCGGCCCCCGCGTTCAGGCACACCACGTCCCGGGGCGGACCCTCGCGGTCGGTGAGCAGGCCGCGGATGAGCCCGGCGTTCCGGGCGGCGTCGCCGCCGCGCAGGGTGTCGCGGGGAGCCGGGACCGCCCCCAGTTCCTCCGGGGTGATGGTGTAGGTGCGAAGCCCGCCGTTCCGCCACTCGCTCACCCGGGTGGGGCCGGAAAGGGCGATCTCGTCCAGGCCCCCGTCGCCGTGCACCACCAACGCCCCCTCGCTTCCCAGGATGGAGAGCACGGAGGCCAGGGTCTCGGTGAGCGCCGGATCGTAGACTCCCAGCACCTGGTGGGTGGCCCCGGCCGGGTTGGAGAGCGGCCCCAACACGTTGAAGAGGGTCCGAAGCGCGAGCTCCTTCCGGGGCGCCGCCGCGTACTTCATGGCCCCGTGATGAAGGGGGGCGAAGAGAAACCCCACCCCGGTCGCCTCCAGGCACGCCTCCACCCCCTCGGGGGGAAGGTCGATCCGCGCCCCCAGGGCCTCCAGCACGTCGGCGCTTCCGCAGCGGCTCGAGACCGAGCGGTTCCCGTGCTTGGCCACCGCCAGCCCGGCCCCGGCGGCCACGAACGCCGCCGCGGTGGAGATGTTGAAGGTGCCGCTCTGGTCCCCCCCCGTCCCGCAGGTGTCGAGGAGCGGCCGGCGATCGGAGCGGATGCGCCGGGCGTGGGAGCGCATGGACTCCGCCGCCCCCGCGATCTCCTCCGGGGTTTCGCCGCGGAGGCGGAGGGCCATCAGGAAAGCCCCGATCTGGGCCGGGGTCGCGCTCCCCTGCATGATCGCGTCCATGGCCTCGCGGGTCTCATCGCGGGTGAGGCGCGCGCCCTCGGCCAGGCGGGCCAGGACGTGGGTGAAGGGCGAGCCGGTCATGGGCTCTCCCCCGGGTCCGGTGTCCGCCGCATCGAGGCCCCGCCGTTCCCCCGCTCCCGGCAGAGGGTGAGGAAGTTCCCGAGGAGGCGCTTTCCCGCCCCGGTGAGGATGGACTCGGGGTGGAACTGCACTCCCCACGAGGGATGGACGCGGTGGCGGACCCCCATCACCTCGCCCTCCGCGGTCCACGCGGTCAGCTCCAACGGGTCGGCCACGGTGTCGCGCTCCAGGAGGAGGGAGTGGTAGCGGGTGGCGATGAACGGGTTCTCCAGGTTCTGGAAGAGATCGCGGCCGTCGTGAAGGATCGGGGAGGTCTTTCCGTGCATGAGCCGCTCCGCCCGGGCCACCCGCGCCCCGAACACCTCGCCCAGGGCCTGGTGGCCCAGGCAGACCCCCAGGAGGGGGACCCTTCCCGAGAGGCGCTCGATCACCGGTTCGGTGGCTCCGGCCCGGGAGGGAACGCCGGGGCCGGGCGAGATCACCACGCCGTCGTATCCCTCCGCCTCGATTTCCGCCGGGGTGATCGCGTCGTTTCGCGCCACCCGGATCGCCGCGCCGAGCTCGCTCAGGTACTGGACGAGGTTGTAGGTGAACGAGTCGTAGTTGTCGAGCATGAAGAGCCGGAGCCCGTCGCCGGGGCGCTCCGCCCGAACCGCCGCCTCGGGGCCGGCGCTCATCGGGAGCCCTCCCCGGCCAGGAGCGCCCGCGCGGTCCGCCGGGCGTCCTCTCCTCCCGCGCTTCCGGCCAGCATGCGGGCCAGCTCCTCCTCGCGGGCGGCGCCCGCGACCTCCTCGATCCGGATCCGGGTGCGCTTCCGTTCGGTTTCCTTCACCAGGCGAAGGTGGTGCCCGGCCCGGCCCGCGATGACCGCGAGGTGGGTGACCACCAGGACCTGTCGTTCCCGGGCGATGGCCGCCAGACGGGCGCCCACCGCTTCGGCCACCAGCCCCCCGATCCCCGCGTCCACCTCGTCGAAGATGACCAGGGGCATCGGGTCCACGCGGCGGAGCACGTTCTTGAGCGCGAGCATGACCCGCGACGCCTCGCCCCCCGAAGCGATCCGGCTCAGGGGTCCCGCGGTCTCCCCGGGATTGGCGGCGAGGGTGAACGCCGCCTCCTCGGCCCCGCGGGGGCCGACCGGGTGCTCCCGGCCGGAAAGGGCCAGGCCCTCCCGGGGGGGGCGCAGCTCCACCCAGAACCGGGCTCCCTCCATCCCCAGACCCTTGAGCTCGGTGGTCACCTCGCGGGCGAAGGCGGCGGCGGCGCGGCTCCGGGCCGCGCTCAGCGCGGCCGAGGCCCCGGCGAGGTCACGACCCGCACCCTCCACCTCCACGTCGAGGCGCTCCAGGCGCTTGGGCGCTTCCTCCCAGCCATCCAGGGTCGCGCGAAAGGCGTCGCGCTTCTCGATGAGCGACTCCACCGAAGCGTGATACTTCCGGCGGAGGCGGGCCAAAAGATCCAGACGGGCCTCGATCTCCTCCAACCGCTCGGGATCGGCGCTCAGCCCGTCGCCGTAGCGCGAGAGTTCGCGGGCCGCCTCCTCGCACGCCACCAGGGCCTCGTCCACCTGCCGGCGGATCGCGTCCAGGGCCGGATCCAGTTCCGCTCCCTGGCCCAGATCCCGGGAGGCGCGGCCGAGGAGGGATTCCGCGCCGGGGTCGCCCTCGGAGAGCCCCGCCAGGGCGGAGGCGGTGAGCTCGGCCAGCTTCCCCGCGTGGGCGGCCAGGTGACGCTCGCGCTGGAGATCCTCCTCCTCTCCCGGCTCCAGGTGGGCGGCCTCCAGCTCCTCGAGCTGGAAGCGGAGAAACTCGCGCTCCCCGGCGCTTCGCCGGGACTCGGCCAGGAACGCGTCGCGAGCCTCGATCGTCTTCCGGTAGGCCGCGAAGGCGCCGGCGACCGCCCGGGTAAGATCGCCGGCGACGGCGAAGGCGTCCAGGTAATCGAGATGGGTCTCCTCGCGAAGCAGCCGCTGTTGCTCGTGCTGGCCGTGGAGGTCGGCGAGGGCGCCTCCCAGCTCCCGGAGCCGGCCCACCGTGGCCGGGCGGTCGTTCACGTAGGCCCGGGACCGCCCATCGGCTCCGATCACCCGGCGAAGGAGGAGGCCGTCCTCGTCGATCGCCTGGTCGATCCCCCGGGAGGTGAAGTGGTCGCCGGGGAGCTCGAAGCGGGCCACGATCTCCGCCTCGTCGGCGCCACGGCGCACCAGCTCCGCCGAGGCCCTCCCGCCCAGGACGAGATCGAGCGATCCGACCACCAGCGACTTCCCCGCCCCCGTCTCTCCGGTGAGCGCGTTCAGGCCCGGCTTGAACCGGGCCTCGAGGCGCTCCACCACCGCCAGGTTGGAGACCCAGAGTTCGGTCAGCATGGTTCCCCTCTCCGGACGGGACGGTTCACGGTTCAACGGCTCGGGACGGGCCGCGCGGCGGCGCGGTTTCCCGGGTGGGCCGCCCGCGGGTTTCGGGACAGTGTATAGGAAAAGGGCGCGGAGCCTGAAGGGCGCTCCGCGGTCGCGCGATCGCGCTCGAGGGAGCCGGTCGACCGTCCGTCGTAACCCGAGCCGGCGCGGCTCAGCGGTTCTTGGGGATCCCCCCCCAGTTGAGCTTGGTGCGCAGGATCTCGTAGTAGGGACGGCGGCCGAGGAAGGCCAGGCGCGCCCGGCGCGGGGAGATCCCGATCCGGATCGTGGTGTCGGGCGCGACCCGGCGGGCGTCCTGGCCGTCGGCGGTGATCTTGAGGGCCACGCCGGAGAGCAGGTTCTCCACCTCCACCGTCTCGTGGTCGCCGAACACCAGCGGCCGGATGGAGAGGGAGTGCGCGCACATCGGGGTCACCACCAGGGCCGGCACCTCGGGGTGGACGATGGGCCCGCCGGCGGAGAGGGAGTAGGCGGTGGAGCCGGTCGGGGTCGCCACCACCAGGCCGTCGGCGGTGAAGGTGCCCACGTAGGCGCCGTCGATGTTCATCTTGAGCACCACCGCCCGCCGGTTGAAGGTCCCCTCGTCGATCACCACGTCGTTCAGGGCGTGGAGCTCGATCTCGCCCCCGCCCTCCTCCCACGCCCGGGCCATGATGAGCGGCCGATCCTCCAGGCGGTAGGACCCGGCCAGGATCGCGTCCAGGCAGGAGTCGATCTCGTCGGATGGGACGGCGGTGAGAAACCCGAGCCCGCCGAGGTTGACCCCCAGGATCGGGACCTCGCGTCCCTCCAACCCCCGCACCGCGTTCAGCAGCGTGCCGTCGCCCCCCAGGCAGAGGAGGAGATCGGTATCGTCCAGGAACCCGTCCTCGTGGGGCTCGTGATCGAGGGCGCGGGCCAGGTCGTGCTTGAGGAGGACCTCCACCCCCGCGTCCCGCAACCGCTCCACCGCCTTCCGGACCACGGGAAGGGCCTGGGTCTTGTCGAGGTTCGCCTGCACCGAGACGCGTTGCGGCTTCGCCATCATCGCCTTCCGGACCTCCTATAGATACCAGACCACGCCGTAGATCACGCCGACCGCCGCCCCCACGAACACCTCGAAGGGGGTGTGTCCGACCAGCTCGGTCAACCGCTCGGCCAGAAGCCCGCGATGGGCGTAATGGTCCTCCACGATGCGGTTCAGCACCCGGGCCTGCATGCCCGCCGCCCTCCGGAGCCCGGCGGCATCGTACATGATGACCAGGCTGAAGAAGAGGGTGACCCCGAACAGGGTCGAACCGGTGCCGTCGAGGAAGGCCACCGAGGTGGTCAGGGCGGCCACGCTGGCCGAATGGGAGCTGGGCATGCCGCCGGTCCCCACCAGCCGGGTGAAGTTCACCTGGCGATGGGTCACCAGATAGGCCAGGAACTTGTAGAACTGAACCAGGAAGCCCGCGCTCAAGGCGACGATGTACGGCGCCGAGGCGATGAAGTCCTTCATGCCGTCCCCTTGGGGAGAAGCAGTCCGCCGTCCGGTCCGCGGCGGCGGCGGTCCACCAGATCGATGAGACCCTGGAACAGCCCGCGATCCCCGGGGAGGCGCTTCACCTCCTCACCGGCCCGGGCCAGCTCCCGGTCCACCGCGCGATGCGAGGCCTCGAATCCCAGGGTGGACGGATAGGTCACCTTCCCCCGCTCCCGGTCGCGCCCGGGGTCCCGCCCCAGCTCCCGCACCGTTCCCGCCGCCCCCAGGATGTCGTCCACGATCTGGAAGGCCAGCCCCACCGACCCGCCGTACCGGGTGAACCGACGGAGATCGGCCGCCGGGGCCTCGGCGGCGATCGCGCCGAGCCGGAGGGCGGCGATGAACAGCCTCCCCGTCTTCTGCTCGTGAATGTAGCGCAGCGCGCTCCGGCTGACCCGCTTTCCCTCCGATCGGAGGTCCATGACCTGGCCCCCGATCACTCCGTCGGAGCCGGTGGCCCGGCTGAGCTCCTCCACCAGGCGGACGGTGACCGCGGAACCGAGGGCCCGCTCCTGGGCGGCCAGGACCCCGAAGGCCAGGGTGAGGAGCGCGTCCCCGGCCAGGATCGCCACCCCTTCCCCGAAGGCCCGGTGATTGGACGGTTTCCCCCGGCGGAAATCGTCGTCGTCCATGGCCGGCAAATCATCGTGGATCAGGGAAAATGCATGCACCATTTCCAGGGCGGCGGCCACCGCGTCGACCCGGCGTCCCCGCCCCCCCGAGGCCTCGTAGGCCAGGACCACCATGGCCGGCCGGAGCCGCTTGCCCTCGGAGAGCGCGGTGTAGCGCATGGCCTCGTGGACGATCGCCGGGCGGACCGAGGCCCCGGGAAGGAGCCGGTCCAGGGCGCGATCCACCCGGGTCGCGGTTCGATCCACGAAGCGGCGGAACGTCCGGAGCCGGACGTCCGGATCAGAACGGGAGCTCGTCCGACGGATCCTCGTCTTCATCCTCATCGTCCTCTTCCAGGTCGTCCGTGTCCTCCCCGAGCGAGGAGGGCTCGAGCCGGAACCCCTCCGCCTTCTCGGAAAGCTCGCGGATCATGGTCTCGGCCCGGTCGAGCTTCTCCAGGCAATGACGAACCAATCGGGTTCCCTCGGCATAGGCCTGAATGCTCTCTTCCAGGGGGATCTCGCCCTCCTCCAGCCGGCCCACGATGGCTTCCAGGCGCTCGAGGGCGGCCTCAAAGGTCAGCTCCTCCGCCCCCGCGGGCGGGTTCGCGGCCCGGGAACCGGCGGCCGGCTTGCGGGCCGCGCTCTTCTTCCTGCTCGGCTTCATGTCCTACCCTCCCGGACGCCCTCCAACTCCCGCGGGCCCCCGTCCTCCACCCGCACCACGCGGGTGTGGGCCCGATCCCCGGAAAACTGGAGCACCACCGGCGCTCCCTCGGCAAGTCCCTTCGCCGCCACCCGGATCCGCCCGGTGGCCTCGTCCCGGGCCAGGCAATATCCCCGGCCGAGCACCGCGGTGGGATCGAGCGCGGCCAGCGCCCGCCCGATCCCCAGGAGCCGCGCCCGGCGGGCGTGCAGGGCCACCCGGGCCGCGCGATCGAGCCGTTCTCCCGCTCCGGACACCCCGCGACGCAGGCTCCCCACCCGGGGGGCGGGGTCGGCGGCGGCCAGACGGCGCGAGGCCTCGGAGGCCGATCGGCGGCTCCCGGTCAGGGACCGCGCCGCCGCCTTCCGCAGCCGGTCGGCCAGCTCGTCCACGCGCTGCTCCTCCCGGCGGAGGAAGATCTCGGGGCGCCGGAACCCGTAGGCCCCGCTCAGGCGGCCGAGGTGGGCGCGTCGGGCCGCGGCCGCGCTCTCCGTCCGCGTCCGGGCGCGTTCCAGGAGGGCGGTGAACCGGCGCGCCACCTCCCGGCGGTCGGGGGCCGCGATCTCCGCCGCCGCCGACGGGGTGGCGGCGCGAACGTCGGCGACCAGGTCGGCGATGGTGACGTCGATCTCGTGCCCCACCGCGGAGATCACCGGAGTGCGGCAGGCGGCGATGGCCCGGGCCACCGGTTCCTCGTTGAAGGCCCAGAGATCCTCCAGGCTTCCGCCGCCGCGACCCACGATCATCACGTCGGCTCCCCCCCAGCGATCCATCCGCTCCACCGCGGCCGCGATCTCCGCCGCCGCCCCCTCGCCCTGGACCCGGACCCCGATGGTGACGATGTCCGCCGCCGGCCACCGCCGGGACAGCACGTGCAGGAGATCCCGGATCGCTGCGCCGGTGGGCGAGGTGACCAGGCCGATCACCCGGGGGTAGGCGGGAAGCGGTTGCTTGTTCCCGGGGGCGAAGAGGCCCTCGGCGGCGAGGCGGCGCTTCAGCGCCTCGAAGGCCTGCATGAGGGCGCCGAGTCCCGAAGGAACCATGCGCCGCACGATGAGCTGGAGGTCGCCCCGGGGCTCGTAGAGGGAAAGCTCCCCTTCCGCCTCCACCTCCACCCCGTCGGCGGGGAGGAACCGGAGGCCGATGGCCGCCCCGCGGAACATCACCGCCCGAAGCTGGGCGGCGGAATCCTTGAGCGCGAAGTAGAGATGGCCGGAGCCGGGTTTGCGGAAGTTCGAGATCTCGCCGCGCACCCGAACGCGCCCGTACCGGTCTTCCAGGGTGCGGCGGATCCGGCCGGTGATCTCGGAGACGGTGAGGGTCGGCGGTTCCCCGTTCACGGGGCCGGCCTCGGGACCGGGTCCTCCCCCGAGCCGCCCCGGCCCGCCCGCGGCACTACGTGTCCTCCCAGGGGCGGGTGAAGCCGCCGGCGGCGGCGTCCACCGTGTTTCGCATGAGCATGGCCACGGTCATCGGGCCCACCCCGCCGGGGACCGGGGTCAGGGCTCCGGCGGTTTCCGCCGCCTCGGGGGCCACGTCTCCCACCAGCTTGAACTTCCCCGGCTTCTCGGGATGAGGCACGCGGTTCATGCCCACGTCGATCACCACCGCTCCCGGCTTGATCATTTCCGGGGTCACGATCCCCGCCCGGCCCATCGCCGCCACCAGCACGTCGGCCTGGCGGGTGAAGCGCTCGGGCTCGCGGCTCCGGCTGTGGAGGAGGATCACCGTGGCGTCGCGCCCCTCCCCCTTCTGGCTCAGGAGGTTGGCCATGGGCCGCCCCACCACGTTGGACCGGCCCATCACCGCCACCAGCGCCCCCGGGAGCTTCACCCCTTCCCGCCGGAGGAGGTACATGATCCCGAGCGGCGTACAGGACACGAACCCCGGTTCGCCCCGCACCAGCCGGCCCACGTTCACCGGGTGGAACCCGTCCACGTCCTTGGCCGGATCGATGAGCTCCAGGAGGGCGGTCGGATCGAAGCCCGGGGGAAGCGGAAGCTGGAGCAGCACCCCGTGCACCGAGGGATCCCGGTTGAGCGACCGGAGGGCTTCGCGCGCGTCCCCGGGATCGGCGTCGGCGGGAAGCACCACCTGGCGCGACTCCACCCCCACCTCCGCCGAGGCCTCGACCTTCTTCCGGAGATAGACGATCGAGGCCGGGTCCTCCCCGATCCGCATCATGGCCAGGGTGGGGGTCAC
>CAYRIJ010000026.1:0-21220 GCA_964424285.1 uncultured bacterium
TATTCGGAGAAAAAGCCGGCGAAAAAACGGCGCTATGGCCGGGGCGGAGCGTCCAGGGAGGTCGATGAAGGTGAATAGTCGCCGGAAACGGAACTCTCCGTCCGGTCATCGAGACGCTTCAGCCGGTCGAGAAGACTCTGGCGCGAGATCCCCAGAAGACGGGCCGCCTGGGACTTGTTGCGGCCGGTGTGATCGAGGACCCGAAGCACGTGCTGATCCTCCACCTCCTGAAGGGTGGGGACCGCGCCCCCGGGGAAACGGAGCCCGTGGTCCTCGCGGGCGAGCTCCCGCGGGAGGTGCTCGACCTTCAGCACCGGACCGTCCTCCAGGAGAACCGCCCGCTCGATCACGTTCTTGAGCTCGCGCACGTTCCCCGGCCAGGAGTAGCTGGCCAGCGCCTCCGCCGCCTCGGGACTCAGCCCGTCGAAGCGCCGGTTGAACTTCCGGCCGTGCTGCTCCAGAAAATGGGTGGCCAGGAGCAGGACGTCCTCTCCCCGCTCGCGAAGCGGAGGCAGGTGGATGGAGACCACCTTGAGCCGGTAGTAGAGGTCCTGGCGAAAGACCCCGGCCTCGATCGCGGTGGGGATGTCCTTGTTGCTGGCGGCCACGATGCGAATGTCCACGTCCAGGTCCCGGGTTCCCCCCACCCGCTTGAACTGGCGGGAATCGAGAAACCGGAGGAGTTTTCCCTGGGTCATGAGCGGCATGTCCGCCACCTCGTCCAGGAACAGGGTTCCCCCGTCGGTCAGCTCGACCAGGCCGAGCTTGGTCTCCCGGGCGTCGGTGTAGGCCCCCTTCTCGTGCCCGAACAGCTCGTTCTCGAGCAGGGTCTCGGAGAAGGTGGAGCAGTTGAGGTCCATGAACGGGGCCCCGGCCCGGTCGCTCAGCTCGTGGACGGCCCGGGCCACCAGCTCCTTCCCGGTGCCGCTCTCCCCGCTCAGGAGCACGCTGGTGGCGTCGGAGCGGGCCACCTTCTCCACGATCGAGAGCACCTCGAGGACGGCCGGACTTTCCCCCACCATCCGCGTCACCGAGCCCGAGCGGGTCTCCCGCAGGTGGTAGAGGGAGAGCCGGAGCTGGGCGTCGGAATCCCGGCGGGCGGCTTCCACCGCGTGCACGAGCTGCTCCATCTCGTAGGGCTTGGTCAGGAAATCGAAGGCCCCGGCCTTGATGAAGCGGACCGCCAGGGAGGTGTCTCCGAAGGCGGTGATCACGATCACCCGGACCCGCGGGTCCAGCTCGAGGAGGGAGGAGAGCACGTCCGGACCGTCGGCGTCCGGGAGGTGGTGGTCCAGGAGAACCACCTGGGGTCGCTCGGCCTGGGCCCGGGCCAGCCCTTCGGCCGCGGTATGGGTCACCGAGACCCGCCAGCCCCGGTCGGTCAGCACCCGGGTCAGGGAACGCCCCACCGAGGGCTCGTCGTCGATGATGAGAACGGTCGGGGTCACGGCCGGGCCGGTTCCTCGGGAAGCGGGGGGAGGGGAAGCGAAACCCGGAACGTCGCCCCGCCCGGCCGCCGGTTCCGGGCGGTGATGCGTCCCGAGTGGCCACGGACGATGCTGGCGGAGATGGGAAGCCCCAATCCGGTGCCGTTGTGGCGGGTGGTGAAGAACGGTTTGAAGATCTCGTCCAGCAGATCCTCGGGGATCCCGTGTCCGGTGTCGCTCACGAAGATCTCCGCCGCCGGGGGCCGGCCGGACCGGAAGCGGCGCACGGTGGTGGTGACCCGGAGCCGTCCCCCCTCGGGCATGGCCTCGAGGGCGTTCCGGATCAGGTTCAGGAGCACCTGCTGGAGGTTGTCGGGGCTGAACACGAATTCGGGGAGCTCGGCGGAGAGGTTCCGCTTCACCTCCACCTCGGCCTCGGCGAACTGGGCCTCCATGGAGTCGAGGACCCGGCCCACCAGCGCGTTGAGATCGGTCAGGCTCCGGTGACCCTCGGCGGGGCGGGCGAAGAGCAGGAGGTCGCCGATGATCTGCTCGATCCGGTCCAGCTCCTTGATCACCTCCTCGAGATCCTCGTGCCGGGGATCGTCGCGGGCGAGCTTGGAATCCACGAACTGGACGGTGGTGCGGACGCCGGTCAGGGGGTTCCGGATCTCGTGAGCCACACAGGCCGAAAGCTCGCCCAGGGAGGCGAGGTGATCGTTCTCCTCGTGGGGGTCGCGATCCGCGGTCCGGGCGTCGCGCACGGTGACCAGGGCCCCGACCTCCTCGTCGCCGTCCCGGAGCGGGTACACCCCGACCTTGAGGAGGCGCCGCCGTCCCTTGACCCGGGCCCGGAGCCGGCGCCCGATCGAGGGCGACCCGAGCCGGTCCACCGGATCGGTGCTCCACCAGGTGGGGTCGTCGCTCTTGATCACCTCGGTGAGATCGCGCCCCTTGAGCTCCTCGATGGTGGCGCGCAGCACGGCGCAGGCGGGGGGATTGGCCGCGAGGACGCGTCGCTTGGGGTCGAGCACCACCGCGGGCACCGGCATCTCGTAAAACGCCAGCTCTCCCCAGGAACGGGTCGAGGTTGCTCCAGCCATCGCTATGTGCCCATCCTCCTGGCAACCCGCCCGGCCGCCTGTCAAATCACCGGGCCCCGCCGCGCTCGGTCAGCGGGGACCCGCCTCCGGTCACGGCCGGCGGGAGTGTTTCTGCTCGGTGGCGATGGCCAGCTTCTCGGCGCCGGCGCTCCGGGCCATGTCCAGCACCTCCACGAGCTTGCCCAGGCTCACCGCCTCGTCGCCCCGCACCACCACCGACTTGATCGGCGCGCTCGATAGCCGCGCGCCGAGGGTGGTGGCCAGATCCGCGAACGGAACCTTGTCCTCGTCCACGTAGGCGTCCCCGGTGCGGGTGATCGTCACCACCACCGGTTGCTCCTTGGCGGTCACCGCCGTGTCCGACTTCGGCGGGTTCACGGGAATCCCTGTTGGCAATATAAACGAAGACGACAGAAGAAAGAAGATGAGAAGCAGGAAAATGATGTCGGCGAAGGCCGCGGTCTCCATTCCGCCGATGGTCTGATCCTGATCCTCGAAGTGGAACACTACTCCGCCCCCCGTTTCGGATCGTCCGCGGCGGGATGCAGGGAATCGAGCAACGTCTGCGACGCTTCCTCGAGTTCCTCCACCATGGCCCGGATCCGGCTCACGATCCAGTTGTGGGCGAACAGGGTGGGCACGGCCACGGTGAGCCCGGCCGCGGTGGTGAGCATGGCCTGCCAGATGCCCCCGGCCAGGACCGAGGCGTTGACGTTCCCGCCCAGAAGCTCGATCTGCTGGAAGGCCTTGATCATTCCCAGGACGGTGCCCAGGAAACCGAGAAGCGGCGCCCCGGCCACGATGGTGGCCAGCCCGGCGATGTGGGATTTCAGGCGGCGCGCCTCCTTCTCCCCCGCGTACTGGATGGCCTCCTTGATGCGGCTTTCACCCTGGCCCATCTTCTCCAGACCGGCGAGAAAGATCCGGGCCAGGGGATTCGGCTGTTCGCGGGCCCGGCGCTCCACCTCGTCCAGGTGCCCGTACTTGAGGATTCCCTGGATGCGGACCTGGAAGGCGTCCATCCGCTTCTTGGTGGCCCGAAGCAGGAAGAGCTTCTCCAGGATGATGGCCAGGGAAGCGATGGAGCAGAGCAGGATGGCGTACATCACCGGCCCGCCCCGGGTGAACAACTCGAACATGAGCCCTCCGTGATCGGCCGAAAGCTACTCGATCGACCGGACTAGTACAGCGCCTGGACGCCCCCGTAGACCCCGATGCCGGCGCCCGGCACCCCGGGCCAGCGGCGGTCGGCCTGGTCGGTGAGGTTTCGCACCCGGATCGTCATCTCCACCCATCGGGCGCCGAAGGGAAGATTCCCTTCCTCGAGGCGATAGGCCACTCCGAGGTCGAAGCGCAGGAAGGAGCCGTAGCTCGTTCCCGCCTCGTCCTTGCGCCCCCCCACCCCCAGCGCGGCCACGTGACCCTGCCAACCCCGCGAGGCCACCGCCAGTTCCAGCCGGCCCTCCGCCCGGGGAACGTAGGGCACGTCGCGGCCGCCGGAGCGGATGCTCTGAACGGCCAGACGCCCGGAGAGGCGCGCCGCTCCGCCCCCCAGGCCACCGTTGAAGATAAGCCGGGACCCGGTGGCTCCGTCCAGCGCTCGTTCCGCGTACACGCCGTTCACCCGGCTCCAGGTCCGGTAGGAGCCGGCGTGGAACACCTCCACCCGCGCCCCGGCCGAGTCGGCCTCGAACCCGCGCCAGCGGACCCCCCCGCGAAGATCCAGATCGCGCCGTTCGGCGGGGAGGGTGAGATCCGGGACGTTCCAGTCGCCGTCCCGGACGAAGGTGCGGTCGAAGGCGGGAAGCTCCATGCCGGGCTCGGTGGCCGCCCAGGCCGTCCACCCCGAGCCCAAGCCCCGCTCCACCCCGGCCACCGGCATCACCAGGGCGCGGTCGTGATAGGCGGAAACCCGGCCCCCCACGTACCAGCCCTGAGGGGCGCGGCGCGCCACCCGGAGGTCCCGGTACCAGTAGCGGAACGGCTCGAAGTCGGGCTGGCGCTGGTCGAGCCGGCCGACGTCGAGGCTTCCGCTCCACCGGGCGCCGCCCCGGGTCACCCCGCCGGAGGCGCCGAAGAAGACCTGGTCGGTGCGCCAGTCGCGGGTCCCGGTGGTGTCGAGGGCCCCGCGGGCCCAGGCCACGTATCCCGAGCCGCGCAGGGGTCCACCCGCATCGTAGGCCGCGTTTCCCCGCAGCCCCTTCCACGACGCGGTCACCCCCCGGTCGATGAGCCCCACCCCGCCGGCGGGATCGTCGTGGCGCCAGGCTCCCTCGCCGGCCAGGTCGAGCCGCGCGCTCCCGCCCCGCCATCCCAGAGCGCCCTCGCCGTCGGTGCGGCGGAGATCGGGAAGGTGATCCGGTTCGGAGGAGAGAACCCGGGAGAGCCATCCCCGATAGAGGAGCCCGCCCACGCGTCCCCCGCCCGCGCCCTCCAGGAGCACTGCGGCGGGTCCGCCGCCGGCGACCCCGGCGAAGAGGCGGGGCCAGTTTCCGGAGGGGGCCGCGGCCGGGGTCGAGACGGCCGTGCCCCCCGGAGGGAGGGCGCCCGGCGTGGGCGGCGGAGCCGGCACGGGCGCGGAGCCGCTCAGCCGCCCGGCGGCGCGGGGAAGCTCGGCCTCCCCCCACAGAAGCGCTCCGATCGGACCGCCGCGGGGGGCGGGCACGGTCCGGGCCCCCGCGGGCTCGGGTGGGAGCACCGGCCACGGTGCGCGCCACCTCGAGGCCTCGGTGTCCGACTCGACCCGAAGCGCCCAGGGCAAATCCGGGTAACCCTCCTCCAGTTGCAGGCGGATGCGGACGGCGGTGGAGTCGTCCCCGGTGAGACGGGCCAGGCGCGCGCGGTCGAAGAGGAGTTCGGGCTCGGCGTCCCGGCCCAAGGGTCCGGCCAGGACCGCATCCAGGAGACGCAGGCCCTCCCCGCCGCGGTTCCGCTGGGCGAGGAGAAACGCCCGGGCCAGGCGCGCGCGTTCGGCGGTCTCCCCCCCGCCGCTCCGCTCCGCCACCGTGAGATCGTCCGCGGCGCGCTCGGGCTCTCCCTCGGCGAGCCGGACCTCGCCCCGCAACAGGTACGCCTGGGGACGGTAGGGCGAGGCGGGAAAGCTCACCAGCCACCGGTCGAGAAGCTCTCCCGCCGGCCGGAGGTCCCTCGCCGCGAACGCCCGCGCCGCCTCGCGATAGGCGGTCGCGTCCTCCCCGCCCCCGGCGGCGGAGTCCGCCTCCCCGCTCCGGGCCCGGAGAGAGGCCAGGGTCGGCCGCCAGGGTTCCGGCACCGCGGTGGAGTCCGTCCCGGCCAGGAGATGCCGGGCGGCGGGAAGATCGCCCTGGAGGAGCGCGCTCCGCGCCCGGGCCAGGGCCAGGGCCGCTCCGGCCACGCCGCCCGCCTCCGCTCCGGAGAGCGTTTGGTCCGGCCGCGACGGGTCGGTCATCCAGCGGGCGAGGGCGAGCGCCGCCCGTTCCCCCGAGGTGGGAGCGGGAAGCGCGGAAAGGAGGCGCGCCGCCTCCGCCCCATGGTCCTCGACCAGGGCGCGCCAGGCGGCGAGCCGGGCCGCGGTGCGGCCGGCGTCGTCCCAGGAGATGCGGTAGAAGATCGAGTCGGCGGCGGCGCGATCCTCCGCGGCCACCGCGGCCGCGAAGCCGAGCCGGGCCGCGCGCTGCGCCCCTTCCGGGGTGGACGGCTCGGTTCCGGCCAGGGCGGCGCGGACGCCGGCGGGATCGTCCCGCCGGGCCGCGGCCAGCGCTTCCGCCCACGCGTCCCGGAACGCCGGGCGCTCCCGATCGAGGAACGAGGCCAGGGTGGGTGACGCGGCGGCCCGGGGCGGGGCGACCCCGCCTTCGGACGGCTCCGGCGCGGGCCGGGGCGCCCCGGGGGATGCCGACGCCCGGATCCACCCCTCCCAGACCGACGGCGCCACCGCGCCGCTCAGGGGTACGAACCCGGTGACCGGGCGCTCGGTGGGACGGAAGTCCGCCCAGGGCGCCGGCCCCACCCCCGGGCGCGGCGAGCGCGGGGGCGCCGGGGCGCCCTCCAGCGCGAATGCGGCGCCGGCGACGATCCATAGCCACGCGACGCCCGTCACGGCGAGGAACGAACGCACCCGACGAACTGGAACCCGACGACGATTCCTCACCGTTCTCCCGGCCCTCCTTCAAGGAGACGAATCTTGACCCGCTTCAACCCGTAGGGGTGGACGGCCACCACCTCGATCTCCAGATTACCGACTTTCACGCGCTCGCCCACCCCCGGAATGCGACCGAGCCGCCGGAGCACCAGCCCCCCCAAGGTGTCGAATCGATCCTTGGCCAGGGAGAGCCCCAGCTCCTCGTTCAGGTCGTCGACGTCGAGCGCGGCGTCCACCAGGTAGCCGTCTCCCACCTTCTGGATGGGGTGGGTCAGCTCCTCGTGCTCGTCGACCAGCTCTCCCATGATCTCCTCGACGATGTCCTCCACGGTGACGATGCCGGTGCACGCGCCGAACTCGTTCACCACCAGGGCCATGGTCTCCCGCCGGTGCTGAAGCTCCACCAGGATCCGGTGGACGAGGGAGGTCTCGGGCACGATGTGGATGTCCCGGCGGTAGGCGGCCACCCGCGGAGCCGGATCCCGATCGTAGAGGACGTCGAAGACGTTCACCAGGCCCACGATCGCGTCCACCCGGTCCCGGTAGAGCGGAATGCGGGTGTAACGGCGGAGGCGGACCAGCTCGAACAGCTCCTCCACCGAGGCCGACTCCGGGAGCGACACCACCTCGGGAAGGGGGATCATGACCTCGCGGGCCATGGTGTGGCCGAAGTCGAAGATGCTCTCCAGCATCCGCTGCTGCCCGGTGCCGAGCCGCTCCCGCGCCTCCCGCACCAGCTGGCGAAGCTCCTCCCGGCTCACGAACGCGCTCTTCCCGGTTCGCCCGATCAGGAGGTGCAGGAACGCGGAGGAGACCCACTCGATCGGGGCCAGGATGACGGTGACGGCGCGGATGAACCAGAGGAACCGCGGCACCGCATCCTCGGCGCGCACCCGGAAATAGGCCTTGGGACCGAGCTCGGAAAACACGAGGAAGATCGCGGTCATGCCCGCGGTGGCGGCGAGCGAGCCCGCGGTCTCCCCGAGCCGGAGGCCCTGCACCGCCCAGAAGCTGGCCAGGGCCCCGCCCCCCACGTTGCAGAGGGTGTTCCCCACCAGGAAGGTGGACAGCACCCGCTCCGGGCGCTGGAGAAGTTGGAGCAGCCGGGCGGCGGGCGCGTCCCCCCGCCGGGCCCGCACGCGAAGCCGGATGCGGTTCAGCGAGACCACCCCCGTCTCCAACCCGGCGAAGAGGGCCGATCCGATCACCGCGAGCACGATCAGGAACGGGATCATGTCACGGCCGCCCTTCTTCGGGGCGGGGCCGTCTCACCCGGACCAGGATCCGGTGCGCCCGGTGGCGCCGGACCGAGAGCACGCGGTAGATGACCGGCCCGTCGGTGACCGCGTCCCCCGGGCGGGGCGGGCGGCCGAGGAGATGGGCCACGTGGCCGGCCACGGTCTGGACCGGTCCCGGGGGAAGCCGGACGGCGATCTCCTCGGCCAGGTCGTCGAGGGGATAGAGCCCGTCCACCCGCCAGGCGTCGTCCTCCAGCGGCTCCAGGGGCGGGGCCTGGTCCGGTTCCAGCTCGTCGAAGATCTCCCCCACCACCGTCTCCACCAGGTCTTCCTTGGTGATGAGGCCGGCGGTGCCCCCGTACTCGTTCACCACCACCACGAGGTTCAGACGCCGGGCCTGGACGTCGGCCAGGACCCGGTGCAGCCGGGCCCGTTCCGGCACGAAGTGAACCGGCCGGAGCAGGGCATCCAGGGGAAGGTCGGGATCGAGAAGGAACTCCTTGGTGTTGATGAAGCCCACGATCTGGTCGAGGGTGTCGCGGTACACCGGGAGCCGGCTGTGGCGCGCCTCCACCACCCGGTCGCGGAGCTCGGCGCGGGAGAGGTCCACCGGCACTCCGGCCAGATCCACCCGGGGGGTCATGATCTCGTGGGCCCGGGTCTCGAAGAACTCGAAGATGTTGGCCGCGATCTCCCCCTCGTCCTCGGTGATCTCCTTGCCGGCCTGGATGTCCTCGAACAGGACCTGGAGCTCGCGCCGCCCCAGGCTCACCCCCGGCTGCTCCCCCAGGGTGCCCAGGAACCCCAGGGCCGCCCGCTCCAGGAGCCCCGTGGCCGGGGCCAGGATCTTGAGGATCGGGGCCAGGACGGGGATGAGGAACGGGGCGAACCGGGTGGGCCAGTGGACGGCCAGGCCCTTGGGGAGGATCTCCCCCAGGAGGAGGATGATCCCGCTGGCCAGAACCACCGAGGTCGAAACCGGATCGAGGCCCCAGAGATGGTCGTGGACCCGCCGGACGATGGCCAGCATGACGCTGGATCCGGCCACGTTCACCAGGGTGTTGCCGAAGAGGATTCCGGCCAGGAGTCGCTCGGGGCGGGCGGCCACCGCGGCCACCAGCCGCTCCCGCCGGGAGGCGGAGCGCTCGAACCGGCGGAGCTGGATCCGGTCCAGGGAAAAGAGCGCGGTCTCGCTCCCGGAGAAGGTCCCCGAGAGGGCCAAGAGGGCCACGAAGCCCACGATGAGTGCCAAAGTCGGTGCGGTCAAACCGGTAACGGACCTCCCGGGAACGTGTGGGCCAATCTTCGAGGGGAAGGGGGGGCGGGCGCAACCCCTTCTCCGGCGGATTCGGCCTCCCGGCCCCCGGGCCGACTGGCCCCGGGCCTCTTGTTCGACCTCCCGGGGTCTGCTATTGTTTTTGGCTCCGTCTCCAGCCTCAGAGTTCTTCGTCGGAGGCGGCGGCGCCGACGCTCACCCCGTCGCGGCCGGCCTCGCGCCACCCAGCTACAGGAGAGTTCCCTCGATGCTCGATATTCTGCGTCGCAACACCAAGGTGATCCTCTGGATCACCGTCATCAGTTTCGTCCTCCTCATCTTCCTGGTCTGGGGGGCCGACCTCCAGTTCGGAGGACACAAAGCCCCGCAGGGCGCGGTGGGCATGGTGAACGGCGAACCGATCACGGTGATGGAGTACCAGCAGGAGCTGGCTCAGAACCGGGAGTCCGCGCGCCAGGGCGGGCGCGATCTTCAGCCTTCCGACGAGCTCATCATCGAGGAGCAGACCTGGACCAACATCGTGGCGCGGAAGCTCCTCCGGCAGCAGGCCGAGAAGCGGAACCTCGGGGCCAAGGACAGCGAGGTGCGCTCGATCCTCTACAACAACCCGCCCCCCTTCATCACCCAGAACCCGAGCTTCCGGAACCAGCAGGGCCAGTTCGACATGGCCGCGTACCGGTCCTTCCTGAACGACCCCTCGGTCCCCGAAAACACCCTGGTGCAGATCGAGGACCTGGTGCGACGCGACCTGCCGCTCCAGAAGCTGCAGGAGATCATCACCGCCTCGGTCAAGGTGACCGAGGACGAACTCCGGAACGCCTACGCCGATCGGAGCCAGAAGGCCAAGGTGACCTACACGGTGGTGGAAGCCTCCCGATTCCAGGCCGACTCGAACGTCACGGACGAGGAGATCGCCGCCTGGTACAAGGACCATCAGGATGATTACCGGGTCCCCGAGCGGGTGGACCTCGAGTACGTGACCGTGCCCCGGGTGGCCACCGCCGCCGACTCCGCTTCCATCCTCCAGGACCTGAGCGATCTGGCCGTCGAGGCCCGGGCCGCCGAGCATTCCAAGAGCGAGGGGGAATCCGACGTCGAGCACAGCACCTTCGACATCCTGGCCCAGACCTTCTCCCAGGGTCCGAACGCGGACAAGGGAGGCCTGAGCGCGGGTTTCCTCACTCCGGCGGAGATGTCCCCGCCGCTCAAGCAGGCGGTGCAGGGTCTGGAGAAGGGCGGCGTGAGCGCGCCCTACCGGGACGGGGGCTTCTACCACATCGTTCAGCTGGTGGACACGAAGGAGGAGAAGAACGAGCCCTCCTACCAGATCCGCGATCTGGCCATGCGCATCGCCCCCTCGGACAGCACGGTGAGCGCGGTCCAGGACCAGCTGGAGACCGTCCACCAGGAGGCCCAGTCCTCGGGCCTGGCCGCCGCGGCCAAGGACCACGGGCTCGAGCTGCGGGAAGCCAAGGACGTGACCCCGACCGGTATCGTCCCCGGCCTGGCCTCCATCCCCCAGATCACCGCCTTCGCCCACGACAACCCGGTGGGGACGCTGAGCCGGATCCTGGCCACCAACAACGCGTGGTACCTGGTCCAGATCGCCTCCTCCAAGCCGGCCGGGGTGGCCCCGCTGGACGAGGTCAAGGACCGGGTGAAGAACGACATCCTCCGCGACCGCCGGCTCATGGCGGCCAAGACGGTCGCCGACCGCGTCGAGGCACAGATCAAGTCGGGCGAGGATCTGGCCCAGGCGGCCCGGGCCGAATCTCTTCAAGTGACCGAATCGCCCGAGTTCACCCAACAGAGCGGCGTCCCCGGTCTGGGACGCGATCCCGAGGTGGTGGGGGCCGCATTCGGCCTCCCGGTGGGCCAGGTGAGCGAACCGATCAAGACCCCCCGGGGCTGGGTGATCCTCCGGGTGGACGAGCGGCCGGACGTGGACTGGGCCGAGTTCGACAAGCAGAAGGACCAGCTCCGGCAGACCCTGCTCACCCAGAAGCAGAACCAGTTCTACAGCGCCTGGTTGGGGGACATCCGGAAGAAGGCGAAGGTCGAGGACTACCGCACGTCCTAGCCGCGGGCTCCAGCGAGGCGGGGGGAAGATCCCGGAATCAGGGCTCGGACACCAGGGAGTGGGGTTTCCCCACGATCACCGAGACGTCATAGGGATATCCGGGGATCTGCTGCTCCACCACCACCGCCCCGTCCAACCACCGCCCCAGGGTCTCCGCGCGCTCCCGGCTCACCGTCCGCGCCACCACGATGTCCTGGTGATAGTGGAAGTGGTCGGCGTTTCCCACGTTCTCCACCCGGAATCCCCCCCGCCGGAGCAGCGAGGCCACCCGGTCGGCCACCCGCTCCATCCCGCAGCCGTTCAAGACCTCCACCCGTAGATCGGGGGCCCCCGCCGGAGGGGCGCCGGGTTCGCGAGCCCGGAGGAAGACGCTCAGCGCCACCGCGCCCAGCACGGCGCCGACGATGAGCACCGCGACCAGGGTCACGGTATTGGCCCGGCGCCGCCTACGAGGCACGACCGCGACCCGTCACCCGAAGCCCCGCCGGTTCCAGCCGCGTGAGCGCAACGGCCAGCCGGGCGTAGGTGTCCGGAAGCGCCTCGGGAATGACCCGCGTCTCCATCAGCGCGGGCATGAAGTTGGTGTCTCCGGTCCAGCGGGGCACGACGTGCCAGTGGAGATGGCCCGGCACTCCGGCGCCCGCGGGAAGCCCCAGGTTGACCCCCATGTTGAACCCGTCGGGCCGGTACTCGGCGGCCAGCACCCGCCGGGCCCGCTCCACCGCGGCCATGATCTCCGCCCGCTCCTCCGTTCCCTCGCCCAGGAGCGAATCGTCGTGGCGGCGGGAAGCCACCATGATGTGGCCGGTGGTGTACGGGAAGGCGTTCAGCATGAGAAACGACCGCTCGTAGGTCTCGAGCACGAGGTTCTCCACCGCGGGCTCGCGCCCGGCCAGGCCGCAGAACAGGCAGGGATTCGCCCGGGCTCCTTCGCCTGGGCCAGCCGCGTCGGCCGCGCGATCGCGGTTCGCGTCACGGATGTACTGCATGCGCCAGCCGGCCCAGAGACGGTCACTCATGCGCGTTCCTCCAGGATCCGTTCGGCATCGGCCAGTTGATCGGGGGTGTTGATCCCGGCGACCTCGTGGTGGTCCTCGACCACGATCCCCTCCACCGGCAGGCCCTCGGCGAAGGCCATCCCCACCGTGTCGGTGAGGTAGTACTCCCCCTGCCGGTTCTCGTTCTGGAGGCGGGGAAGCGCCCGGGCCAGGTACGGCCAGCGGAAGGCGTAAATGCTGGAGTTGATCTCGTCGATCTTCCGCTCCGCCGGGGTGCAGTCCTTGTCCTCGACGATGGCGGCGATGCGCCCCGACGCGTCCCGCACGATGCGGCCGTAGCCGGCGGGGTCGGGAAGGTGCGCGGTGAGCACGGTGACCGCGGCGCCGGAGTCCCGGTGGTGGTCCATCAGCTCTCCCAGGGTGCGCGACCGGATGAGCGGCGCGTCCCCGGCCAGGACCGCGACGTCGCCCTCGAACCCGGCGAGGAGGGGGGCCGCGCACTGCACCGCGTGCCCGGTCCCCAGCTGCTCGGCCTGGAGCGCGAACTCCATCGGGGGCCCGGCCACCGCCTCCCGCACCCGATCCGCCTGGTGGCCGACGATGACCACGGTGCGCTCGAAGCCCGCCCCCGCCACGGCATCCAGAACGAACCGGATGAGGGGGCGGCCCCGCAGAGGAAAGAGCACCTTGGCCAGGTCCGACCGCATGCGGGTGCCCTTCCCCGCGGCCAGCACCAGAGCGGCGGTGCCCGGACGGAGGCTCATCGTCCCTCCCCCGGCGCAACGAGCTCCACGTTGTCGATCAGGCGGGTGCGGCCCAGCCAGGCGGCCACGGGCACCAGCACCCGTCCCTCGAGACGCTTCACCGGCGCGAGGCTCCGGGCGTCCACCATCGCGGCGTAGTCCAGCCGGGCCAGGGGCTCCCCGGCGAACTCCTCCCGCACCAGGCCCAGGAGCCGGGTCGCGGAGCGCTCCCCCTCCCCGGCCGCGCGCTCCACCCGAACCAGGGCGCGCCGGAGCACGGGGGCCGCCCGCCGCTCCTCGGAGGAGAGGTACGCGTTGCGGCTCGACATGGCCAGCCCGTCGGGCTCGCGCACGATCGCCCCGCGCACCACCCGGACCGGAAGGTCGAGGTCGGAGATCATCTTCTCCAGCACCACCGCCTGCTGGGCGTCCTTCTGGCCGAGCACCAGGACGTCGGGCTCCACCAGGTGGAGGAGCTTCAGGACCACCAGGGCCACCCCGCCGAAGTGTCCGGGACGGGTAGCTCCCTCCAGCACGTTCTCGAAGCCGGTCACGTGGACCTCGGTGCGGTGGCCGGCGGGATACATCCGCTCGGCTTCGGGCACGAAGCAGAGGTCCACCCCTTCGGCGCGGGCCAGATCGAGGTCCCGCGGAAGATCCCGGGGATAGGTGCGGAAGTCCTCGCGGGGACCGAACTGGGCGGGGTTCACGAAGATGCTCGCCACCACCCGGTCGCCGCGCCCCCGGGCCCTTCGAAAGAGACTCAGGTGCCCGTCGTGGAAGTAGCCCATGGTGGGGACGAACGCGATGCGTTCGCCGGCGGCCCGCCAGGCCCGGACCTGCCGCCGCACCGAGCCGGGAGAGCGGATCACGCGCATGCGCCCGGCCGCGGTCATTCCGAATAGGTCTCCTCGGTCCCCGGAAAGCGGCCGGCCTGGACGTCCTCGATGTAGCGACGCGCCGCGTCCCCGATCACCCCGCGGAGATCCGCGTACCGGCGCACGAACTTGGGCACCGAGGCGGGGATTCCCAGAAGATCCGAAATCACCAGGATCTGCCCGTCGCATCCCGCGCCGGCGCCGATCCCGATGGTGGGGATGCCCACCGCTCCGGTCAGCCGCTCGGCCAGGGGGCCGGGGAGGCCCTCCAGCACCAGGGAGAAGCATCCCGCTTCCTCGAGGGCCCGGGCGTCGGCGATCAGTCCCTCCGCCGCGTCCTCGGACCGGCCCTGCACCCGGAACCCGCCGAACTTGAGCACCGATTGCGGGGTGAGTCCCAGGTGGCCCATGACCGGAATCTCGGCCTGGACGAGGGCGCGGACGTGATCCAGCCGTTCGCGCCCGCCTTCCAGCTTGACGCCGTCGACCCCCGCCTCCTGGATCAGCCGGCCGGCGTTTCGGAGCGTCTCCTCGGGGCGGATGTGGAAGGTGAGGTACGGCATGTCCGCGATCACCAGCGCGCGGGGGCGGGCCCGCATCACCGCGGCGGCATGGCTCACCACGTCGTCCAGGGTGACCTTGAGGGTGGTCTCGTAGCCGAGGATCACGTTCCCCATGGAATCGCCGACCAGGATCAGGTCGATCCCGGCCTCGTCGAGGATCCCCGCGGTGAGCACGTCGTAGGCGGTGAGGCAGGCCAGGCGGCGCTTGCCCTTGGCCGAACGGAAATCGGGCGCGGTCATCCGGCGGGTCATGACGGCCGGCCTTTCGCGACGCTCATCGCGCGGTCCTTCGACGCGGGGCGGTTCCCCGACAACCCGCGGGTCACGCCGGTTCCCCTTCGCCCAGGGGCCGGTAGTAGACCGTCCCCCCGGGGTGCTCCTCGACCCGGGCCAGGAGATCCTCCCGCTGGTCCGCGTTCTTCACGAAATCGAGCGAGTTGGTGTCCACCACCAGGAGGGGGGCGGCGTCGTAATGGAAGAAGAAGTAGTTGTAGGCCTCGGCCAGGGCCTCCAGGTACTCGGGGGACATGTCCCGCTCGAAGCTCCGGCCGCGCTTCTGGATGCGGCCGAGCAGGGTTTCCACGGTGGCCTGGAGATAGACCACGAGGTCGGGGGTGGGAACGTCGCGTTCCAGGATGGGGAAGAGCCTCTCGTAGAGGCCCAGCTCCTTGTCGCTCAGGTTCACGTTGGCGAAGATGCGGTCCTTCTGGAACAGGTAATCGCTCACCACTTTCGGAGAGAAGATGTCGCGCTGGAGGAGCTTCTGCTGCTGCTGGTAGCGGCTGAGAAGAAACGTGATCTGGGTCTGGAAGGCGTACCGCCGCCGATCCCGGTAGAACTCCTCCAGGTAGGGGTTTTCCTCCACCTCCTCCATCACCAGGGTGGCGTCCCAGGCCTCGGAGAGGTACTGGGCCAGGGTGCTCTTCCCCACCCCGATCACCCCCTCGATGACCACGAAGTGCTTGGCGCGCGAGGTGCTCATGGGCGGAAGCGGCCCACCCATCGGACCGAGGCCACGTTGCGGCGATCGCGAAGCAGCCGGTCCACCCGCATGCCGGTGCGCGGATCCACCAGGCCCGGCTCCAACTCCACCAGGGGCACCAGCACGAAGGGGCGCTCGGGGTAACGGGGATGCGGCACGGTGAGACCCGTTCGGTCGATCACCTCGTCTCCGTAGAACAGGAGGTCCAGATCGATGGTGCGCGGACCGTTCCGCCTCGCGCGCGGTCGGCCGAGCCGGAACTCGATGAGCTGGAGATTCCAGAGCAGCCGGTCGGGGGAAAGGCCGGTCTGAAGCCCCGCCACCGCGTTCAGGTAGGCGGGCTGGGCGGGGTCTCCCTGCGGATCGGAATCGTAGAACGAGGACACCCGCTCCACCTCCGTTTCGGGGATGCCCTCCATGGCCTCCACCGCCTCGCGCAGAAAACGCTCCCGGTCGCCCAGGTTCGAGCCCAGGCCGATGAATGCCTTGGTCATCGTTCTCGCATCATCTCCACTTCCGCCGAAGCCAGACTCCCCGCGAAAGGCACGTTCGGCTTTCGCACCCGAACCCGCACCCGCTCCGCCGGAAACGCATCGAGGACTTTCGTGATGAGGGCGCCGGCCAGGGACTCCAGAAGCCGGTGCCGCGAAACCGCCACCACCGACTCCACCAAACGGTATACCGCCTCGTAGCTGACCGTATCCACCAGCACGTCGGAGCCCGAGGCCGCGCCCAGATCGAGCTCCAGATCGAGGTCGAGGTGGATCCGCTGGCCCACTTCCCGCTCGGCCTCGGTGACCCCGAGGTGCGCGAACAGCACGATATCGTTGAGCCGGATGTGGTCCACGGTCAAGCCTTCCCTTCCCCGCTGGCGGAATTCAAAAGACCTTACGAGGCAACAACTTAGCTGTCAAGAAGAAAGGCCGGTGAGACGGGCTTCGGTTGAGGGGGACCGGGGGCCGCGATATACTCCCCCGCCTAACCCGGGCTCGTTCTTGACGATCCTGCGCCCGGCGCTCCGGCGCCGCCCGGGCCGACTCGTCACGGACTTGGCCCGACACCGGGGTCCGCTTCGAGCGGTCCCGGCGAAACCCCACTCCCGAGGCACGACGTGGTCGATTCCCCGCCCCTCTGGTACTCCCTGGAACTCGATCCGGGAACCTCGGATTATTTCCGGCTTCCGCGCCGGGTCTATGTCCCGGTGGGCGCGGACTCCCCCTTCCTGGAGACCGAGGCGCGTCATGCCTCCCTGGAGGGCCTGGCCCACGCCCTGGAGCGGGCCGCGGGAGAGAAGCCCGAGATGGCCGCGGACGTGGACATCCAGCACTTCCTCCGGGTTTGGCCCCGCTACGCCGACCTGGAGCGCTACCTTGCGGTGGGAAACCCCACCTTCACCCGGGCGGTGGCCCGCGGCGTCCTCGACGAGGATCCCCACGCCGCCCCCGCCCTGGTCGCGCTGGGGGTTCTGGCGGCGCGGGAGGGAGACTGGGCCGAGGCCGAACGACTGAGCGGCGAGGCCCTGGAGGTCGCCCCGTCCCACGCTCCCACCCGGCTCCAGCACGCCCTGGCCCTGGCCGGAGCGGGCCGGCGGGAGGAGGCCCTGGACGAGTTGGAGCGGCTCACCCGCCATCCCCGGGTCCAGGCGGTGGCCCGGCTCTGGCGCCACGAGATCCGCTCCGCCGCGCCCGAGGCCGCCCCCGCCCGGCTTCGCGCGGCCTCGGAAGCCTTCGCCGAGTCCGCGGAGGAGGAGGGGTCGGGAGTCCGCGCCTGGAGAGCCCTGGCCACCGCCTTCCCCGAGAACCCGGAGGTCCTGTTCACCCGAGCCATCCGGCCGGGGGAAGCGGCGAACGACGCGGAGCGGGAGCCCCTGCTCCGGCGCGCCCTCGCCGGCGACCCCGAACACGCCCCCGCCGCGGTGGCCCTGGCCACGCTGCTTCGCCAGACCGGCCGGGCCGGGGAGGCCGAGACGTTCCTGGCCGAGCGCCTGGCCGAGCGCCCGCGCAATCCCCTCCTCCATGCCGCGCGGGGCCAGGCTCTCGAACAACTCGGCCGGGGCGATGAGGCCCTCGATGCCTACCGGGCGGTCTTCGACGGGCCGCTCTCCCTGGTGCCGCCCGCGGCCTTCGCCGCCGCCGGCCCCGGCCTCTTCCGGCTGGCTCCTCCCGAAACCACCGCCCGTCTCCTCAACGACGCGGTGGAGGCCCGGCCCGGAGACCCACTCCCCCACGAGATGCTGGCCCGCCTGGACGAACTGCGGGAGGGCCGCGACCGGGCGGAGCGACGGCTGCGGGACGCCATTCGCGCCTGCGGGCCGCTCCCCGTATTGGAGTACGCCCTCGGCGATCTCCTCCGGCGCTCCGGCCGGCGGGTGGAAGCGGAGGGCCTGTTCAAGGTGCTGGTCAAACGTCACCCGGGCTCCCCGCTCGGCCACCGGGGCCTCGGCGATCTCCAGGTCGAGGAGCAGCCGGCGGCGGCGCTGGAACACTACCGCCGGGCCCTCACCATCGACCCCTGGCTTCCCCTCCCCGGCCACGACTACCTGAGGGGAGTGGCGGCGCTCCGGGGTGGCGACCCCGCCGCGGCCCGGGAGTGGCTGGAGCGCGCGGTGGCCGCGGAACCGGACAACCCGCGCTACTGGTGCGACCTCGGCGCGGCCCGGTTCTACGAGGGGAACCTCGACCAGGCGGTGGAGGCCACCGAGCGGGCCCGGCGGCTCCGCCCCGACCATCCGGGCTTCCTGCACAATCTATCCGTCTATCACCGCGAACGGTTTCGCCGTCGTCCGCTCACCGCATGGCGGTCGGGGTGGGCGTGGTGGACCCTGGACCGTGCCGCGCGCCGCGCGCTTCGGCGCGCCGGACCCGAGGCGATGAATCGGGATCTGTGGCGCGGGCCGGAGGCCGGGGACGAGGCGTCCGGAACGGGGGGGAGCGGGTAGGTCCCGAGAACGCCGGGGCCGAGAGCCGTCCCTTCGAGGGCGCGAAGGGACCCGGATGCTGCTGGCCGGTGGGTGTGCAGTCCCGCAACCCGAGGGAACCGGCAAGCTGAACGCCGCTCGGGGGGGTCTACAAGTCATTGTGCGCAAGGGTTTAGCGGCACCGTGATTTCGCCGGATTTCGAGGGAGTACATGCACGTCCCTCGATTTCGGGGCGTTTTCGGGTGGGCACGAAGGAAACGTTGACCCCTACGCTCCGCTCTCCTCAGTGATATTGATCCTTCAGCTTCCCCCAGGTGGTGCGCACCGTGGGGACGGCGGCCGGACACGGGTTGTACCCTGGGTCCTCCCCGAAGCCCACGTACCCGGCGTGCTCCGGGTACGGCATGTCCGAGAGCGACGGGCCCGGGCAGTCGACGATCTGGAACTCGGGGCCGTTCACCAGGTTCCGGTTCATGTCCACCCGGAACGTGTCCGGACCGTAGGCGTACACGTAGAACGCGCAGGCCACGACCTGGACGCCGTAGGGCGGCACGACGTGGGTCTGGCAGTTGTTCGTCCGCACCCAGATCAGCCGGTTCCCGCCCCCCGAGGCCGGGAACTCGGTCGAGGTGTTGCTGGGATCGATGCCGTTGGTGTACTCCAGGTCGGCGCAGGACACGTACCCGAACACGTCGCAGCCCTGGTGGTCCACCTCGACCCCCGGCGTGTTCCCGTAGTCGACGCCCAGGCTCACCCCGCTCACCCCGTAGGCCGGGTCGGCCAGGGCCACCACCAAGTAGACGTGGGCGCCCGAGAGCACCGGCCAGTTGGTGGTGAACCGCCCGCAGGGAAGGTCCGGGTCCAGTCCCGTGCAGCCCACACCCTTCGTGTCGTGACCCTGGGCGTGGACCGCGACCACGGACTGGGACTGCTTCCCCACTCCGCCCCCGGCCGCGGTCGTGAAGTCCACCCTCGAGCCGGCTTGGATCACGTTCCCGGCCAGGTCGGCCACGTTCGAAACCGCCACCGTGTACGAGGTCTGAGCGGCCAGGTTCGAGCCCAGGGTCAGGGTCACCTGGGAGCCCGAAACCGTCGCTGTGTTCACCCCCAGGGGCGACGACGGATCCGCCGTCGGGTAAACCGCATAGTTCGAGGCGACGTCCGCCCCGGTCCCCACCATCTCGCTGAAGGTCACTGTTACCAGGTTCATTCCGCCGGTTCCATGAGCGCTGGTGAGGCTCGGGGGCGTCTCGTCCAGCGCCTCGGTGGCAAACGTCACGGTCGAACCAGGGGCAATCGGGTTCCCGAAGAGGTCCTGCACGTTTGAGACCGCCACCGTGTAGGAGGAGGTCCCGGCCAGGCTCGAGGCCAGGGTCAGGATCACCTGGGCCCCCGACACCGACGCGCCGGTCACCCCCAGGGGCAACGAGGGGTTGGCGGTCGGGTAGACCGTGTAGTTCGAAGCAACATCCGCCCCGGTCCCCACCGGCTCGCTGAACGCCACCGTCACCGTGTTCCCGCCGGCCGCTCCGGACGCTTCCACCAGCGTGGGAGGCACGGCCTCCCCAGTAGCCTTGAAGCTCTTGGTGGAATTCGGTGCAATGGGGTTGCGCGCATCATCTATGACCCCGGAAACCTCCACCGTGTAGAAGACGGTGGGAACCAGGTTCGAGGCCAGGGTGAGAGTTGCCACGGATCCGGAGATCGATACCAGAGTCACGGGCAGGGGCGTCGATGGGTCGTCGGTCGGATAGACCCGGAAGTAGCCGGTCGAGCTGCCATGTACCGGCTCCGAGAACTTGACCGTCACCAAGTTGGTGTTGCCCGTCCCGGAGGCGTCGAGGATGCCCGGCGGGTAGAGATCCTCCCCCACCTCGGCGGTGCAGGGGTTGCGCCCGGCCGTCCCGAATCCGACGATTCCGGCGTGGGACGGCCAGGGCATGTCCGACAGGGCCGGTCCGGGGCAGTCGACGATCAGGAACTCGGGGCCGGTCACCAGGTTCCGATTAATGTCCACGATGAACTCATCCTGACCGTAGGCGTAGACGTAGAACGCGCAGGCGACCACCTCGACGCCCCACCCGGGAACCGTGTGCCGCTGACAGTTGGTCGTCCACCTCCAGATCAGCCGGTTTCCGCCCCCCGCGGCGGGAAACTCCGTCGAGGGGTCGATCGGATCGATCCCGTTGGGGTACTCGAGATCAGCGCAGGACACGTAGCCGAGAACGTCGGCACCCAGACCGTCGCTCTGCACGCCAGGCGTGTTCCCGTAGTCGACGCCCAGGCTGACCCCACCCACCCCCAGCGCCGAGTCCGCGTTCGCGATGACGAAGTACACGTCGGCCCCTACTCCCACCGGCCAATTGGTGACGAACCAGTCGCAGGGCAAGTTGGGATCGAAGTCCGAGCACTCGAGGCCCTTGGTGTTGTGGGCCTGGACGTGAACTGTCACGACGGAGTTCTCCTGTCCGTTGTGAAGCTGGGCAGTCCCCGTTCCGGCGCAGAATGGGCAAAGAGCCACCACAACCGTCAAGAGCACCAGAGTCGGCTTCATGGGTTGACTCCTTTCTGACCTGAGGCTGGGGGGGGGGAAACCCATCGCTACCGTAGCAATACTCGAATCGTACCCGCGAATCGTCACCGGGGCGAGAAGAATGCCGCCGTACCCAACAACCTTGAGGCCACTCCGACTCTCTCTGGTGAATCCACGGAGATCGACACCTTTGAATTCCCTTAAGAAGATCGTACTTGTCGCGGTTTGGCTGCACTCCGCCGAGTAAGCCTACGTCAGCACTCCCGCAACCCGTGGGTTCCGGTAGGCTGCACTCAAGTTGGGGTGGGTCTATAAGGTGTTGCAATCAATAGGTTAGCGCGGTCGCCGGTTTGGCGTGAAC
>CAYRIJ010000027.1:0-8141 GCA_964424285.1 uncultured bacterium
ACCCCATCGACGCCACCGCGATGACCCACATCCACCTGGACGTCTGGATGCCCCAGGGGACGTTGTTCAAGGTCAAGCTGGTCGATTTCGGGGCGGACGGGATCTATTCCGGCGGGGACGACCAGCAGCAGGAGCTCACGTTCAACGCCGGCTCCACCCCGCCGCTCGCGATCGGGGTCTGGACCGGCCTCGACATTCCCCTGGCCGCCTACACCGCGATCACCAGCCGGGCGCACCTGGCCCAGCTGATTCTCTCCAGCGACTCCAAGACGGTGTACCTGGACAACGTATACTTCCACCGCTAGATCGCCGGAGCCGTCCGAGGCCGAATGGTGGGGAGCCGTACTCGATGAAGAAGCAGATCACGGGGAAGAAGGGCATCCGGCACATCGCCCCTCAACGGCCGCGCCCGCTGGCCGATTCCATTCTCCGGCTCATCTGGCGACAGCGCCGGATCTCGCGCGCGGAGATCGCCCGCCGCAAGCGCCTCTCCCGTTCCACCGTCTCGGATATCGTGGGGACCCTGCTCCCCACCGGCCTCGTCGACGAGATCGGCGCCGGCCCCTCGGAAGGCGGGCGGCCCCCCATCGTGCTCGAATTCCAGGACGGCGCCTGCGTCATCCTCGGGGTGGAGATGGGGGCGGCCCACGTGATGGCCGTCCTCACCGATCTTCGCGGGCGGGTGCTGGAGTGCAGGGAGCGAAGCCATCCGGTTCGGAGCGACCCCGAGGGAACGCGGGCGCTCATCGTCGAGCTCTGCGAGGCCTGCCTGGCCTCGCACCCGGGCGCCGCCGCCCGGCTGGTGGGGATCGGGATCGCGGTGCCGAGCCCGGTCGACCCCGGCCGCCCCGACCATCTGTCGGAGATCGTCCTCCCCGACTGGCGGGGCGAGAGCGGGTTCGCTCCGCTCCTGGCCTCGTACGGGGTTCCGGTTCTGGTGGACAACGACGCCAACCTGGGGGCCCTGGCCGAGGGCTGGTGGGGAGCGGGAAGCGGGGTGGACGACTTCGCCTACGTCAAGATCGCCACCGGCGTCGGTTCGGGTCACGTCATCGGGGGCCGGATCTACCGGGGGGCCACCGGGGTGGCCGGGGAGATCGGCCACATGGCCATCGACCCCCACGGTGGACCCTGCATCTGCGGCCTCCGGGGGTGCCTGGCCACGCTGGTCGGCGCCCCCGCCCTGGTCGAGCGGGCGCGTTCGCTGCTCGTCGAGTATCCGGACAGCATGCTCGCCGGGAAGAGGGTCACCCTGGACACCATCGTGGCCTCGGCGCTGGGCGCCGACGCCCTGGCCCTTCGGCTGGTGCAGGAGACCGCGGAACACCTCGGGATCGCGGTGGCCGGCCTTCTCAACCTCATGAACCCCTCCATGGTGATCTTCGGAGGCGAGGTGGCGCGGCTCGGAGAGCTGCTCCTGGAGCCCCTCCGCGAGACCATCCGCCGGCGCACCCTGGTCAGCTCGGTGGCCGCCGCCGAGGTCCGCATGAGCGCGCTCGGCCAGCAGTCCATCGCCATCGGCGCCGCCACCCTGGTTCTCGAGGCGGCGCTGGCCGAACCGACCCTCTTCCCGATCGCGGTCCCCCGCCAGGAGGCCGGATGAGACCCCGGTTCCTCCCCCGGTGCTTCCGCATGGAGATGGTGGTGCTGCTCCTCGCCGTCGCCGCCGGCGGCGCGAGCTGCGGGGAGACGTCCGGCGGGTGGACCTTGATGTGGGAGGACGAGTTCGACGGCCCCGCGGGCCAGCCCCCTGATTCCTCGGCCTGGCGGTACGACGTGGGCACCAACTGGGGCAACGACCAGCTCGAGTACGACACCGCCCGGCCCGAAAACGTGTCGCTCGACGGCGACGGGCACCTCGCCATCGTCGCCCGCAAGGAGCCCTACAACGGCAGCGCCTACACCTCGGGGCGCATCAACACCTCGGGCTTCTTCGCCCAGGCGCAGGGACGGTTCGAGGCCCGGATCCGCCTCCCGCGGGGCCGGGGGCTCTGGCCCGCCTTCTGGCTCCTGGGGACCGACATCGGGACCGTGGGCTGGCCGGAGTGCGGGGAAATCGACATCATGGAGTATCGCGGGCAGGAGCCGGCGATCGTCCACGGGAGCCTCCACGGCCCCGGCTACTCCGGCGGAAGCGCGCTCACCGGCCGCTACACCCTGAGCGACGACACGTTCGACGCCGGCTTCCACGTGTTCACGGTCCAGTGGGAGCGGGACCGCATCACCTGGTACGTGGACGGCGTGATCTACAAGGTCGTGACCCCCAAGAACGTGCCCTCCGGAGGACACTGGGTGTTCGACCACCCCTTCTTCATCATCCTGGATCTCGCGGTCGGAGGGAACTTCGTGGGCCCCCCCGACGCCTCCACCGTCTTCCCCCAGACCATGCTGGTCGACTGGGTCCGGGTCTACCGGAGCGCATCGTGAGACGGCGCGCGCGAATCCCCGGAATCGCGCGCCTGACCGTCCTGCTTTCGATCCTGACCCTGGCCGCGTGCGTGCGGGACGTTCCGCGGGCGCCGGAGGGCGTGCTCGTCGTGTCCCAGGAGCAGCAGGCCTCCTGGGTCCGGAACTTCAACCCCCTCACCACCGCCACCGCCGCCCGCTGGCCCACCCTGGCCGGGATCTACGAGCCCCTCCTCGTCTTCGACAGCGTCCGCTCCGAGTACGTGCCGTGGCTGGCGGTCAAGACCGCGTGGCGGGACGGCAACACCGTGCTCCGGGTGACCACCCGGGAGGGGGTGCAGTGGTCGGACGGCCGGCCCTTCACCGCGCGGGACGTGGCCTTCACCTTCGATCTCCTCCGGCGGTTTCCGGCCCTGGATCGCCGGGGGGTGTGGGGGTTCCTGGACGCGGTCGACGCCCCGGACGACAGCACGGTGGACTTCCGCTTCCGGCGGGTGTTCATCCCGGGCTTCGACGAGATCGCCGCCCAGCAGATCGTTCCCCGGCACGCGTGGAAGGACGTGGCCGATCCGGTCACCTTCGCCAACGAGAACCCGGTGGCCACCGGCCCCTTCACCGAGGTCCGCGTCTTCCGGAACCAGGTGTACGAGCTGGGACGGAACCCCCACTACTGGAAGCCCGGCCTCCCGCGGGTCGAAGCCCTCCGATTCCCCGCCTATCCCTCCAACGACCGCGCCAACCTCGCCCTGGTCTTCGACGAGGTGGACTGGGCGGGAAACTTCATCCCCGCGGTGGATCGCGTGTTCGTCGGGCGCGATCCCGAGAACCATCACTACTGGTTCCCGCTCACCGGGAGCACCATCTTCCTCTACGCCAACACCACCCGGACCCCCTTCGACGACGTCCGGGTGCGGAAGGCGCTCAGCATGGCCATCGACCGGGATCTCCTGGTGGACGTGGCCCTCTACCGCTATTCCCGCCCCGCCGACGCCACCGGGCTGAGCGACGCCTACGGCTCGTGGCGCGACTCCACCGCGGTGGCCGAGGGCGACTGGGTCCACCACGACGCCGACCGCGCCAACGCCCTGCTCGACGAGGCCGGCTACCCCCGGGGGGCCGACGGCCTCCGGCGGCTTCCGGACGGATCGCCGTGGCGCTACGACATCCTCACCGTGTCCGGCTGGTCCGATTGGGTGCGGGCGTCCCAGGTGATCGCCCGGGGGCTCGGCGACGTCGGGATCGAGGCCTCGGTCAAGACCTACGACTTCAGCGCCTGGTTCCAGCGGGTCCAGGAGGGAAACTTCGATCTCAGCCTGGGTTGGTCCTTCGAGGGCCCCACCCCCTACCAGTTCTATCGGTGGCTCATGTCCTCGGAGACGGTGCAGCCCCGGGGGGAGGCCTCGATGGGGAACTGGCACCGGTACGGAAGCGCCGCCGCGGACACCGCCCTGGCTGCGTTCGAGCGCGAGGCCGACCCGGCGCGCCAGCGCCGCCTGGGGGACACCCTCCAGCGGATCTTCGTGGACCAGGCCCCGGCCATCCCCCTCTATCCGAACCCCTCCTGGGCGGAGTACAACACGAGCCGGTTCCAGGGCTTCCCGTCGGAATCGAATCCCTACGCGGATCCCTCGCCCAACAAGTTCGACCGCGGAGAGACCCTCCTCGTGCTGACGACCCTCACCCCCAGATAGGAGACGGGCATGCGCTACATCCTGCGTCGACTCGGCTTCTATCTCCTGGCCGCCTGGGCCGCGGTGACCCTCAACTTCTTCCTGCCCCGGCTCATGCCCGGCGACCCGGCCACCGCGCTCTTCGCCCGGTTTCGGGGCCGCATGAGCCCGGAGGCCCTCGAGGCGCTCCGACAGACCTTCGGACTCACCCGGGCCCCGCTCCTCGAGCAGTACGCCACCTACCTGGCCCACGTGTTCCGCGGCGACTTCGGCGTCTCGGTGGCGTACTTCCCCTCCCCGGTCTCCGAGGTGATCGGAACGGGGCTGGTATGGACCCTCTTCCTGGCCGGGACCGCGGTGCTGATCAGCTTCTGCCTCGGCACCCTGCTCGGGGTGGTGTCGGCCTGGTGGCGCCACGGCTGGCTCGACGCCTGGCTTCCCACCAGCCTGGCCTTCCTGGGCGCCTTCCCCTATTTCTGGCTGGCCATGGTGGCGCTCTACGTTCTCGGGTTCACCCTGGGCTGGTTCCCCCTGGGCCACGCCTACGGGGACGACATCACCCCCGCCTTCTCCTCCGTCTTCATCGCCGACGTGGTCCGCCACGCCGCCCTTCCGGTGGCCACGGTGGTGCTGGCCACTCTCGGGGGCTGGCTCCTCTCGATGCGGAACACCATGGTCGCGATCCTGGGGTCGGACTACGTGAACCTGGCCCGGGCCAAGGGGCTTCCCCCGGCGAGGGTGGTCCTCCGCTACTCGGCCCGGAACGCGCTCCTGCCCAGCGTGACCGGCTTCGGCATGGCCCTGGGGTTCGTGCTGGGCGGCTCGCTCCTGACCGAGATCGTCTTCTCCTATCCGGGGGAGGGCTATCTCCTGGTCCAGGCGGTCCGGAACCAGGACTATCCGCTCATGCAGGGCATCTTCCTGTTCATCACCCTCGCCGTGCTCGGCGCGAACTGGCTGGTGGACCTCGTCTATCTCTGGCTCGACCCGCGCACCCGGGAGTCGGCGTCATGAGCGGCCGCGCCTCCGCCCAGGTCTCCGCCTTCGCGGTCTGGAGGGACGCGATCCTCCGGGACCGCAAGGCCACCGCGGGGGCGGTGATCGTCGGGGTGTTCCTCCTGGTCGGCGTGGTGGGACCCTGGCTGGTCGGCGATCCCAACGCCCTGGTGGGCATCCCCCTCCAGCCGCCGTCGCTCCAGCACTGGCTGGGCACCACCGGCCAGGGCCAGGACGTCCTGGCCCAGCTGGTGGTCGGAACCCGCACCTCCCTCGCCGTCGGGTTCGGGGTCGGCCTGACCGTGGTGCTGGTGGGGGCCCTGGTGGGGGTCACCGCCGGCTATCTCGGGGGGCGCGCCGACGGCCTCCTCTCCCTCCTCTTCAACGTCTTCCTGGTCATCCCCGGCCTGCCTCTGGCCATCGTGATCGCGGCCTACCTTCCGTCCGGCCCCCTCACCCTGGGATTCGTGCTGGTGGTCACGGGCTGGGCCTGGAACGCCCGCGTGTTGCGCGCCCAGACCCTGGCCCAGAGACGGCGTGATTTCGTGGCCGCGGCGGTGGTGGCCGGGGAGACCAACTTCCGCATCGTCACCCGCGAGATCCTACCCACCATGACCTCGCTCCTGGTGGCGCAGGTGATCGGCAGCACGGTGTACGCGATCGGAGCCCAGGTGGGGCTCGAGTTCCTGGGGCTGGGGGACGTCTCCGCCGTGACCTGGGGCACCAACCTCTACTGGGCCCAGAACGATTCCGCGCTCCTCACCGGGGCGTGGTGGACCTTCGCCCCCACCGGCCTCGCGGTGGCCCTGGTGGGGTTCGGCCTGACCATGCTCAACTTCGGCTTCGACGAGATCACCAACCCCCGGCTCCAGATGGAGCGGGCGTGGCGCGCCTACCTGGCGCGGCGCGGCCGGAAGCCCTCCCGGTCGACCCCGGTGGTGGACCATGGCTGAGCCGCTCCTCTCGGTCCGGGATTTCTCCGTGGACTACATCACCGACGCCGGACCGGTGCGCGCGGTGGACCGGGTGTCGCTGGAGGTGAGGCGGGGAGAGATCCTGGGGGTCGCCGGGGAATCGGGGAGCGGCAAGTCGACCCTGGCCCAGGCGCTGCTCCGCATCCTCCCCCCTCCCGCGGTCATCTCCGGGGGGGAGGTGCGCTTCGACGGCCGGGACGTCCTGGCCCTCACCGAGAGCGAGCTCCGGGAACTGCGCTGGAAACGGATCTCCATGGTGTTCCAGAGCGCCATGGATTCCCTCAACCCCGTCATCACCGTGGGCGAGCAGATCGTGGACACCCTGTTCGCCCACGGGGTCACCTCGCACGACGCGGCCCGGGACCGGGCGGGGGTGCTCCTCGAGATGGTGGGGATCCCCGGCGATCGCCTCGGGTCCTACGCCCACCAGCTCTCCGGGGGAATGCGGCAGCGGGTGGGAATCGCCATCGCCCTGGCCCTCGAACCCGACCTGGTCATCCTGGACGAGCCGACCACCGCCCTCGACGTGATCGTGGAGCGGGAGATCCTCCAGCGGATCCGCACCCTGCAACGGGAGCTGGGCTTCGCGGTGCTCTTCATCACCCACGATCTGGGGCGCATGCTGCAGTTCTCCAACCGGGTGGCGGTCTTCTACGCCGCCCGGCTGGTGGAAACCGGCCCCGCCGCCGATCTCGCCCGAACCCCGCGCCATCCCTACACCCAGGGACTCCTCCGGGCGTTCCCCTCGGCGCACGGGGCGGCCCGGGAGCTGGCCAGCATCCCCGGCTCCCCTCCGAGCCTCCTGGACCCGCCTCCGGGCTGCCGGTTCCACCCCCGCTGTCCGTTGGCGGTGGACCGCTGCCGCGTCGAGGAGCCGGAACTCCGGCCGCTCGGCGCGGACCAGTCCGCCGCCTGCCATCTGGCCGAATAGGCCCCACCCGTCCCGGCCCTACATGGCGAAGCGCAGGTAGGTGCGAACCTCCCACTCGTTTCCGTTCGGTCCCGGGGCGTTCGGCTCGCAGACCGAGCTCCCGGTGTCGTCGCGCACCGTGGCCGGGCAATAGCGGGGGGAATACCGGTCGAGCGATCGCCAGGTGCCCCGCACTCCCACGCTGGTCTGGGGATAGCCGAACCAGCGGGCCGGACCGAGCGTCCGGGACACGTCGCCCATCAACTGCACGGGATACGTGAGGTTGAAATCGCGATGGTAGTCGTAGGGGCCCCAGTCGTTGAATTTGAGCGCGGTGGCGAAGACCACTGAACCCAGGGCCAGGCGGGCGTCGCCGCCGTAGCGGTGAACGAGCCGGGGGTCGTCGCCGTTGGGCTCGCCGGTGCCGGCGTAGAGGTGCGCCACCAGCCGCCGGTCGGCGGAGAGCCGCGACACCACCCGAAGGTGGGTCTCCCACATCTTTCGGGGCGGGGTGGCCGCGGGGAAGGCGAAGGTCGTGCGCCCGTCCTCGAAGATGCCGATGGTCGCGTCCTGGGTGGTCTTGAGGTCCCGGTAGACGAGATCCAGGCTGGCGGCCAGGGGCGCGTCCTCGCGGACGTCGTTGTCCCACTGCCACATCCAGGTGGCGGGGGTGGGATCGTAGGAGAGCATCAGCTCCGCCCCCACCTTCTCCCGGTTGGAGCGCACGGCGAAGGGGTCGTCCAGGATGTTCCGGGGCGGCTGCGGAAGACCGGCGGGAATCGGCCCCACCAGGGGCTTCTGCCAGAGGAAGTTCGGACCGAACTGGAAGTTCCCCTGGTTCACCGCCAGGCCGGTGAGGAGGTTGGTCTGGTTCCCGGAGCCGGTGTCGGTGAGCATCCAGCCGGTGTAGTTCTGGACCGCGGTGGGCCCGCCGTCGGCCACCAGGCCCATGTAGGCCGTCTGCCCGTACCAGTGCCAGCGCCCCTTCTCGAAGGTGAGCTTCCCCTTGACCCCGTAGGTGTCCGAGTTGCGCACGCGGTCCTGGAGCAGCCGGAACCCCGTTCCGGTCCACTTCGCGATCACGAAGTCCTGGCCGACCTTGGTGGCGCCGCCCCGGATGCCGCCCACCTCGAGCCCCCACGGCCCCCGGCCGGTCGCGAGCACCAGGGTGGTGCGCTGGGTGCG
>CAYRIJ010000027.1:8241-18653 GCA_964424285.1 uncultured bacterium
TTGGTGGGGACGTTTCCGAGGACGTTCAGCGACAGGTCCCCGGACACCGTCGGGGCCGGGTGCGCCTCGAAGTCGGCGTAGAAGGACTCCTTGTGGTCGAAGCCCCGGAACGCCGGATAACCGCCTCCGGGAACCGCGGTCTTGGGGGTGCTCACGTGGCTCCCCCCGGTGCTGTAGGTCTCGAACTCGAGGCGGAGTCCGCTCAGGCGGACCCGATCGGTGGCCTGGGCCAGGAGAGCGGCGCGGTCGCCTCGGGCCTCGAGCACCGCCGCCTCGGGTTGGATGGCCGCGAAGTGGCTGCGGATAGCCTGGAGATCCGTCCCCGCCCCATAGGGGGCCAGCCGGAACGCGTCGCGCAGGGCGTAGTAGGCGGCCCGGGGGTAGAGATCGAACAGCCCGCGGGCGTCCGGCGGGCCCTTGGCGCAGATCCCCCACCACTCCTCGTTCATGTTGTTGTCGCCGGGAACGTAATCCTCGACGTACCCCCCGTTCGGCCACGAGGCGTTGGTGTCGTGGATGTCGAGCCGGCTCTCCTGGCCGAACTTCCACCACCCGTCGCTCCACTGGAAGATGAACCCGCCGATGGCGTTTCCCACCCGGCCCTTGCCGTCGGACTGCTCGTAGATCTCCTCCCACTGCCCGAGGAGATAGCGCGCCTGCATCCGCTGGTCCTCGCGCATCTCCTTCTGGTTGAAGGCGTCCGACCCGAACTCGGTGAACATGACCGGGATCCCCAGCTTGTCCTTGACCACCTGGAAGAGATCGCGGGCGGAGATCCCCCGGTAGACGTTGGTGCCCAGGACGTCGAGGTGCGGGCACTCCTGGGCGATGACGTCGATGTACTGGACGTCGCCGTTGGCGATGGCCACCGGGCGGTCCGGATCCTCCGCCTTCACCACGTCGATGATGTCGCCGAAGAGGGAGTAGAGCTGGTGGGCGCGGGCCACGTCCCGTTCGCCCTCAGGGAGCGCTTCCGCCTCGAAGGAGGTCCAGGAGAGGCCGTAGTTGTTCTCGTTCCCCAGGAGCCACATCAATACCCCGGGAACCCCGCGGAACTGCTCGACCAGGTTCGCCACGTCGGCGGTGATCGCGGCCCGGATCGCCGGATCGGCGTAGTTGACGTTCGGGATCCACACCCCGTTCAGGGTGTACCCGTAGCGGCCGCAGGGGTGGTTGATGACGGTGTAGATGCCGTAGCGCTCGTAGATGTAGCGGACCCAGCGGGGGGGAATCCCCACGTACTGCCGGATGGCGTTCACCCCCATGTTCCGGAGCAACGGCATCTCCCGGGCCAGCGCCTCCTCGATCAGGTCGTCGGGCTGCTGCCAGAGGCTGTAGAGATAGTTCTCGCCGATGGGGACGTAGTCCCAGTTCATGCCGTAGACCATGAAGTCCCGCCCATCCACCTGGAGACGGGTTCCCGCGTCGTCGGAGACCACCCGCACGGTGGCCGGGGCGTCCGCGGCGGCCCCCTGTCCCCGGGCCGTGGGGGGGGCGGCGGCCAGGGCGGCGAGCGCCCCCGCCAGGACGAGGACGGGATGGAGGGGGACGGTGCGAATCGATCTCACGAGTGCCTCCTTGCCGCGAGCCGCGGCGCTTCGTCGTGGACCCCGTTCGCGGCCACGACGTCGCGATACCAGAATGCGCTGTCCTTGGGAATGCGTTGCCGGGTGGAGGAATCGACCCGGTACAGGCCGAACCTCTTGGTGTATCCGTGGGCCCACTCGAAGTTGTCGAGGAGGGACCAGACGAAATAGCCGCGCAGCGGAACCCCATCGGCGAGGGCGCGGTGGGCCGCGTCGAGATGGCCGCGGAGATAGGCCACCCGGCGCGCGTCGGCCACCCGCCCTTCGACCGGGGGGGGGTCGGGGAAGGCCGCGCCGTTCTCGGTGATGTAGACCGCGGGAGGGGCGTAGTCGCGCTGAATCCGGAGCAGGAGGTCGTGGAGCCCCCCGGGATGAACCTCCCATCCCATTTCCGTGAGGTCCCCCTCCGGAGCCACCGGCACCGCCACCGGCTCCCCGCCCTCGCCCGCCTTCACCACGATGCGGGTGTAGTAGTTGAGCCCCAGGAAGTCGAGGGGGGCGGACACGGCGCCGAGGTCCCCCGAGTGGACGAAGGGCAGGTCTGCGCCTTCGAGGTGGCCGCGGCGGATCCGGTCCCCGATCGCGTCCTCGGGGTAGCTCCCCAGGAAGAGAGGATCCAGGTACCAGCGGTTGAAGGAGCCGTCCAGCCGGCGGGCGGCCTCGATGTCGGCCGGGTCCGGGGACGCGGGCTGGACCGGGACGAGGTTCAGCACGATCCCCACTTCGGATCCGGGCGCATTCGCCCTCACCGCTTCGGCGGCCCGGCCGTGGGAAAGCAGGAGATGATGGGCGACCCGAAGCGCCTCGGCGGGATCGCGGTGGCCGGGGGCGTGCTCCCCCGCTTCGTGGCCCAGGGTCGCGATGCACCACGGCTCGTTGTGGGTGGCCCATCGGGCGACCCGGTCGCCCAGCCGCGACGCGACCACCGCCGCGTACTCCGCGAAGGCCTCGGCGGTATCCCGGGAACCCCACCCTCCGCGAGCCTGGAGGGAGAGGGGGAGGTCCCAGTGGTACAGGGTGGCGAAGGGTCGAATGCCCGCCTCGAGCAGGCCGTCGACCAGGGCGTCGTAGAAATCGAGCCCGGCCGGGTTGACCGCCCCCCGCCCCCGGGGCAGGACCCGCGGCCAGGCGATGGAGAAGCGATAGGCCCCCAGACCGAGCCACTTCATGAGCGCGACGTCTTCCCGCCAGAGATGGTAGTGGTCGCAGGCGACGGCGGGGTTCGAGCCGTCGGCGATCCGCCCGGGGGTCGACGCGAACCGGTCCCATATCGACTCGCCGCGCCCGTCCTCCCGGGCGCCGCCCTCGATCTGCAACGCGGAGGTGGCGACGCCCCAGGTGAATCCGTCGGGGAAGGCAGGTGAGGTCATGGCGGGTCAGCTCCCCGGGGCGCGGACGCCCGGTGGGTACAGATGGCAGCGGACGAGACGATCCTCGAAAGGGCGCGGCGCCGGCTCTTCGGTGCGGCAGAGGTCGTGGGCTTCGGCACACCGGTGGGCGAAGGGACATCCCCGGGTTCCGGCCGCCGCTTCGGGCTTCCGGGACGGATCCCGGGAGGGGACGGGGGCCACGTCCTCCCGGCCCGCGCCGCTCACGTCGGCGATCGAGGCCAGGAGGGCCCGGGTGTAGGGGTGGGCGGGCGCGCCCACCACGCTCTCGCCCGGGCCGTCCTCCACCACGCGGCCGCGGAAGAGAACCAGGATCCGGTCCGCCAGGTAGCGCGCGCTGGCGAGATCGTGGGTGATCAGGAGGATGGCCAGACCCCGCTCGCGCTTCAGCTCGGCGAGGAGGTTCAGCACTCCCATCCGGATGGAGACGTCCAGCATCGAGGTCGGCTCGTCGGCCACCAGGAGGTCCGGCTCGACGGCCAGAGCGCGGGCGATGGCCACCCGCTGGCGCTGGCCCCCGGAAAGCTCGTAGGGGTGGCGGTCGATGAACTCCTCCGCCGGCCGGAGACCGACGGTGTGCAGCAGTTCCATGGCCCGGGACCTGGCGTCGGCGCGGGTGGCCCGCCGGTGGCGAAGGAGCGGGCGCACCAGGTGATGGGCGACGTCGTGAACCGAGTTCAGGGAGCCGAAGGGATCCTGAAAGACCATCTGAACCCGGCCACGATAAGCGAGGGAGGCGTGCCGGCGTTCGCGGACCAGCACGTCGTCGCCGTCCAGGAGGATCTCACCGCCGTCGGGCGCCTCCAGGCGCAACACCAGGCGGGCCACCGTGCTCTTCCCGCTCCCCGACTCCCCCACCAGGGCCACCGCTTCGCCCCGCCCGATCCGGAAGGCCACGTCCTCGGCCGCCACCACCCGGCGCTTCTTGCCAAATAACCCGCTGGAGATAAACGACTTACAAAGGCCGCGGATCTCGAGAAGCGGGGCGTTGGGAACTCCGGAATGAGCGTCCACCGGGTCTCCTAGGGAGTGAAGAAATACTTTGTTTGTCTACCGAACATAGTGTATCCTGATGGCGTGCTTGTCAAGGATCCGCCGTGTCCGGGGGACGAATTTCGAGGCTCCACGGCCCGCCGAAACCGCATCCCCACCGGTCGGGACCCCGGGGAACCGGACCCGGTCCCCGGCGGCGCGCCGGACCCCCGGCGTCCGGCCGCAGGCACGAAGAGCAGCGACGATTTCCGATCCTGCTCCCCGCGACTGGCTCCTGCCCACTGCAAGGGAGGCTCGTGATGCTGATGAAGAGTTGGCTACCTCGTGTTGCATGCTCCGCCGTTCTCCTCCTTCTTCTCGCCGTGCCCGTGACGAACGCCTCGGCGCAGAACGTTCTCACGAACCCCGGGTTCGAGAGCGGGCTCACCGGCTGGACCCCCTTCGGGAACGCCTATCCCGAAGCCTCGAACCCCCCCCAGTTCGTGCCGCTCAGCGGCAGCGGTCTGGTCTCCATGTTCGGAAACTTCTCCGGCGGCTTCAACGTGACCGGAATCTTCCAGGAGTTCTCCTGTTCGCCGGGCGACCAGTGGCAAATCTCCTCCAACGCGCGCTTCTGGAGCGGAGACCCGATGATCGGGAGCCAGGCCGCGGGCGGTAACTGGGTCGTCCAGAAGATGGCGTTCTTCGACGCCAGCAACGCCGAGATCGGCGGGGCCGAGTCGATCATTCTCGACGGCAGCTACACCGCCGACGTCTGGCATCCGGCCGCCCCGGTGGTCGGCGTCGCCCCCGCGGGAACCGTCAAGGTACAGGCTCTGATCCTCTATCTCCAGCCGGCTTTCGACGGCGGTGCCGCTCATGTCGACGACGTGGAGTTCGTCAACGTGACCAGCGTTCCCGTCGAGGAGACCACCTGGGGACACGTCAAGTCGCTCTACGCCAAGTAGAAGCTTCAACGAAGGGCGGGCAGGGATGAGACGCGAAGCAGGCTCTCATCCCTGCCCGGTCCTTTCTCAGCCGGGCGGCCGGTCGGCGGCCCGCCGCCCAAAAGGAGGGTCACCATGAAACGCCCTCTCGCCGGAATCCTCTTCGTCCTGGCTCTCCTCGCGGTATCGGTCTTCCCCGCGACATCGTCCGCGGCGACCAATCTCCTGGCCAATCCCGGCTTCGAGGACGGGGGCGGCTCCTACAACGGCTGGTTCACCTTCGGAGCCGGCGTGCAGCTCTCGCTCCCGGCCGGAGACAATATCATCCATACCGGAGCCGCAGCCTCGAAGGTCTACGGGGAGTTCACCGGGTGCCCCGGTTCACCCCAGTTCGACGTCGGCGGGTTCGGGCAGGCCTTCACCCCCACCGCGGGACAGATCTACGAGCTCAGCGGATACTCCTTCGTCTCCAGCGGCGATCCCATCCCCGGCACCGATACCTGCGTCCGGAACCGCATGATCGCCAAGATCGTCTTCTTCAATGCCGCGGTCGGCGGGGCCGAGCTGTCCTCGAACGAGATCATCATCGGCGACGGCAACACGGTGACCGACCACTGGCACGCCTTCTCGGTTTCGGCTCCGGCTCCGGCGGGAGCGCTCCGGGTGGAGGCTCTCTTCCTCTTTCTCCAGCCCGCCTGCGACGGCGGGTCGGTCTTCGTGGACGACGCATCGTTCACCGAGAGCGCGCCGGCCTCCGTGTCCAACCTCCTGGCCGACCCGAGCTTCAGCTCCGGCCTCACCGGATGGTCCACCTTCGGCAACGTCTATCCCGACAGCCGCTCCTTCGCCGTACGGACCCCCACCGGCAGCGCCAAGTTGTACTCGACCTTCACCCCCGATTCTCCCTCCGGCATGTTCCAGTCCTTCGCGGCGACTCCGGGATCGGCCTGGCAGCTGTCCGCCTACGCCCTGACCACGTGCGTGGAGGACGCGATCACCGGGAGCAACGACAACTACGTGCTGGCGAGGATCGTCTTCCGCGACTCGGGCGGGATCGAGGTCGGCTCCACCGACACGGTGGTCCTGGACAACACCGCGCCCCTCGGCACCTGGACGAAGCACACGGTCATCGCGGTCAACGCCCCGGCGGGCACCGCCACGGTGGAGCCCTATCTCCTCTTCATCTCACCGACGCTCATGGACAAGGCGGCCTGGGTGGACGACGTCTCCTTCCAGGAGCTGGATCCCACCGGCGTCGGAGACGACCCGCGGCCCCTCGCTTTCGAGCTGCACCAGAACGCGCCGAACCCCTTCAGCCTGTCGACCCGGGTCGCGTTCGACCTCGAGGCGGCCGACGCGGTGAATCTGGAGGTCTACGACATCGCCGGACGCCTGGTGAGAACCCTGTTCCAGGGCCGCCTCTCCGCCGGACCGCATGCCGTCGCGTGGGATGGGACGACCGCGAGCGGCGCCCGGGCCGCCACCGGCATCTACCGGTACCGGCTCCGGACCTCGGCGGGCGAGGTTTCCCGGAACATGATCCTGATCCGGTAGGGCGGACGATCCGTGAACCGCCTTGCCCTGGCGCTTCTCGCCGCCGTCGGCCTGGGCCTCGCCGGACCGGCCGGAGGTCGGGAGCCCCTCGATGCCGCGGCTTCGAACCCGGACCCGACCTTCGGCCGGGAAGCGCCGTTCACCAAACGGCCCTTCCCGGTCCAGCCCGACGCCGGCTGGATCGGAACCGGCATCGCCTACGGTCCGCACCGGGACGGCGAGTCGCCCGGAGGAGCGCAGCCCACGCGGGAAGAGCTGCGTGAGGACCTGCACCTTCTCGGCGCGCACTGGAAGCTCGTTCGCCTCTACGGGTCCACCGGCCCGGCCCGGACCATCCTCGAGGTGATCCGCGAGGACCGGCTCGAGATGAAGGTGATGCTGGGGGTCTGGATCGATCCCGAGGCGCGCCGGGACACCGCGGGGGCGGTGATCGAGGAGCTCCCCGAGGGCCGGGCGGCGAACCGCCGGGAGATCGAGTCGGGAGTGGCCCTGGCCTCGGAGTACCCGGACATCGTGATCGCCCTCTGCGTGGGAAACGAAACCCAGGTCTTCTGGTCGTCCCACCGGGTGGCCGCGGACCGCCTGATCGATGCCTTGCGCGAGGTACGGGCCCGGACCACGGTTCCGGTCACCACCTCCGACGACTACAACTTCTGGAACAAGCCGGAAAGCGGGGCGGTGGCCGGGGAGATCGACTTCATCACCGTGAACGGCCATCCGCTGTGGAACGGCGCCCGGATCGAGGACGCCCTGGGGTGGACCCGGACGACCCTCGCCGGGATCCGGGCCGACCACCCCGGCGACGCCGTCATCCTGGGCGAGACGGGGTGGGCCACCGAACGGGACACGGTGGGAGAGCAGGCGACGCTCATGAAGGGCGAGGTCGGTGAGGACCAGCAGGCGATCTACTACCGGGCGGTGACCGCCTGGTCGGATTCGGCGCGGGTCCCGACCTTCTTTTTCGAGGCCTTCGACGAGAACTGGAAGGGCGGCGATCGTCCGGCCGACGTCGAGAAGCACTGGGGGCTCTATCGGGCGGACCGGACCCCCAAGAAGGCGCTCGCCGCCGGGCGGTGACCGCGGGGCCCGGGACGGATTCAATCGATCGGGGTCCTGGGGGAAACGGGGAGTCTACCGGGCATGAGCACGAGAATCGTCGAGGTTTCGGATCGGGCGGCCGCCGAATCGAGGGAATCGGTCGGGGAGGACTACGCCCGGATCGAGAGTCCCCATCGGATGCCCTCCTTCCTCATGAGCATCCCCACCGACACCGACCTCTGGATGTTCATCACCTCCCGGGGGGGGCTCACCGCCGGGCGGGTGGACGCGGACGGAAGCCTCTTCCCCTACGAGACGGTGGACAAGCTCCACGACGGGCCGTTTCACACCGGACCGATCACCCTGCTCCGGGTGCGGCGGGAGGGTGAAGCCGAGGTCCTCTGGGAACCCTTGTCGGCCGGAGGGGACGGCGGGTTCCGGGTGGAGCGGACCCTCTACAAGAGCCCCATCGGGAACCGGATCGTGTTCGAGGAGCTGAACCTGGACCTGGGACTTCTCTTCCGGTACCGGTGGGCGGGCTGCAACGAGTTCGGCTGGGTGCGGACCGCGGCCCTGGAGAACCTCGGCGGGGAGCCGGTGTCCGTCTCCCTCCTCGACGGCCTGCGAAACGTCCTCCCCTGGGGGGCGCCGCTCTCCCTCTACCAGCAGTCGAGTTCCCTGGTCGACGCCTACCGGCGGACGGACGGCGATCCGGAAACCGGGCTCGCCGTATTCTCCCTCACCGCCAAGGTCACCGACCGCCCCGAGCCCGCCGAGATCCTCCGGGCCAACGCCGTCTGGTGCACCGGGCTCCCGAATCCCGGGATCCACCTGTCCCTGGAGGCGGTGGAGGCGTTTCGCCGCGGAGACGCCATGCCCGGCGAACCCGTCCTGACCGGACGCCGCGGAAACTACCTGGTCCACGCGTCGGTGGATCTCGGGCCGGGGGAACGCGCGCGCTGGCACCTGGCCGCCGACGTCGGCAAGAGTCACGTGGAACTCGCCGCCCTCCGCGATCGGTTGCTCCGGAAGGGGGATCTGGGGGAGGCGATCGAGGTCGCGCTCCGGGCGGCCGACGAGAGCCTGGTGGGGATCGTGGCGGCGGCGGACGGCCTTCAGCTCACCGGCGACGGGGCGGCGACCATGCACCACTTCGCCAACGTGCTCTTCAACGTCATGCGCGGAGGAACCTTCCACCGGAACTACGAGGTCCCGACCGCCGATTTCGGTGAGTTCCTCCGGGCGCGGAACCCGGCGGTGGCGGAGCGCCACCGGGGCCGGATCGCGTCGCTCCCCGGCGGGATCCCGGCGCGTGACCTGGTGCGGGCCGCCCGGGAGACCGGGGACGCCTCCTTCGAACGGCTGGCCCACGAGTACCTTCCCCTCTGGTTCGGACGCCGCCATGGGGACCCGAGCCGCCCCTGGAACCGCTTCACCATCCACGTGAAGAATCCGGACGGGGGGCGGGTCCTCCGCTACGAGGGCAACTGGCGGGACATCTTCCAGAACTGGGAGGCGCTGAGCTTCAGCTACCCCGACTTCCTGCCGGGCATGGTGGCGAAGTTCGTCAACGCCTCCACCGTGGACGGCTTCAACCCGTACCGGGTCACCCGCGACGGGATCGAGTGGGAGGTCGCCGATCCGGACGATCCCTGGAGCCACATCGGCTACTGGGGCGACCACCAGGTCGTATACCTCCTCAAGTTCCTGGAGGCCCTGCCCCGGTTCCTGCCCGGCGCGCTGGAGGAGCTCCTGGGGCGGGAGATCTTCACCTACGCCGACGTCCCCTATCGCCTGAAGCCGTACCCGGCCATCGTCGAGAACCCGCGGGCCACCATCGCGTACGACGACGCGCTGGCCGCCCGGATCGAAGACCGGGTGCGCGCGATGGGAACGGACGGGAAGCTCGTCCCGGGTCCCGACGGAGCGGTCTACCACGTGTCGCTCCTGGAGAAGCTCCTCGTACCCGCCCTCTCCAAGCTCTCGAATCTCGTCGCGGACGGCGGGATCTGGATCAACACCCAGCGCCCGGAATGGAACGACGCGAACAACGCCCTGGTCGGAAACGGCGTCTCCGTGGTCACCCTGGGATATCTCCGCCGCTACCTGGCGTTCCTGGAACGTACGGCCGGCGGGGCGGACGACGGGCCGGTTCGGGTCTCCACCGAGGTGGCGGCCTGGTTCCGTCGCGTGCACTCGGTCCTGAGCGACTCGCAGGCGGCGCTCGAATCCGGGCCGGTGAGCGACACGGACCGGAAGCGCCTCCTGGACGCTCTGGGTTCGGCCTTCTCCGACTACCGCGAGACGGTCTACTCCAAGGGGTTCTCGGGAAAGGAACCGCTCGACGCCGCGGAGGTCGCCGGGTTCTGCCGGACCGCCCTCCGGCACGTCGATCACGCGGTCCGCGCGAACCGCCGCCGGGACGGGCTCTATCACGCGTACAACCTTCTCGAGGTTCATCCGGACCGGGCGGACGCGTCCCTCCGGCCGCTCTACGAGATGCTGGAGGGGCAGGTGGCCGCGCTCAGCTCGGGATTGGTGGATCCGGAGGAGGCGGTGGGGCTGATCGCCGCGTTGTTCGAGAGCCGCCTCTACCGGCCCGATCAGCGGAGTTTCCTCCTCTACCCGGAGCGTACCCTTCCCGCGTTCATGGACCGGAACGTGGTCCCGGAGAAGGGCGCGCGAGCGGTTCCGTTGCTCTCGGCGCTGCTCGATTCCGGCGAGACCTCGGTCCTCGAGCGCGACGCGCTGGGCACGCTCCGCTTCCACGGCGACTTCGAAAACGCCCACGATCTCGCCGCCGCCCTGGACCGGCTGGCGGAAAGCCGGCCGGAGGCCGTGGCCAGGGACCGGCAGGCGACGCTCGATCTCTTCGAGTCGGTCTTCAACCACCGCGCCTTCACCGGCCGCTCCGGCGCCATGTACGG
>CAYRIJ010000027.1:18753-21066 GCA_964424285.1 uncultured bacterium
CCCGGCATGACCGGCCAGGTGAAGGAGGAGATCCTGACCCGGCTCGGGGAGCTGGGGGTCCAGGTGGAGGACGGGACCCTGGGGTTCCGGCCGGTTCTCCTGCGACGGCGCGAATTCGTGGCCGAGGCCGCCGAGTACGGTTATCCGGACCTGGAAGGCGCGCATCGCACCGTCGAGGTCCCGCCGGGCGGCCTGGCCTTCAGCTTCTGCCAGGTCCCGGTGGTCTATCGGCTGGAGCCCGGGGAGCCCTGGATCCGGCTGACCCTGAAGCACGGGGAGTCGACCCGGATCGACGGCGACCGGCTGGGGACGGACGTGAGCCGCTCGATCTTCGCCCGCACCGGCGAGGTGGTGCGGATCGAGGTCGGGGTGCCGGAGATCCGGCTACCGACCCTCTAGTCGACCAGCACCATCCGGCGGGTCTCGACGGTGCTCCCGGTGCGAAGCCGGTAGAGGTACACCCCCGAGGCCACGCGTTTCCCCGAAGCGTCGCGCCCGTCCCAGCTCACCTGGTGATCCCCGGCGGGAACGAACCCGTCCACCAGCGTCCGCACCTCGCGGCCGGCCACGTCATAGACGGTGAGCGTGGCCGGGGCGTCGCCGGCCATGGTGTAGGCGATCGTGGTGCGGGCCCCGAACGGATTGGGGCGGGCCAGCCGCAGGTACGAGGCCGGGCCGGCCGGCACCGTCCCCGGCGGAACGCCGACCGTGCTGCCCTCGGGCACGAAGGTGAAGGCGTCCAGGACGACTTCCTGATTGCTCGCGGGAGGGGTCCCGTTCACCTGCCAGAGATTCAGGTGCACCCGGGGCTGTTCCGGGCGGGGAATGTGGGGGCCGGTGTAGGTCCACTCGTGGATCATGTTGGCCGGCGACTCGTCGGACGGACCGCCCCGCCAGCTCCGGAACTCCACCCGGTCGGGGAGCCAGCGGAAGGCATGGCTGGTGAGTTCGCCGGGGCTGAAGGTGGCGGCGAAGCGGTTGATGTTCCCGGGATAGTCGTAGGGCTGGGCCACGAACTGCCCGAGGTCGTTCGCCGGGTTTCCCCACCGGCTGAACTCCACGTCGATCTCGTTGTAGGGGTTCCACCAGAGGTAGCCGGGGTCGTAGCAGGGACCGTACTGCCAGATGAAGATCCCGAAGACGATGTTGGGATCGAGGGTGTCCAGGTCCCCGTAGGTGGTGAAGATGTAGTCGCCGTAGCCCAGGGCGTCGACGGGGGTCACCTCGGTGCTGTACCACGAGGAGCCGATCTTCTTGACCGTGAGATGAAGCCGGCCGTTGGCGTCCACCCAGGTACAGCTCGAGCTGTTGCAGAAGAGGCTGGGGCCCGGGCCGTAGTAGCCCGGGCCCTTGACCCGCCAGGTGCGTCCGCTGAAATCGAGCGTGGTTCCCCCGGGAAAGTCGTTCCACTGGATGTCGTCCAGGGTGGGGGCGCTCAGGCTGTTGAAGTCGGCCTCGTCGAAGTACACGTCCGGCACCGGCGCCCCCGGGGCCTGGAGGGCGCCGAGCAGGAGCCGCGCGGTGGCGGTCCCGCTGGGGGCGGGCTGGGTGGTCACCGAGACGTCCTGGACCGCGTCCACCGGGGTGGAGGCGTCGGCCACGGTGTGGGACTCGTAGGAGATGAGGTTCCCCCCGGAGTCCCGCCACTCCACGTTCAATATGGCCTGGCACTGGCCGGTGAGGGGTTTCACGGCGGTGTGCCATCCCCGGACCGAGGCCTCGAAGGTCTCCCCGGGTACCGCGTCCAGGCTCTGCCAGTAGCCGGACACATCCCAGCCGCCGGTGTTCGGCCCGGAGACCCGGGCGGCGAGGTGCCCGTGGGTGGCGTTCGGGGAGGAGCCCACCGACCCGAACTGGTTCCAGCCCCCGAAGACCGGACCGCCCGAACCGCGCAGCTCGAAGCTGGGGTTGGCCAGGATGCACTGGGCGTTCGCCGCCCCGGCCCAGACCAGGGCCGCGATCGTCAGGGCGACTGCGGAGACGCGGGTTCCCGGATGGCGCATGGGTCACTCCGTGGCGCGCAAGAGAGGATGGTCCAACACTTTGGGCGATTGCCGCACAAAGCCATTTAACGCGTTGTCATTTTAGCATTTATACGGCATCCAGGTCACCAGAAAAGAGCGGCATTCGCCGGAGAGCCGCGGTCGGTCCCGGGGTTAGGGGAGTGAGAATCCGAGGCGATGGCCGTTCACGATGCGACCGAAGTCGCCGGCGCCCTCAGGGTAGAACGGTGAGCTTCCGCGCCCGGCTTCCCGATCCCGTCTCCAGGTAGATGAAGTATACGCCGGCCGCGACCGGGCTTCCCCGGTCGTC
>CAYRIJ010000028.1:0-20969 GCA_964424285.1 uncultured bacterium
CACGATCAACAGGCGGTCGTTGCCGGTGTCGGTGATCACCCCCCAGTAGCAGCAATATCCCTCAGCCTGGTGAGGGCCGGAGAGGGGTCCGAATCCCCGCGATACCGCCGAGTAGTCCGTACCGACTCCGCCCGCCCAGATGCGGTTCGAACCGGACGCGGCGACCTGGAACCCATCCTCGGAGATTCCCCGGGGCTGGTCGAGCCCGGACGCGTACTCCCCGTTGTATGTCCCGTCGGCGGCGAACTGCTGGACCGTCCCGAGTTCGGCGTCGGCCACCAGCACCCGCCCCTCCGGGCCGGCGGAGATGCCGCTGGGATCCCGGAACTGGCCCGGACCGTCCCCCTCGCTTCCCCACTGGCGGAGAAAGTTTCCTTCGGTATCGAAAACCTGGACGCGGTGGTTTCCCGCGTCGGTCACGTAGACCTCGCCGTCGAAGACGGCGACCCAGGCCGGCCCGTGGAACTGCCCCGCTCCCGAACCGGTCCCGCCGAAGCTCCGGAGCCAATTGCCGGCCTGGTCGAACACCTGGACGCGGTCGTTGCCGGTGTCGGTCACGAAGATTTCCGGCCGGTTCCACTCGCCGGCGACGGCGGTGGGGTTCAGAAACTGGCCCGGCCCGCTCCCCGAGGAGCCGATCACCGAGTAGCCGGGGTCGCCGTCCACCAATTGGAAGGCGAACGGTTCCTGGATGCGCTGGATCCGGTCGTTGCCCGAATCCACCACCCATAGCGCGCCGGCATTCCAGACGCCCTTCGGGGCGTGGAACTCGCCCGGACCGGTTCCGGAGGTCCCGAGAGTCCCTTCCACCATGACCCCCTGGGGAAAGGCGACCGAAACGAAGAGGAGAGGAAGCAGACCGGAGAAAAATGCAATGCGCCGGAAGTAACCAGATCCCATGACCACCCGTCCTTCCTGGCGGACGGCCGGGGGGGTGGGGCGGCCCGCCGCTGCCGGGGAATGCAGCCCCGGTCCGCCCGCACGGAAGTCGGGGACGATCACCGGGGTGCATCGAGTATACGCCTTTGGTGACCAACTCATCCAACCCGGCCTCGGCCGTCCGGACCGGCGGCCGGTTCTCCGGGGTCCGGCAACATCCTGGCTCGGGCCCGTTTCCGCGGCCGGCCCCGGGGCCGACAAGCCGGGGGACCTGTGCTACACTTCGTCGGTTCCGGCCGCACGTCGTCGGATGTCGCCGTTCACAATTAAGCCGTTGGGTTCCAACATCATGAACCTCCAGGAAACGCGCCGGGGCGCCCCCGGCACCCGCACCGCGCTCTACCGCTACGCCCAGGTCGTGGCCGGGTCGGTGGTCCTCCTCCTCGTGGCGGGGGCCATGGTGACCAGCACCGGCTCCGGGCTCTCGGTCCCCGACTGGCCGCTCTCCTTCGGCCAGGTCATGCCCCCGATGCAGGGGGGCGTCTTCTACGAGCACGGCCACCGGATGATCGCCGCCGCGGTGGGAGTCCTCACCATCATTCTCGCGGTGTGGATCTGGATCCGCGAGCCGCGGGCCTGGATGCGCCGGCTGGGGTGGATCGCCCTGGGCCTGGTCGTCGTCCAGGGGGTCCTGGGCGGGATGACCGTGCTCCTGAAGCTCCCGGTCTGGACCTCGGCCGCCCACGCCTCCCTGGCCCAGGGGTTCTTCATGGTGACGGTGTTCATCGCCCTGGCCCTTTCCCCCGGCTGGAACCGCGGCGCCCGCATGCCCGAGGCCTCGGATTCCCGGCTCCCGATCTGGGCCACCGCGGCCACCCTGGCCATCTACGTCCAGCTGGTGATCGGGGCGGTGATGCGCCACCTGAACGCCGGGCTGGTGATCCCGGACTTTCCCCTCTCCTTCGGCGGGCTCGTCCCCGCCCACTTCACCCCGGAAATCGCCATCGCCTACGCCCACCGGGTGTGGGCGCTGGTCACCTTCGTCGTGGTGGTCGCCGCCTCGGTGAGCGCGCTCCGCACCGCGGGGAAACGCGCCGAGCTGGCGAGCCCGGCCATCCTCATGCTCATCCTGGTCACCGCGCAGGTCACCCTGGGGGCCTTCATCATCTGGACCCAGCGCCAGGTCCACGTGACCACCACCCACGTGGTCACCGCGGCCATCCTCCTCGCGGTGAGCCTCGTGCTCACCGCCCGGAGCTGGCACGCCCTGCGCCTCCCCCGGACCGCGCCCGAGACCCTGACCTCGCGCGAGGGCGCGATCGGATACGGAAAGGCCCCGGCGTGAAAGAAGGCGTCCTCCGGCAGAGCGAAGTCCGCACCTCCCCCGTCGCCGACTACCTGGAGCTGACCAAGCCGCGGATCACCCTGCTGGTGGTGCTGACCGCGGCGGTGGGCTACTTCATGGCCAGCCGCGCCGCCCTCTGGCCGTGGGGGCTCGTCCACACCATGCTCGGCACCGCGCTGGTGGCCTCGGGGGCCAGCGTGTTGAACCAGGTGCGGGAGCGCGACGCCGACGCCCGCATGCACCGCACCGCCAACCGCCCCATCCCCGCCGGGAGGGTGAGCCCGGAGAACGCACTCCTGTTCGGTTCCGCCCTGGGGCTCGGCGGCGTGGCCTATACCGCGGTGTTCCTGAACCTCACGGTGGCGGTCCTGGCCGCGGCCACCCTGGCCAGCTACGTCTTCGTCTATACCCCGCTCAAGCGGAAGACCACCTTGAACACCCTGGTGGGGGCGATCCCCGGCGCGCTCCCCCCGGTGGGGGGATGGGCCGCGGCCTCGGGGGGCGTGGTGTCCCGCGAGGCCTGGGCGCTCTTCCTCATCGTCTTCCTCTGGCAGGTGCCGCACTTCCTGGCCATCGCCTGGATGCTCAGGAAGGACTACGAGCGCGGCGGGTTCAGGATGCTCCCGGTGGTGGATCCCACCGGGGCGGCCACCGGCCGCCACGTCGCGCTGAGCGCCGTCGCCCTGGTGCCGGTGAGCCTGGTCCCCACCATCCTGGGGATGACCGGCGCGGTCTATTTCTTCGGAGCCCTGGCCCTCACCCTCGGGTACGCCGCCACCAGCCTCTGGATGGCCCGCCGGCCCGCGGACCTGAGCGCCCGCTGGCTCTTCCTCGGTTCGATCGTTTATCTCCCCGCGCTCCTCGTGATGATGATGATCGACAAGCTGCCGACCTAGGCGAGGAGCGATCGGATGCACGTGACCCTTCCCGCGGAAGACGAGACGGAGCGGGCCGCCGCCGCCGGTGAGCCGATCATCGAGCTCATCGACCTGGTACACCGCTACGGGAAGCGCGAGGCGCTCCGCGGGGTGAGCTTCACCGTGGCCCGGGGCGAGGTCTTCGGGGTGCTGGGCCCCAACGGGGGCGGAAAGAGCACCCTCTTCCGCATTCTCTCCACCATGATCCCGGCCACCGGCGGGACGGTGCGGCTGTTCGGGCGGGACCCCGGGCGCGATCTCACCGCGGTCCGGCGCGACCTGGGGGTGGTGTTCCAGTCCCCGAGCCTGGACCTGATGCTGAACGCCCGGGAGAACCTCCTCCACCAGGGGCACCTCTACGGCCTCCACGGGAAGGACCTCGACCGGCGGATGGCCGACATGCTCCAGCAGGTGGGGCTGGAGAACCGCGCCTCCGAACGCATCTCCCAGTTCTCCGGCGGCATGCGCCGGCGGCTGGAGATCGCCAAGGCCCTCCTCCACCGGCCGAAGCTCCTGATCCTCGACGAGCCCTCGACCGGCCTCGACCCCGGCGCCCGCCGCGACATGTGGGAACACCTGCGCCGGATGCGGGAGAAGCAGGGGGTCACCATCATCTTCACCACCCACCTCATGGACGAGGCGGAGGAATGCGACCGGCTGGCCCTTCTCGATGCCGGGCTGATGGTGGCCCTGGACACTCCCGGCGCGCTCAAGCGACGGGTGGGGGGGGACGTGGTCACCCTGGAAACCGACGACCCCGCCGCCCTGGCCCGGGGAATCAACGATCGCTTCCACGCCGAGGCCTCGGTGATCGGGGAGCGGGTGCGCCTGGAGCGGCAGAACGGCCACGAGTTCCTCACCGCGCTGGTGGAGGCCTTCCCCGGCCGCATCCGCTCGGTCACGGTGGGGCAACCCACCCTGGAGGACGTCTTCATCGATCTCACCGGACGCCGGTTCGAGGAGGCCGAGGCCGAGGAGCTGGCCCGCCGCGAAGCCGAGGGGAAGAAACGCCGGGGAGGCCGCCGATGAACGTGTTGCTCCCCGCGGTGACCCTGTGGCGGCGCGAGGTGGTTCGCTTCCTCCGCCAGCCCAACCGCGTGATCGGGGCGGTGGGCTCGCCGCTCCTGTTCTGGGTCATCCTGGGCTCGGGGGTGGGGCGCTCCTTCCAGCCCGGGAAGGGCGGCGACAGCCATTACCTGATCTACGCCTTCCCCGGGACCCTGGTCCTGATCCTCCTGTTCACCGCCATCTTCTCCACCATCTCCATCATCGAGGACCGCAAGGAGGGTTTCCTCCAGTCGGTCCTGGTGGCGCCGGTCCCCCGGAGCGTGGTGGTGCTGGGAAAGATCCTGGGCGGAGCGTTTCTGGCCTTCATCCAGGCGGTGCTGTTCCTGGCCCTGGCCCCCACCGTGGGAGTCCACTTCACCGTGGTCAACCTCCTGGGGACGGTGGGCATGCTGATCGTGCTGGGGATGGGGCTCACCGGGCTCGGCTTCGTGATCGCCTGGCGCATGCAGTCGATCCAGGGCTTCCACGCCATCATGAACTTCCTGCTCCTCCCCATGTGGCTCCTTTCCGGGGCGCTCTTCCCCCCCGCCGGGGCCTCGGTCTGGATGCAGTGGCTCATCCTGGTGAATCCGCTCACCTACGGGGTGACCGCGATCCGGCGCATTCTCTTTCCCCTGGATCCCGGGCTGGCCGGCCTGCCCGGCCTCCTACCCGCGGTCCTGGTCTCGGTCGGGTTCGCGGCGGCGTTCTACGTCGCCGCCTCATGGGTCGCGCGCGGCGCTACCCGGGGAGATCTCCAATGAACACGCCGGTGGTCCCGCGCCGGAGCGGCGGGCGGGAAAAGGTGGTCTGGGGGGTGCTGGTGGCCGGTCTCCTGGCGGTGATGGGAGCCGCGGTGTTCACCGCGGTCCGCCCCCGGGGCCCGGATCTGGAGCGGCTCGGACCCGCCCCCAACTTCACCCTGATCTCCCAGGACGCGAAGCCCTTCTCCCGGGACGAGCTCGTGGGCACGGTCTGGATCGCCGACTTCATGTACACCCGCTGCCAGGGGCTCTGCCCCATCCTGGCCCAGCGAATGGCGGCGATCCAGGGAGACCTCGCGGGGACCCGGGGCTGGAAGCTGGTCTCGTTCTCCGTGGACCCCGAGTACGACACCCCCGAGGTGCTGAAGGCCTACGCCGCCGAGCACGGCGCCGACCTTCGGGACTGGACGTTCCTGACCGGCGAGAAGCAGACGGTGCGAAACCTGGTCACCCAGGGATTCCATCTGGCGGTGGAAGAGGGAGCGGGGGATGAAAAGGAGCCGACGCTCCACAGCCAGCGCATCGTGCTGGTGGACGCCCGAGGGCAGATCCGAGGCTACTACGACGCCCTCGATCAGGACGCCATGACCAAGCTGGTGGCCGACGCCCGGGAGCTCATCACCAGGGGGACGTAATGGGGATCGGCGACCTTCCCGCCCTGAACGCGATCCTGAACGGGACCAGCGCGGTCCTGCTCGGCCTGGGCTACCGGTTCATCCGCCGGGGCCGGGTGAGCGCCCATCGAGCCTCCATGCTCGGGGCCTTCAGCGCCTCGATACTGTTCCTGATCTCCTACCTCACCTACCACGCCGTGGCCGGCATCCACCGATTCCAGACCCCGGGCCCGATTCGCTGGATCTACCTCGGCATCCTCGGCGCGCACACCGTGCTTGCCGTGGTGATCGTCCCTCTGGTACTCATCACCCTGTTTCGGGGGCTTCGCGGACGGTACGCCCGGCACCGCCGGATCGCGCGATGGACCTGGCCGATCTGGATGTTCGTATCGGTGACCGGAGTCGTCATTTATCTGATGCTGTATCAGCTGGATCCGGCCCTGAGGGGGCGAAGCGGCCCGCCGGAGGCGGTGGCCCCGCGGCCGGATCGGACCGAGACCGGTCTTTCCAGTCACTGCTAGAATCCCGGGGCCCCCGGCCGACGCCTCACGGGACCCATAAGGAGCGGATCATGAGTTCGATGAATGCGACGGATCGCTTGCGGGAGGTCATGGAGCGGGCGGCGGAGCTGGCCGACCTGGAGAGCGCCGGGGCCCTGCTCGGTTGGGACCAGGAGACCTTCATGCCCAAGGGGGGCGCGGACGGACGTTCCATGGTCACCTCGACCCTGGCCGGGGTGATTCATCAGAAGCTGACCCATCCCGGGTTCGTCGAGAGCGTCGGTATCCTGGACGGCGACGGGGACGGACTGGACGACACCGCCCGCGCCCAGGTCCATGAGCTGAACCGCCTCTGCCGGCGCGCGGTCAAGGTTCCCGAGCGGTTGGTCATGGAGCTGGCTCAGACCCAGTCCAAGGCCACCTCGGTCTGGGCCGAGGCGCGGGAACGGAAGGACTACCCGGCCTTCGCCCCCTACCTCGAGAAGATCTACGCCCTCAAACGCGAGACCGCCGAGGCCATCGGGTACGAGGAAGAGCCCTACGAAGCGCTCCTCGACGAGTACGAACCGGGGGCCAGCGTGAGCGCCACCGCCCGGACCCTGGACGAGGTGCGCGACTTCCTGATCCCCATGGTGAAGGCCATCGCCGATTCCGGGCGGAAACCCGACCCCAAGCTCATGGCCGGGCCCTACGACGTCCAGCGTCAGGACGCCTTCGGCCGGGAGATCGTGGCCGCGATGGGGTTCGAGATGAAGTCGGGCCGGCTCGATCTCTCCGCGCATCCCTTCACCAGCGGCATCCACGCCGGAGACGTCCGCCTCACCACCCGGTACAAGGACGACCTGAGCGTGGGTCTCTTCGGCACCATGCACGAGGCGGGACACGGCCTCTACGAGCAGAACCTGCCTCGCGAGCTCAGCCGCACCCCCATCGGGACCTCCACTTCCCTGGGCATTCACGAGTCCCAGTCGAGGATGTGGGAAAACCTGGTGGGCCGGAGCCTCCCCTTCTGGACCCACTTCTATCCCAGGCTCCAGGCGCTCTTCCCGGAACGCCTCGGCTCGGCGTCCCTGGATGAGTTCTACCGGGCGGTCAACACCGTCCAGCCCTCGTTCATTCGCATCGAGGCCGACGAGGTGACCTACAACCTCCACATCATCCTGCGCTTCGAGCTGGAGCGGGAGCTCCTCTCCGGGAAGCTGGCGGTGAAGAACCTGGTCGATGCCTGGAACAGCCGTTTCGAGGAGTACCTGGGGCTCACCCCCCCCACCCCCGACCTCGGGGTCATGCAGGACATCCACTGGGCCTCCGGGTACATCGGCTACTTCCCCACCTACACCCTGGGGAACCTCTACGCCTCGCAGTTCTACGAGGCGGCGAAGCGCGACATCCCGGACCTGGAAGCGCGGATCTCCCGAGGGGACCTGATCCCGCTTCGGGACTGGGTGGTGGAGCACGTGCACCGCTGGGGACGACGTTACCCGGCCGCGGAGCTGGTGGAACGGGCCACCGGGAGCGCTCCCACCGGGGAACCGTTCACGCGGTATCTGAAGACCAAGTTCGGGCCGCTCTACGGTCTGGATTGATTCCCGCCGCCGGAAGCCGGACCGGCCGATCGGCGCGCGCCGGTCGGGGCGATCGACGCCGCCGGCCGCCGGCGGATTCACGAGCCATCAAGGGGGGGTGCGGGCGATGAACGTTTCCTTTCTCGAACCCCTGGTGCGGGCCTGGAGCCGGGCGCGGGCCATGCTGTTCGGCGGGCTGGACGTGGGGGGCTGGTTCGTCCTGGGGTTCTCGGCCTGGGTGGCGGGGCTGGCCGACGGCCGGTACGGCACCTCCGGCCTCAAGATGAACTACAAGCAGGGCGAGTTCCCCTTCCACGGCTTCCCGGGGGTGGCCCACCTCATCACCCAGCTCCAGGCCGGCGCCCCCTGGATCTTCCTGGCCGTCTTCGGGAGCCTGGTGCTCCTCGCGGTGGGGATTCTCCTCCTCTGGCTGAGCTCGCGGGCCAAGTTCGTCTTCCTGGACAACGTCATCCACCGCCGGGCGGCGATGGTCGACCCCTGGAATCGCTACGGGCGCCTCGGAGACTCGCTCTTCCTCTGGCGGCTGGTGTTCTCGGCCATCGTGTTCCTGGTGGTCCTGGGGCTCGTCATCCCGGTGATCCTGGCCACCGGGATCGGGAGCCACTTCGGGTGGTCGGACCTTCTCACCGGGGGCATGTTACTCCTCCTCGTCTTCGCGATCCTGCTCATCGTGCTCCCGGTGGCCTATGTCCAGCTCCTCCTGGACGACTTCGTGGTTCCCATCATGTACACCCGGAACGTCTCCACCACCGCGGCCTGGGGCATCTTCCTCCCCCTCTTCCGGCGGGAGCTGATCCACTTCATCCTCTACGGCGTTCTCGTCCTCGCCCTGTGGATCGCGGTGGCCATGGGGATCACCTTCCTGGGCCTGGCCACCTGCTGCGTGGGGTTCCTGATCCTGGCCATCCCCTACATCAACTCGGTCATCCTGCTCCCGGTCTCGGTCACCTACCGGGCCTACAGCGTGGAGTTCCTGGGGCAGTTCGGGACGGAGTTCGCGGCGATCGCCGCCCCCGGGGCCCCGGAGCCGCCTTCCCCCGCGCCCTCCTCCCCGTCCTAGTCGCGGCCGGACGGGTCAGGTCCGGCGCCAGAACATGGGGGTGAGGACGACGAGCACGGTGAAGAGCTCGAGCCGTCCCAGGAGCATGCAGCCCGACAGCACCACCTTGGCCGCGGCGGGCAACCCGGCGTAGGTGCTGGCCGGACCCACGTCCCCCAGTCCGGGGCCGATGTTGCCCAGGGTGGCCGCCGCCGCCCCCAGGGAGGTGGTGAGGTCCACCCCCATCGCCGACACCGACAGGGTCGCCACCGCGAAGACCAGGACATAGAACATGAAGAACCCGAGGACGTTCATCATGACCTCGTCCGGAACCCTCCGCCCCGAGAGGCGCACCGGGAACACCGCCTGGCGATGAAGGAGCTTCCGGATCTCCCGGTGCCCGTGCTTCCCCAGGAGCAGGACCCGCATGTTCTTCATGCCGCCGCCGGTCGAGCCCGCGCACCCGCCGATGAACATCAGGAGCAGGAGCAGGATCTGGGCGGCCGCGCCCCAGAGCAGGAAGTCGGCGGTCCCGAACCCGGTGGTGGTGAGGATGGACACCGCCTGGAAGGAGGCGAGCTGGAGGCCGTGGAGCGGCGCCTCGCCCAGGCGGAACACCAGGTCGGCCCAGAGGAGCGCGATGGCCGACAGCGACACCGCGGTGTAGAACCGGAACTCCTCGTCCCGCCAGTAGTGTCCGAACCTCCGGCGCAGGAGCCAGTAGTGGAGCGCGAAGTTCGCGCCGGCCAGGAACATGAACACCGTGATCACGGTCTGGATGAAGGGGCTGGGGAAGGCGCCCACCGAGGCGTTCCGGGTGGAGAACCCGCCGGTGGCCATGGTGCCGAAGGTATGGCACAGGGCATCGAAGAAGCTCATCCCCCCCAGCATGAGGAGTCCGGCCTCGATGGCCGAGAGTCCCACGTAGACCCCCCAGAGGATCTTGGCCGTGGACTGGATGCGGGGGGAGAGCCGGTCGGCGGTGGGCCCGGGGACCTCGGCCCGGAAGAGCTGCATCCCCCCGACCCCCAGGGTGGGAAGCACGGCCACCGAGAGCACCACGATCCCCATTCCCCCCAGCCAGTGGGTGAGGCTCCGCCAGAAGAGCAGGCCCCGGGGCAGGGCTTCGATGTCGGTGAGGATGGTGGCCCCGGTGGTGGTGAACCCGCTCATCGACTCGAAGAACGCGTCCACCGGGCTACGCACCGCCCCCGAGATCACGAAGGGGAGCGCGCCGAACACCGCGGCGGCCAGCCAGCCGAAGGTGACGATGGCGAAGCCGTCCTTCACCGAGAGGTCCACCTTCCCGCGGGTGCCGGCCAGCATGGCGAGGCCGGCGCCGATGGAAATGCCGGCGGAGATGAGGAGGGGAAAGAGGTCGCGGGTGCGATCGACGAAGGCGAAGCCGGCGGCGGGGATCATGAAGACCCCGATGGAAGCCAGGAGCACTCCCAGGACCCGGAGCACCGACCGCCGGTTCATGCGAACATTTTTTCCACGGCTTCCACCGCCGAAGGCAGGGCGAACACCACCACCCGGTCCCCGTCCTTCACCTGGGTGTCGCCGCGGGGAATGATCACCTCGCTCCCCCGGATGATGGAGCCCACCACCGCGCCCCGGGGAAAGTTGACGGCGGCCAGGGGCTTCCGCACCACCGGGGTGTCGGCGTGGGCCACCAGCTCCAGGAACTCGGCCTCGTTCTCCTTCAGTTGGGCGAAGGAGAGGATGTCCCCCCGCCGGCAGAACCGCATGACCGCGGCGGCGGTGCTCAACCGCACCGAGACCGCCGCGTCGACCCCCACCACCGGGACCAGGGGCACGTAGTTGAGCCGGCGGATGACCGCGATGGTCTTCTTCGCCCCCAGGTGGCGGGCGAGGAGACAGGACATGATGTTCGTCTCCTCGTCGTTGCTGGCGGCCACGAAGGCGTCCATTTCCTTCACGTTCTCGGAGTTCAGGAGGTCGACGTCGGTGCCGTCCCCGTGCAGGACCATGACGTTGTCGAGCTCGTCGGCGGTGCGTTCGGCCTTGGCCTTCTTGAGCTCGATCAGCTTCACCTGGATCTTGTGGTCGGCCAGATGGCGGGCCAGGTGCCTCGAGATGGGTCCCGCCCCCACGATCATCACGTCCTTCACCGGCTCCATCGCGTAGCCCATGAGACGCATGAGATCGGGCATGGCCCCGCGCTTGCCCACCAGGAAGATGTGGTCGGCGGGGTGGAGCACGGTGTCGCCGTCGGGGATCAGGGTGACGCCGTCGCGGACGATGGCCACCGCGGTGGCGGGCTGGGCGCCGAAGCGGCTGGGGAGCTCCTTCAGGGGGAGGCCCACCACCGGAGCGTCCTCGGTCACGAAGGTCCCGATCATGCGGACCCGGGCGTCGCCGAAGTCGGTGACGTCGCTGGCCCCGGGGAGGGAGACCAGGCGCTCGATCTCCAGGGCGGCCACCAAATCGGGATTGATCATGAGATCCACCCCGACCTCGCGCATGGAGCGGCCCGCCCCCTGCCGGTAGTAGTCGACGTTCTTGACCCGCGCGATCCGGCGGGGAATGCCCAGGGTCTTCCCGCTCACGCAGGCCACGATGTTGACCTCGTCGGAGTCGGTCACCGCCACGATCATGCCCGCCCCGTGGGCTCCCGCCGCGTCGAGGACGGACACGCTGGCGCCGTTTCCCTGGATCACCAGCGCGTCGAGACTTTCCTGGGCGGCCTCGGCCCGGCCGGGATCGGCCTCCACCAGGATGATGTCGTTCCCCTCCTGCGAGAGGTGGGAGGTGATGTGGGTGCCCACCTCCCCCGCGCCGACGACGATGATCTTCATGGTCGGACCCCCATTCCCTGCATCGGCGCGAGAGTCTAGCAGAGGCCCCCTCTTTTGGGGCCGCCCGGTCCAGGGCCGGCCCCGGGACGGCCGGGCCCGCTTTTCCGGGGGGCGGCGGCCCGGGGGGGTGTATGGTCGGGGCCATGAAACAGCATCAGGAGACGCTTTCCGTGTCCCCGAGGGGGCGGGGCCTTACCGAGATCACCCCGGAGGTGTCGAAGGCGGTCCACCGGGCCGGGATCCGGACCGGGCTCTGCCTGGTCTTCCTCCGCCACACCTCGGCCAGCCTCCTCATCCAGGAGAACGCGGACCCCAGCGCCCGGCGGGACCTGGAACGATGGTTCGACCGGGCCGCCCCCGACGGCGACCCGGCCTACGAGCACCGGGCCGAGGGACCCGACGACATGCCTTCCCACATCCGGGCCGCCCTCACCTCCACCTCGGAGCAGATCCCGGTGGTGAACGGGGACCTGGGGCTCGGCACCTGGCAGGGGCTCTACCTCTTCGAGCACCGGCTCCGGCCGGGGGCCCGCAGTCTCATCGTCCACGTCTGGGGGGAATGATCGGGGGCCGATCCCCCGACGCCCGGCGTCGCCGGGCCGGGTCCACGCCGATCGCCCACCGCGGTCCTACCCGCGGCCCGCCTTCTCCTCCGCGCGCGCGGTCAGCCGCTCGAGGGCCCACGCCGCGTGCTCCCGGACCAGCGGCGAAGAATCGGCCCGCGCCCGGGTCAGGGCCTCCACCGCCTCCGGCCCGCCCACGTTCCCCAGGGCCACGCAGGCGTTTCGGGCCAGACCCTCCCGCCGGGCCCGCATGATCGGGGTGCCGGCGAAGCGGCGGAGAAAGGCGGCCTCGTCCATGGCCACCAGCTCGGCCAGGAGGGGGGCGACGGAGCCGGGCCGGGGCCGGAAGTCCGCCACCCGCGAGGCCTCGGCGAAGCGGTTCCAGGGACAGACCTCCAGGCAATCGTCGCACCCGAACACGTGATCGCCCAGGAGCGGCCGGAGCTCCACCGGGATCGAGCCCCGGTGCTCGATGGTCAGATAGGAGATGCAGAGGGTGGCGTCCAGGCGGTAGGGACCGGTGATGGCCCCGGTGGGGCAGGCGGTGATGCAGCGGGTGCAGGTCCCGCAGTGATCGGTCTCGGGGGGGTCGGGATCCAGTTCGAGGTCGGTGAGGACCTCGCCGAGGAGGAGCCAGGACCCCCGGCGCCGGCTCACCAGGTTGGTGTGCTTGCCGCGCCAGCCCAGGCCCGCCCGCTCCGCCCAGAGCTTCTCCAGCACCGGGCCGGTGTCCACGTAACGCCGGGTGCCCACTCCGGGGAAGCGTTCGGCGAGCAGGGCTTCGAGGCCCTTGAGCTTCCCGGTGAAGACCTTGTGGTAGTCCCGACCCCGGGCATAGCGGGCGACGCGGCCTCGGGAGGGGGCGCCGGGCCCCGGGGGAGGCGCGGTATCCCCGGCGGCCGGGGACGGCTCCGGCGCCCGCCCCGCCCCTGCCGGCTCCCCGTAGTTGAGGGCCACGCAGAGGATCGAGCGCGCCCCCGGGAGCACCCGTTCGGGATCCAGGCGGCGGGCGGGGTCGCGGGACAGGTAGCCCATGGCCCCGTGGCGTCCGGCGGCGATCCAATCCCGGTACCGCCGCCCCTCGTCGGTCCGATCGAGGGATTCCGGGACGGCCACGCCGACCTGGTCGAAACCGGCCTTCCGGGCGAGGTCCCGGGCGATCGCGCTTCTCTCCGCGGGGGTCATCGGCCCAGTATACCAACCCTCGGGTACCGTCCCGGGCGATCCCCGGAGGGAGAGGCGGCGCCCGGCGGGATATGACATAATCGTGCGCTTGAAGCGAGCGTCCCGTCGGCGGCCCCGGGTGGAGGTCGGACCGTCACCCGGCCCCGGTCTCCCGCGGGCCACGAACGCCGCGAAGAGGAGCGTCATGTCCCGATTCGTCCTTACCGGCGCCCTGGCCGGCAAACCCCTCCGCTACGAACTCCGTCCCGGAACCTACGTCGTGGGCCGGTCCTCGGATTGCGAGATCCCGCTCAACGACAACGCCATCTCGCGGCGGCACGCCGAGATCGTGCTCGAAAAGAACCGGATCCTGGTCCGGGACCTGGGGAGCACCAACGGAACCTTCGTGAACGGCGAGCGGTTGGAGGGCGAGAAGCCGGTGAACCGGGGGGACCAGGTTCGCTTCGGCCACGTGACCCTCGCCCTGGCCGAGCAGGAGACCGCCCGCCTCGCCGGTTTCGCCCCCGAGGGGACCATGGTCACCATGACCACCTCGGTGCGGGAGATCAAGGAGGAGACCGAGCGCACCCGCTCCGAGGGCAAGTTCGTGGCCCTGCTCGAGGCCGGCCAGATGCTGAGCCGGAAGATGGAGCTCACGGACCTCTACGAGGCCATGCTGGAGCTGGTGGAACGGTTCATCAAGGCCAGCCGGATCCTCATCCTCTCCAAGGAGACCAAGGCGGACGGTTCGCCGGAGATCCTGGCCGCGCGCCTGGTGGGAAGCACCGCCGACCAGCCCCTCCGCATGAGCCATACCATGCTCCGGGAGGTGCTGGAGGGCGGGCGCTCCTTCCTGACCTCCGACGCCGCCACCGACGAACGGTTCAGCGCCACCGAGAGCATCATCCGGACCGGGGTCCATGCGGCCATGGGCGCTCCCCTCTTCGACAACGACCGGATCCTGGGAGCCATCTACGTGGATTCCCGGGTGGCCGGGGTGGCCTTCCAGGCCGACGACCTCCGCCTTCTCACCCTGCTGGCCAACATGCTCGCGGTCAAGGTCACCAACAGCCGCCTGGAAGAGGTGGAGCGCCACCAGGAGCGGCTCCAGCAGGAGCTGGCCCTGGCCGCCCGGATCCAGCGGAACCTCCTCCACCGCCTCCCGGATCCGACCGCGGGGTACGACGTCTTCACCCACCAGACCCCCTGCTACGAGGTCGGAGGGGACCTCTTCGACGTGCGCCGGCGCTCCGACGGGCGGGTCTGGCTCATGCTGGGCGACGTGACCGGAAAGGGCATCGGAGCGGCCATGCTCATGGCCACGGTCATGGCCAGCCTTCAGATCCTGGAGGAGGACTGCACCGATCCCCTGGACCTGGTGGAGCGCCTGGAGAACCATCTGGCCCGGCACGTGGAGACCGGAACCTACGTCACCCTCTTCGCCGGGCTCCTCGATCCGGCGACCGGCACCCTTCGCTACGTGAACGCCGGCCACAACCCGCCGCTCGTCCTCGAGGAAGGGGATCCCCGTACCCTCGACTCCACCGGGCTTCCCGTGGCCATGCTCCCCGGCATGACCCGGACCGCGGCCGAGACCGAGATCGTCTCCGGCGCGAGCCTCCTCATCTTCTCCGACGGCATCCCCGAGACCGAGAAGGACGGGGTCCAGTACGAGGAGGGACGCATGGACGCGTTCCTGGCCGAGGTCGATGGGTGGGACTGCGAGACCCTGGGGAAGCGGCTCCTGGCCGACGTCGAGACGTTCCGCGGGGACCAGCCCCCCTCCGACGATCTCACCCTGGTGGTGGTGAGGCGACTCTGAGCCGCGCGGCCCGCCCCGCCCGCTCCCGGCGCCGGGCCCACCGCGGGGGCGGATGTCCCAGCCGGGCCCCCGGGTCCGTATACTTGGGCACATGAACCCCCAACTCGCCTCCCGAACCGCGTCCGACCCCGCCCGCCTGGCCCTTCTGGAGCTGGACTCGATCTGGTTCCAGGTCACCGGCCTCCTCTGCAACCTGGAGTGCACCCACTGCCTGGTGGATTCCTCCCCGCGGAACAAGACCATGGCCTTCCTGGAGCGCGGGACGATCCGGCGCCGCCTGGCCGAGGCGGAGGCCCTGGGGGTGAAGGAGATCTACTTCACCGGCGGCGAGCCCTTCCTCCACCCGGAGATGACGGACATCCTGTCCGACGCCCTGGCCGTCGGACCCACCACCGTGCTCACCAACGGAACCCTGGTGACCGAGCGCCTGGCCGCTTCGCTGGCCGAAGCCGCCCGCGCCTCCCGCTACTCCCTGGAAATCCGGGTGAGCCTCGATCATCCCCACCCCGAACAAAACGACGCGATCCGCGGGGCCGGAGCCCACGCCAAGGCGGTTCGCGCGGTGTTGCGGCTGGAACGGGCGGGGCTCCTCCCCATCGTCACCGCCACCGAGTATCTCCTCGGTCCGCGGACCGAGGCCTCGGAGGGCGCGCACCGGGGACCGGGGCGGAGCGCGCCGCCGGAGGGGATGTACGACGCCTTCCACCGCATGCTGCGGGAGGCGGGGGTGCGCCGGCCGCGGCTCAAGATCATGCCGGTGTTCCGCATCGGGAAGCTCGAGGATCCCGCCGACGGGGGGGCGATCACCGGGGACATGATGGAGGGTCTGGATCCGATGCTGCTCCAGTGCGCCTCGACCCGGGTGGTGACCGCGGACGGGATCTACGCCTGTCCGATCCTGGTGGGGAAACGGGTGGCCCTCATGGGGCGGGGGGAGCTGGCCGGGGCCCTGGGCGAGGTGTCCCTGGCCCACCATGCCTGCCGGACCTGCTACGACACCGGCATGACCTGCGGGAACTTCTGATCGTGGCGCGCTCCGGATCGCCCGGCCGTTTCCGCCGGGGAATCCTCGCGTGGTGAGCGCGGGGCCGGACGCCGCCGCCGCGGTGGCCGGGGCGAAGCGGGTGGACGGCGGGTTCCGGCGGGTCGCGGTCTTCGGGGGGATCTACAACAACTACCTGGCCCTGGCCGAGGCGATCGACGACGCCGGTCGCCGGGGGGCGGAGGCCCTCTTCTGCCTGGGGGACCTGGGGGGGTTCGGGCCCCATCCCGACCGGGTATTTCCGCTCCTCCGGGAGCGCGGGGTGCGGGTGATGCGGGGGAACTACGACGTCTCGGTGGCGTCGGGCCTCGACGACTGCGGCTGCGGCTACACCGATCCCCGCGACAACCGCTTCGCCCAGATATCCTATGACTACACGTTTTCGCACACGTCCGAGGAAAACCGGCGCTGGATGGCCGGGCTCCCTCCCGCCTTCCGCTTCCGCCTGGGGGATACCGAGGTGGCGACCTGTCACGGCTCCCCCCGCCGCCTGAACGAGTTCCTGTGGGAGAGCGCCGCCCCCGACGGGCTCCTCCGCCACTTCCTCGACGCCGCCGGGGCCGGTCTCATCCTCGCCACCCACACCGGGATCAAGTGGAGCCGCCGGCTTCCCGACGGCCGGGGCTTCGTCAACGTGGGGGTACTGGGGCGGCCGGAGAACGACGGGACCCCCGGGGTCTGGTACGCGATGCTGGAGGCGGATCCCGAACGCGGCTGGCGGGAAACCTTCGTCCCGGTCCGCTACGACCACGAGCGGCTGGCCCGGGAGATGCGGGAGGAGGGGCTCCCCGAGGAGTTCGTGGAGACCACCCTCACCGGGTGGTGGACCACCTGCCTGGAAATCCTCCCCGCCAAGGAGCGCCTGCGCGGTCGCTACTGACCGGTCTCGAACAGCGGCGCGATCCCGATCAGATCGTCCGAGGTGCCCAGGAGGACCAGGGCGTCCCCCGGTTCGATCCGCTCCTCTCCTCCCGGGTTGGCCCGTACCTCCGCCCCGTGATGGAGGGCGAGCACGGTGACCCGGTGGCGGCGGCGGAACTCCAGGTCGGCCAGGGTGCGGGCGACCGCCGCGGAACCGGGCTCCGCCCGGAACACGGTGATCTCGAGGCCGGGGAGGGCCCGCTCGATCCCCCCCGCGGTGAGCCGTGCCGGCGATCCGGAGCGGAGCATCTGGTAGCCCTCGGCCCGGATGTCCGCGGCCACCGCGTCGATATCCCCCTTCGCCACCAGGTACGCCCCCAGGACCCGGGTGAAGATCTCCACCGAGGTCTCGAACTCCTCGGGGATCACCTGGTCGGCCCCCAGGGCGACCAGCTCCTCGAGGTCGCGAACGAAACGGGTCCGAACGATGAGATGGAGAGCCGGATTCATCCGCCGGGCGGCGGCCACCACGGTGCGGATGGCCACGGGGTCGGCGATGGCCACCGCCAGGACCCGGGCCGATCCCACCCCCGCCGAGCGGAGCACCGACTCGTGCACCGCATCCCCGTAGAAGACCGGTTCGCCGCGGGACCGCGCCGACTTGACCGTCTCGGAGTTCATCTCGAGGCCGAGGTGGGGAATCCCCGCCGCGGTGGCCGCCCGGGCCACGTTCCGGCCCACCAGGCCGTAGCCCACGATGACCAGGTGATCGGTGAGAGCGGTCTTCCGGCCGCCGAGCCGGGACTCCTTCGGACCCCCTTCCCGGCCGCGGCGACCGAGGGCCCGCCCCCACCGGGGCGCCGCCGCCACCAGGAGCGGCGTGACCCCCATGGTGAGCAGGATGACCGCCAGGGCGACCTGGTAGGTCGTTCCCCCGACCAGTCCCCGGTCGCTCCCCGACTTCAGCAGCACGAAGGCGAACTCCCCCACCTGCGCCAACACGATTCCGCTCTGGATCGCGGTCCGGGGCGGAAAGCGAAGGAGGAGCAGCACCCCGGCGGTGAGCGCCGCCTTGAGCAGCATCACCCCGATCGCGGCGGGGATCACCACCGCCCAGTGCTCGGCGGCGATCCGCAGGTTCACCAGCATTCCGATGGAGATGAAGAAGAAGCTGGTGAAGACGTGGCGAAGGGGAAGCACGTTGGCCAGGGCCTGGTGGCCGTACTCCGACGAGGAGATGATCAGCCCGGCCATGAAGGCCCCCAGGGCCAGGGAGAGGTGGGCTTTGTAGGTGAGCCAGGCCACGGCCAGACACATGGCCACCACGCTGATCACGAAGAGCTCGCCGTCCCGGGTCCGCACGATCTGGTGAAGGGCCCAGGGAACCACCCACCGGGCCAGGACGGCCAGGGCGAGGAGCACCCCGGTGCCCAGAAGCTCGGGAACCAGGTGTTCCCCGGTCCGGAGCGAGGCGCCGGCCAGGAGGGGGACGGCCAGGATCATCGGGGCCACGAGCAGGTCCTGCACCACCAGGATCCCCAGGGCCGCGGTCCCGTGGGGGGCCTCCAGCTCCGCCCGCTCCTGGAGGGAGCGCAGGACGATCGCGGTGCTGCTCAAGGCGAGGAGAAGTCCCAGGAATACCGCGCGCCCGGCCCCCTCCCCCGCGGCGGCCAGGATCCCCGCCCCCACGCCGACGGTGGCCAGGACCTGGAGCGCGCCGGCCGCTCCCACCCGCTTCATCCTCCCCAGGGCGCCGACGGGGATCTCCAGCCCGATGGTGAAGAGGAGGAGCACGACCCCCATCTCGGCCAGCACCTCCACCTCGTGGCCCGCGCCGACCAGGGCCAGGCCGGAGGGCCCGGCCACCATCCCGGCCACGATGAAGCCCAGCACGGTGGGCACCCGCAACCGATGGAAGAGGACGAGCAGCACCGAGGAGAGGAGAAGGACGACGACGACGTGGTTGAAGATGGGTGCGTTCATGCTCGGGCCGGGGTTCGGGATGCGGACTCCGGGGCTCGAGTCGGAGCATACTATGCGGGGGGGCGGATGCCGAGGCGGTCGCCGCGGGCGGAGTTCCCGAGGGGCCGGCCCTCGGGGCGACTCGGGGAGCTACCGGTCCTGGCGGCGCTCCGCGGGAGCGGTCTCGGGGGCCGGGCTGACCGCCTCCAGGCGGGCCTCGAGCCGCCGTATCTCCTGCTTCATCTCGTCCGAGGCGTGGCGGAGGCGCTCCAGCTGCCGGTCCATCTCCTGGCGGGAGGCCGCCGCGCCGTCCCCCCTCCGGATGGCTTCCGCGGCGCTTCGCGCCGATGCCTGGAGGCCACGGTCCACGTCGCTCCCGGCCAGCCGGTCGAGGACCGGCACCGTTTCGGCATCGCCGAGGTCCCGGAGTCCCCGGACCGCGGACTGCCGGATGCGGAGGAAGGGATCGTCGAGGGCGGCCAGGAGCCGCCGGCGGATCGTCTTTCGCCGGGCGTCGTCGTCGTCGAGCTTCCCGCCCAGGTATCCCGCGGTCTCCAGCGCCTCCCGCCGGGTCCGGGTCTCGACCATGGCCCGGGTGAGGGGGAGCACCAGGTCCACCGCTCCGGGGTCGCCCAGCGTCCGGAACCGGGTCACCGCGGCCCGTCGCACCGTGTCCCCCCAGGATTCCCGGTCGAGGGCCGCCTTCAGGACGTCGAAGGCCCCGGGCGCCCCGTCCTTCCCGGCCCGGCCCACTCCCCGGAGCGCGCGCTCCGAGACCTCGGGAACCGAATCCGTGAGCGCGGTCCGCCGGAGACGATCCATGGCTCGGGAGTCGGAGAACCCCCCCAGGGCCTCCGCCGTCGCCATGCGAACCCGGGCCTTGGGGGTGGCCATGGCGGCCAGGAGCGCGGCCTCGGCCCGATCGCCGCCGATCTCGGCCAGGGCGCCCGCCGCCTCGCCCCGCACCCCCCAGAACTCCCGCTCGTCGAGGAGCGCCACCCGGAGGGAATCCACCGACCGCGGGTCCTTCTTCGCGCCCAGGGCCCTCGCCGCCCGCCCCCGGCTCACCACCGAGGCCGACCGGCGCAGCTGGCGGGCGAACTCCTCGGTCGATTTCCTGAACTCGAGGGTCTTCACGATCTTCTCGTCCCGGTCGAACTCCACCATCAGCGGCCGCGACGGCGCCTCGAAGTAGAAGTCCCCCCGGGCGTGGTCGAGGGTCACCCCCACCCGCCGGGTCCAGCCCTCCCCGGTCAGGTCCACGTCGGTTTCGATGTGGAAGAGCGGGGTCAGGGCGTCGGTCTTCTGGGTCTGGGCCAGGGAGAGGTGGACGAGGCGCGTCCGCGCGTCGTAATCCCAGGAGGCTTCGATCTCCGGGTGTCCCCCGTGGTAGACCCACTGGTCGAAGAACCGGTCCAGCGGCACGCCGCTCACCTCGGCCGCGATGTCCCGGAAGTCGTGGCTGTCCACGCTTCCCGCCCGGTGCTCCTCCAGGAAGCGCCGGAGCACCGCCCAGAAGACGGAGTCCCCGAGCCGGGCCCGGAGCATTCCCAGGACGAGGGAGCCCTTGGCGTAGGAGACGCTGTCGAAGAGGTCGTCCGAGCTGTCGTAGTAGCGGGTGACCAGGGGCCGGCGGTAGCTCCGGTCGCTTCGGAGGTAGCTCCGGAGGTTCTCGTAGGCGTCCCACGCCCCGGCCTCCGGTCCGAAGGCGAACTCCTGATAGATCGTCTCGCCGAAGGTCGCGAAGCCCTCGCTGAGCCAGATGTTCCCCCAGTCCCGGCTCGACACCAGGTCCCCGAACCACTGGTGCGCGAGCTCGTGGGCGACCAGGGCGTCGCTGGGGTGGGTCTCCTCCACGGTTTGCGGGTGCAGGGTCCGCGCGGTCAGGGTGGTCGCGGTGATGTTCTCCATGCCCCCGAAGAGGAAGTCCTCCACCTCGACCTGGCGGTAGACCGGGTAGGGATAGCGCATGCCGAACTTCTCGCTCAGGATCCGCATCATGTCCCGGGTGCGGGCGAAGGAGCGCGGGGCCTCGTCGTAGA
>CAYRIJ010000029.1:0-20879 GCA_964424285.1 uncultured bacterium
GCGGCCGCGGTCGGCTCGTTGATGATGCGCTTGACGTCGAGCCCGGCGATGCGGCCGGCGTCCTTGGTGGCCTGGCGCTGGGAATCGTTGAAGTAGGCCGGAACGGTGATGATGGCCTCGGTGACCTTCTGGCCGAGATAGTCCTCCGCGGTCTGCTTCATCTTCTGCAGGATCATCGCGGAGATCTCGGGCGGCGTGTGCTCCTTGTCCCCCACCTTGACCGACACCTGGCCGCTCCCGTGGGCCACGATCTCGTAGGGCACCATCGAGGATTCGCCCTTGACCTCGTCGTAGGCGCGCCCCATGAACCGCTTGATGGAGAAGATGGTGTGCTTGGGGTTGGTGATGGCCTGTCGCTTGGCCACCTGGCCCACCAGGCGCTCCCCGCTCTTGGTGAACGCGACCACCGAGGGCGTGGTGCGTCCTCCCTCCGAGTTGGGAATCACCACCGGCTCGCCGCCCTCCATGACGGCGACGCAGGAGTTGGTGGTTCCGAGGTCAATGCCGATTATCTTTCCCATTCAAATCACCTTTGCCTTTGGTAGCGCACGGCGGGCGCGCTCCCGGCCGATGCCGGATGCGGCCCGCGGCGGTATCGGGGAGGGGGTCTCTGCCGACCCCCTCCCCATGCACTCGACTCAGCTCTCGATGTCGATCTCCCGGGGCTTCGACGCCTCGGACTTGGGGAGGGTCACGGTGAGGACGCCGTCCTCGAACCGCGCCTTCACCTTGCCCGGCTCGACCGGGCAGGTGAGCTGGAAGCTCCGCTCGAAGGAGCCGTAGCTCCGTTCGACCTGGTGCCAGCTCTCGTTCTCCTCTTCCTTCCTGGCCCGCTTCTCACCGCGGACGGTGAGGACGTTCTCGGTCAGGGCGATCTTCACGTCCTCCCGCTTCATCCCCGGAAGCTCGGCCACCACCTTGAACTCGTTCTTGTTCTCGGTGAGATCCACCGCCGGCCACCACATTCCGGCCGCCGCCGGATGGGACCGCCCGCGCCAGGCCTCGTCGAAAGCCCGGTTGATCTCGTCCTGAATGCTCATAAGGTCGTTCATGGGTCTCCAGCGAACAAGCGCCATTTTCATTACCTCCGTGGTCTTCTGGGCCGGTGGTAGCGGCCCGCCGATGATCGTGTTCAAACCCTGGGATCGGAAGACCGGTCCGTCCAACCTCTTCCGTCCCCTTGCGAAAACGTAATAAGCAGGCAACGTGCCAACTTGTTTCAAGCGACCCGGGTTGCATTCAAGCTGTTATTGTACAACAATTTGCCCGTGGTCTACCCCTCCGATTCACATCGAAACAGCTCCCGGACCGAGGGTGTGTTTCAGGTTGAAACAGCAAGCGCGTCTCAATTTGAAACATCCGTACCGGAGCGGGACGGTTCGCCCCCCGGTCGCGTTCCCACCGAGGAAGCCGGGGGACGGTCCGGCGCGACTCCAGGCCCCCGGAGACTCTCCGGCCGCGCCTCAGAGGACCGCCCGGAACTGCCAGTGCCGAAGCCAGGGCGCCACCCCCGGCCGGAACCGGTACCGCCCGAAGATCGGCTCGGCCGGGCTCACGTAGCGCTCGGTGAGGGAGAGGTCCACGAAGGAGAACCCGGCCATGAGCTCCCGCAGCTCGGCCTCGGTGAAGTAGTGGTGGGGCACCCCGGCTTCGGGGGGGCTGTGGTGGACGAAGGTCCGCTCCGCCACCTCCTCCCCGTCCCCGAAGCGGGCGTCCGAGGCCGAGATCACGATCCCCACCAGCCGCCCGCCCGGCCTGAGGACCCGCGCCGCCTCGTGAAAGGCCCGGGCCGCCTCGTCGGGCATGCCGTGATTCACGGTCTTCACGGTGAGCACGGCGTCGAAGAGGCCGTCCCGAAAAGGGAGCGGCCGGCGAAAGTCCCCCCGCACCAGGTGGGCGGCGAGTCCGCGGGCGTCCAACCGCTCGCGGCTCCGGGAGAGGCCGTTGGGAGCGGTGTCGATGCCGACGGTCTTCAGCTCCCGCGAGGCCAGGAGCGCCAGGTGCCGCCCCGCGCCGCAACCCAGATCGAGCACCCGGGCCCGGGGAGAGAGCGTCTCGGCCAGCTCGACGGCCAGAGCCTCGGGCACGTCCAGGACGTTCTGCGGATCGTTGAAGAGCTCGTTCCAGTCCACCATCAAATCACCTCGGGCTGATCCTACTGCGGATTCCACGGCGCGAACCAAGGGCTTTCCAGAATGGAAAGGACCGGTTCCTTGAGCCGATTCTCCGGGTATGAGGTATCCACCGGGAATTGCTTGCAAATTAGCGCGTTACCGCTCATCGGCTTCCGGGTATGGGTTTTTGGTACCCATCGGCCCTCGCCGTCTCCCCGACCGGTCCGCCGCGGCACGCCCGGCCTGTCAAAGCCTAAGTTATCTTGCTCCAATGATATGGAAGACCTTCGCCTCGAGTGCGGACGGCTGGCACGCGGCTTGCGTATACAGGTGATCGAAGCAGCGAGACTCTCTCGGAAGAGGGATGCAGCTTCGAAGCACCAAAAAGCCGCGAATGCTACTCTCCAACCCCGGCAGGGTGGCTCGTTCGGTGAAGAGGCAGCCACCGGCGAGCCACCCACGCGGCCCTCAACCCGAGGCGGGGTGGATCGGCATCACGGCAACCGGATTTCAGGTCGCGGCCCCGCCCCGGGGCGGGCTCGACGGCCACAACGACTGGTTCCCTGCGACCACGAAGCGTCCGTAGGGTATTGCAAAGCAAGCGCCCGCTCGGCCTGGGGATGCCTCCCATCAAGGTCTGGTTCGTTCTCGGACGAACAAGCGGACGCAGGGAACCATCCTGATCCCTGAGGGGGGGATCGCGCGTCGCAAGAGTATACAAGCCCGCTCTTGTGTCGCCGTAGGGGCACCCGAAAGCCGGGTGCCCCAAATTTTTGAGGCCGAGTTCCTTGAGGCTGAGTCTGCCGCGCCGGGGTTGTGAGCGACCGACCACCCAGTGGGGAGGACCGTTGCCATGACCGAGCGCGCCCTGACCGCCCAGTTCGCCTTCAAGTCCCGCTACCCCCGGACCCTCGAGACCACCCTCGCCATCGGCGTCGTTCTGCACGTGGCGCTCTTCCTGAGCGTGCCGGCGATGCGGATCCGCCCCTACCGGCTCCCGGAAAACGAGCCGTTCGAGCTGATTCAGGTTCCGGACCTGATCAAGATCCAGGAGCCGCCGAAGGAGGTGAAGCGCCCCCTCCTCCCCTCCGAGATCGACGTCACTGACACCGCCGACCCCCGCACCACGATCCCGATCTTCAACGACGATCCCTTCGCCCACCCGGTGACCGCCCCGCCGCCCGAGCCCGGAGTGTTCGAGGCCGTGGACCGGGATCCGGCCATCCTGAAGCGGGTCCAGCCGGTCTATCCGGACATCGCCCGGGAGGCCCGGGCCACGGGGACGGTCACCGTCGAGGTGGTGATCGGCGAGACCGGGCGGGTCCTGTCCGCCCGGATCAAGAGCTCCGACACCATCCCCGCCCTGGAGCGGGCCGCGTTGGACGCGGCCCGGCAGTGGCTCTTCACCCCGGGACTCCAGCGCCATCGGCCGGTCAGGACCAGGGTGCTGATCCCGTTCGTGTTCAGCCTGCGGTGAGAGGGGGGCGCCTCCGCCCCGATTGCCGGTTGCAATTCCCGGGCAGATCCGGTCTTATCCGGCCAGGATGGCCGACGAAGACGTCAAACACCGGCGCACCGCGCAGTTCATGCTGACCCGGTTCGAGAAGTGGGCTCTCCCCCGGCTGGCCGCCCGTCTTCCCGCGCCGGTGCTCCCCGACCACCTTACCGTGCTCGGGCTGGCCGCGGCTTCGGTGATCGGCGCGGCCTACATCCTGTCCAATCGAAGCCCGGCTTGGCTCTGGGTGGCCAACGCGGCCATCGTGATCCACTGGTTCGCGGACAGCCTGGACGGAACCCTCGCCCGGGTGCGCCACATCGAGCGCCCCCGGTACGGGTTCTACCTGGACCACATCTCCGACGCCTACTCCACCTTCGCGATCGGGCTCGGGATGGGCCTTTCGCCCTTCATGCTCCTCGGCACCTCGCTGGCCATCGTGACCGCCTACCTGGTGCTCTCCATCAACGTATACCTCGAAACCTATATCTTCGGCGAGTTCCGCTACGGCTACGGGGGGGTGGGACCCACCGAGGTCCGGATCCTCCTCATCGTCCTGAACCTCACCGTGCTCTACGCCCGGGGGCTTCCCTTCAACCTGTTCGGGATCGGGATGACGGTGTTCGACATCGTGGGGATCGCGGCGGCCCTGGGGATGACCGGGCTCCTGGCCCGGCGAGTGGCGCACAACCTCCGCACCCTCGGAGGGCTGGAACCCCCGAACACGGTGAAGGGGGGGGAGTGAGGGACCGGGTCGCCCGGTCGATCAGGGAGCGCCCAGGTAGTAGTAGAACCCGAGCCGGGTCCAGGGCCCGCCGAGAGTTCCGAAATCGGTGTGGTCGAGGCCGTCGGGGGGGCTCACAAAGTCCATCACCAGGCCCTGCTCCGCGGTGACCGAGAAATCGCGGGTCATGAAGACCTCGAAGCTCAGCGTGGCGGTGAAGGACACCGTGGTGGTAGCCCCCTCATCCGACGCGTTCACGCTTCGGAACCGGACCCCCGGACGCAGGTAGAAGTTCAGGCGATCGCCGGGGGCCAGGGCCAGAAGCAGCCCTCCGTCCAGGACCACCGTCGTTCCCCGCCCCTCCCGGTGGCCGATTCCCGCTCCCAGCTCCATCCCCAGGCGGGGGTCGAAGAGGTAGCGCACGGCGATCGGGGCTTCGGGGGAAAGCATCCCCAGGCCGAGCCGTCCGGAGACGTTGCGGCCAAAGCCCGACGCCGCGGGGCGTTCCCCCGCCGCGGCCGGCTGGCTCGGGACGACCGTGGCCAGGATCAGCAACAGGGCGGCCAGGGCCGGGCAGGACAGATTCCGGGAAAAAGGACCCGGCCCCGCCGCGGGCGCGGCGGGGCCTCCATTGGATCCGTGAACCATGGGCTTGGAGTCGCTTAGTTCTTCTTCAGGTAGTAGTGGAACCCGAAGTTGGTCCAGTTGTTACCGAAGAAGCCGTAGTCCGAGGTCGAGCTCGAACCTTCCGCGCCCGAGTCATAACTCATGAACCCGAACCCGTGAGCCGCGCTCACGCTGAAGTCGTCGGTCACGAAGACCTCGAACTCCAATGCGGCGGTCACGTTGAGCGACTTGGCCTTGTCCCCGTTGTTGCCGGGATCCATGGTCATCCAGCTGAGGCCGGGGCGAACCAGGAAGTTCACCCGGTCCGCGTCGTTCATGAGCACGATCGGCACGCCCACGTCGATCCCGTAGGTCTTGGCCTCGTGGTCGTTATGGGTCATATAGCCGATTCCGACATCCACCCCGACCTTCTCGGAGGCCCAGTAACGCCCCCCGACCGGGAAGTCGGAGTTGGTGAAGCCGAGGCCGAGCCGGCCGTTCATGTCGTGGGCCATGGCGGTTCCGGCCACCAGGCACAAGGCAATGCTGAAGAAGAGGATCTTCTTCATATGAGCTACCCTCCTTGATCGTAAGTGCCGCATCGTACGCAGGGACGGCGCGGCTGGTCTTCACAGGAGAGGCACGATACCCCCCCCGATCAGGCATCTGTCCCAACCTCCCGGACCCGGAAAGAGACTTTCCGGGGTACACGGGAAGCCTGCACCGGAAAACGAGTACACGATCCGGCGGGATTCTGACAAGAGAAAATGCACAAGGGAGTTAGGAGAGGCGCCCGGCGACGGGGCTGGATATGGGGGGGAGAGGGGGATCCCCGCCCCAAGATCCGCGGTTGGGGGAGAGGCCGGGAGGGCCTACAGGTGCTGGCCCCCGTCCACCCGGATGACCTCTCCGGTGATGTGGCGGGCCTTGCCCGAGCAGAGGAAGATGACCACGTCGGCCACCTCCTCCGGCTTGGCCAGACGCCCTAAGACGCTGCGGGATATAGCTTTCTCGACGTCCTCGGCCGGGGTGCCCTTGAGCGCGGCGGTCTCCACCATGCCCGGGGCCACCGCGTTCACGTTCACGTCGTAGGGCCCCAGCTCCCGGGCCGCGGCCAGGGTGAGACCGATCACCCCCATCTTGGCCGCCACGTCGTTCAGGGCCGAGGAGCCCTGGGTGGCCTGAAGGGAGGCCACGTTCACCACCTTGCCGCCGTTCTGCTCCCGGAAGACGGTGGCCGCCGCCCGGATGAAGTTGAAGTACCCCCGGAGGTTGACGTCGAGCACGTGGTCGAACTGCTCGGGAGACATCTCGAACAGGGTGGCCGGGTCCTTGGCCCCCACCGCGTTCACCAGGATGTCCAGCCGTCCCCACTTGGCCACGATCCGCTTCACGAACTCGGAGACGTTGTCGTAGTCGGTGATGTCCACCGCCTCGGCCACCGCGGTGCCGGAGATGGCCTCGATCGCGTCCACGACCTCGGTGGCCTCTTTCTGGTCCGCCCGGTAGGTCAGGGCGACCTTCGCCCCCGCCTTGGCCAGGCGCATGCAGATGGCGCTTCCCAGGTCCCCGCTTCCCCCCGAAACGATGGCCACCTTCTCTTTCAGTTCCATGTCAATCCTCCCGCGTGAAGGACGCCGCCAGACCCAGCCCCCCGGAAACGCACAGCGTGGCGAGTCCGGTCCGGGCGCCCCTGCGGATCATCTCGTGAACCAAGGTCACGACGATCCGCGCCCCGGTGGCTCCGATCGGGTGCCCCAGGGCGATCGCGCCGCCGTTGACGTTCAGCGTGTCGTGGTCGAAGCCCAGGTCGCGGTCCACCGCGAGCACCTGGGCGGCAAAAGCCTCGTTGAGTTCCACCAGGTCGTAGCCGGCCAGGGGGCGTCCGGTGCGCTCCTCCAGCCTCCGGACCGCGGGAACCGGCCCGATCCCCATGACCCGGGGGTCCACCCCCGCGGTCACCCCGTCCTCCAGCCAGGCCAGGGGAGCGAGCCCCCGCTCCCGCACCACCGCCTCCGAGGCCAGCACCAGCGCGGCCGCCCCGTCGGTGATGCCGCTGGAATTCCCCGCGGTCACGGTTCCGTCCTTGCGGAACACCGCGGGCAGCCGGGCCAGGGATTCCGCGGTCACCCCGTCGCGGGGGTGCTCGTCCTCCGAGACCTCGACGGGGCCCTTCCGGCCGCTCACGGAGACCGGGGCGATTTCCCCCCGGAACCGGCCCTCCTTGCGCGCCGCCTCCGCCCGGTTCTGGCTCCGGGCGGCGTAGGCGTCCTGCTCCTCCCGGGGAATCCCGTAGCGCTCGGCCAGGGTCTCGGCCGTTTCGCCCATGACCTGCTCGGCCAGGGGGCAGATGAACCCGTCCTTGTACATGCCGTCCACCAGGGGCCGGTCCCCCATCTTGTACCCCAGGCGAAGGTCGGGGAGCATGTGGGGGACGCGGGTCATGTTCTCCATCCCGCCGGCCAGCACCACCGAGGCCTCGCCGAGGAGGATCCGCTCCCGGGCCATGAAGAGGGACTTGAGGGCCGATCCGCAGGCCTGGTTCACGGTCAAGGCGGGCACCTCATGGGGGAGCCCGGCCCGCACGCTCACCTGCCGTCCCGGATTGGGGCCGCAACCGGCCTGGCGGCCGTGGCCGAAGAAGGTCTCATCGACGTCGGCGGGCTCGATCCCCGAGGCGGCCAGGGCGGCACGGGCCGCGGCCACCCCGAGATCCACCGCGGGGGTTCCCGCGAAGGAGCCGAGGTATTTGCCGATCGGGGTGCGTTTGGCGGACAGGACGGCCACCCGGGTCTTCATGAGTGCGTGTCGCCTCCGGCCCGCGGGCCGAACCTGGGTCGGGAAGAAAGAAGCTCCGTGGAATTCAACCGGTCCATGCTAGAGACCCCGGAAAGGCCAGTCAAGCGCGCCGGGGGGGAGCCGAGGATTGACCGAAGGCCCGGTCCGCACTAGGATTTCCGTAATTGCCTTTGGCACAAGCAGATTCGTGACCGGCCCGGAAGGGCGGCCATCGGGGGACCCGTCTCATGAGCGTCAAGAACCGCATCGAGGAGCTTCAGCGGCGCCGGGCCGCGGCCGCCCTGGGAGGGGGCTCCGAGCGCATCGAGAAGCTGCACGGCCAGGGAAAGCTCACCGCCCGGGAGCGGATTGAGCTCCTCCTCGACCCCGGCACCTTCCAGGAACTGGGGGTATTCGTCACCCACGACTGCACCGACTTCGGGATGGAGAAGCGGAAGATCACCGGGGACGGGGTGGTGGCCGGGTTCGGACGGATCGACGGGCGCCTGGTCTACGTCTTCGCCCAGGATTTCACGGTGTTCGGGGGGACCCTCTCCGCGGCCAACGCCCGGAAGATCTGTAACCTCATGGACCTCGCGGTGCAGAACGGGGCCCCGGTGATCGGCCTCAACGACTCGGGGGGGGCCCGGATCCAGGAGGGGGTGGCCAGCCTCGGGGGCTACGCGGACATCTTCCTCCGGAACACCCTGGCCAGCGGGGTGGTGCCCCAGATCTCCGCGGTCATGGGCCCCTGCGCGGGGGGGGCGGTGTACTCCCCCGCCATCACCGACTTCATCATCATGGCCAAGGGCACCGGCCAGATGTTCGTGACCGGGCCCGACGTGATCAAGAGCGTGACCATGGAGGAGGTGACCCACGAGGAGCTGGGGGGGGCGGGCGCCCACAACGCCAAGAGCGGGGTGGCGCACTTCGCCACCGAGGACGACCGGGACACCCTCCGGCTGATCCGGGAGCTGCTGGGCTACGTCCCCCAGAACAACGTGGAGGACCCCCCCTACCGGCCCCCCTCCGACGACCCCAACCGGATGGACGAGGCGCTCCAGGGCCTGATCCCCGAGGAGTCGAACAAGCCCTACGACGTGAAGGACGTGATCCACGCCGTGGTGGACGACCGCCGGTTCCTCGAGGTCCACGAGCACTACGCCCGGAACATCGTGGTGGGGTTCGCCCGGCTGGACGGCCACCCGGTGGGCATCGTGGCCAACCAGCCGCGGTTCCTGGCCGGGGTGCTGGACATCAACTCGTCCCGGAAGGGGGCGCGGTTCGTCCGGTTCTGCGACTGCTTCAACATCCCGCTCGTGACCTTCGAGGACGTTCCGGGGTTCCTCCCCGGCACCGCCCAGGAGTGGGGCGGGATCATCTCCAACGGGGCCAAGCTTCTCTACGCCTACTGCGAGGCCACCGTGCCCAAGCTCACCGTGGTGCTTCGGAAGGCCTACGGCGGGGCCTACGACGTGATGAGCTCCAAGCACATTCGCGGCGACTACAACGTGGCCTGGCCCTCGGCGGAGCTGGCGGTGATGGGAGCCGAGGGCGCGGTCAACATCCTCTACCGGCGGGAACTGGCGGGGGCGGCCGATCCCGAGGCCGAGCGGGAGCGCCTGGTGGCCGAGTACAACGACAAGTTCGCCAACCCCTACGTGGCCGCCGAGCTGGGCTATCTGGACGACGTGATCGAGCCGCGGGAGACCCGGCCGAAGCTCATCCGCGCGCTCCACTCCCTCCGGAACAAGCGCCAGAGCCTTCCGGCCAAGAAGCACGGCAACATCCCGCTCTGAGGGGGGCGGTTCCGGGAGCGCGGGCTCCCGGCCCGGAACGCACAGCCTGGAATCGAGGCGGTCGATGGGCAGCTCGGACAATCGCACGAATGGGCCCGCACCCCGGCTCGCTCCCGCGGACCGGCCCCGAAACCGCCTCCGCGGGCAGGGAACCGCCCCCCGGTGCCATCCGGGGGGAAGGAGTTGAGAACCGTCCTGACCGAGTTTCCCTTTCCGGCGAGCTTCACCGCCGGCGGGGACGAGTGGCGGACGGTCAAGACGTCCGGCTATCCGGTGTCCGAACTCCTCCGCGCCGACCTGGTCGTCGTGAACCAGGACCTCCGGATCGCGCTGAAGGCGAAGCTCCTGGGGAGGAAGGTCGTCATCGTCGACATCATCCTCCGCCCACCCACCTCCGCGCCAAGGCACCGGCTGCTCAGAACGGCGCTGGACCGGATCGACTTCTTCATCCACTACTTCCGCGATCTGAGCGGCTACTCCCGCCTGTACGGCATCGGCCCGGAGCGAAGCGGCTACGTTCCCTTCAAGCCGAATCTCCGCGACCGGTTCGGCCCCGCGGCGAGCGAGGGGGGATACGTCACCATCTTCGGCCAGTCCTGCCGGGACTACGACGTGTACTTCTCCGCGGTTCGCGGCCTGGAAGCGGTGATGCCGTTCCGGGATCCCGCCGTCCTGCGCGAGCACGGATCGCTCATCACCCAGGTCCCGGAGTGGATCGAGGTCCTGGAGAACGACGGATCCCAGGAAGCGGTCCACCGTATCCTCTCGGGAGCGAAGCTCGTGGTCATCCCGATCCGCCCGGACAACATCTGCTCGTCCAGCATCGGCACCTATCTCAACGCCATGTGGCTGGGCAAAGCCTGCGTTCTGACCGAGGGGCCGGGGGTTTCCGACGTCCTGACCGACGAAGCCCTGGTCGTGCCGGCGGGAGACCCCGGGGCGCTCCGGGATGCGGTCGAGCGGCTGCTCCGGGACGACGACCTTCGCGCGGCCTATGCCGAGCGCGGCCGGCGTTACGCGGAATCGCTCGGCGGGGTCGCCGAGCTGTCGCTCCGGGTGAAGGACGAGGTCATGCGCTGGTACTACTCGGCGCGGGGGCCGGCCCGCGCCTGACCCGGGCCGGGATGAAGGGCCCGGAATCACATCCCAACCAGGACACCCGGATCCGGAGGCGCGCCCCCCTTAAAGACCGCGAGCCCGGGCTCATCACCCGGGCTCGTCGTTCGATTTGACCTCGACTAACTGATCAATTGCTTACGGGATCATCCGGTTGATTGTCTCCATAAACACCGTCTGAAGCGCCTACTGGTTCATGCAGCTCACGAGCGCGTTCATCCTCGCGGTCTGCTCGGGAATCGAGCCCACCCCGGAAACCTCGGCCGCCAACCGGTAGAACGCCCGGTTCATGCACCAGGCCCGTTGGCAGTCCGGAAGGTTCCCCGTCTTCTTCCAGCTCGTGTAGGACTGGTCCGCGAGCCGGTGCATGTCGTCCAGGATCTGGGCGCGCTGCGGTCCCGCGGGCACGCTGGCCAGCCGCTGCCGCCACTGGTGATAGGTCAGGCGGTAGTCCGCCTCCCAGTAGATGGGCCGGCTCTGATCGGAGAAGCGCTGAACCACCTGGTAACCCTGTCGGGCCAGCGCGCTCTGCCCCATCTCGTCGGCCTTGGCCGCGCAGACGAACGCCTTTTCCAGGGGGCTTTCGCCGGGGCCGCAACTCACCACGCCCTGGGTCTCCAGGCGGGCCTGGAGCCCGAGGGGGGGAAGCGTCCAGGCCACCTGATCGGCGATCGGGGAGGCCGTTCCGTCGCCCGCGACCGCCTGCCCCGAGGCGATGTTGAGGCTCGTGCCGAGGTTTTCCCGCCCGCCCAGGGTCGTGATGACCTGCCGGGAAAAGGCGTCGGGGCTCAGGCCGGGCGAAGCGTCGGCCACGCGGTTGTCCACGAGCTGAGCCGTCTCCACCGGGCCGCCGGCCCCGGTCATGAGCGGGGTGCCCGCCAATCCCGCGCCGGGCGGAGGAACCTCGACGGGAGCGGCGCGGTTCTCGGCGATGCCGGTCCCCAGGGGAGCGGCGGGATTCTGGGCCTGGTGGATGGTGAACCACGCGCCCACCAGCAAAACGGCGGCGGCCGTCGAGCCTACCGCCCATCTCCAGCCGCCCTGGGGATTCCAGAGGCTCCGCCAAAACGAGGAGCCCTTGGCCGCCGCCGGCGCGCCGGCGGCGCCCTCTTCGATGGCCAGGCGGGTCAGGACGCGATCGGGAAGATCGGACCAGTACGCCTCGCCCGGGAGCATCTCTTCCACACGGGGGCCGAGCTCGGACAGGACGGCGAAGGCCTCGATGTGGGATCGGCAGCCGGGACAATCGGCGAGGTGGGTGGCGGTGGCTGCGGCTTCGGTGTCGGAAAGTTCATGATCGAAGTACGCGCTCAGATCGTCGGACGAGGGGTGTGTCGACGTGCTCATCGGTGCTGGATCCTCTTTGCTCACATGGAAGGCATATCGAGGTATTTGCGAAGCGCCATGCGCGCCCTTGCCAGTCGAGACATCACCGTTCCTTTCGGTGTTCCCATGGCCTTCGCGATCTCCTCGTAAGAGAGACCCTCCTGCACGCGCAGGAGAAACACGGTGCGTTGATCATCGGGAAGGCTCCCGAGCGCGCCTTCGAGCTGATCCAGGAGCTCCCTTCGGGAGGCGGCCTGCATCGGACTCTCGGGCTCCGGGCCGGTCTTGATGTCCCCTTCGGGGACGTCTTCCAGGTCCACCGCGGCTTGACGCTTTCGCCGGTTGATGAAGTTGATGGCCTGGTTGACCGCGATCCGGTAGAGCCAGGGATGGAAGTCGTACTCTTCCTTGAAGGTCTTGAGGCCGCGATACGCCCGGACAAACGTGTCCTGAGTCAGATCGTCCGCATCGTCCTGGCTCTTGACCATGCGCAGCACGATTCGGAAGACCGGCTTCTGATACCGGCGGACCAGTTCCCCGAAGGCCACCGTATCGCCGGCCTTCGAGCGGGCCACCAGTTCCGCATCGCGGGCACCCTTGAGCTCTTCACCCGGGCTCCCACTCAAGCGTCGTTCCATTGTTTGCTACCTTGCCCCGCCGGGGGGTATTCCGTACCCGGCTTTCATCCAGTCTTTCACGATCGGGAGGTGCCTTCCAGCCGTCTTCCCGGCACCCGGACGTCCCCGGCCCGGCGGGTCCAGCCCTGCCGGTCGAGGTGCTCCAGGACCGGCACCGAATACTTCCGGCTCATTCCCAGGGCCTCCCGGAGATCCGCCATGGAGAGCTCGGCATGGCTTTGAAAAAAACTTTCAAGCCACTCGACGATCCGCCTCACCGAATCCGGACTCATGAAGAGTTCGGGCGTGACTTTCACCGCGTCCCCGCGGAAAGTCAAGTGCTCCAGAACGTCCAAGACGTTGAACCCCAAGCGGGTCTGGAGTTCCTTGGGGGTCGGCGGGGTCACCCCCCCCGCCTCGAGCTCGCGGGCCACGCGCTCCACCCGGGCCTCGAGTTCCGGGGCCAGCTCCATCTCCCCGCTCCCCCCGCGCAGGACATCCTCCCGCTGGGTCAGCCGGCCGTCCGCGGCCAGGGCGGTGGTGAGATGATCGAACAGCGCCGAGGGTAGCTTGGCCCCCAGCCGGCTCTTGAGTTCCCCCCGGCTGGTTCCCCAGCGCAGGGGGTTGGCCCGCTGAAGCTCCTCGAGAACCTCTTCCGCCCGACGGGAGAGACTCTCGATCCGCTCCCGGGTCACCAGGTTGCCGTCGGGGAGGCGGACCGCCTCGCCCAGTTCCACCAGCCGTGCCTCTGCCTCCGAGGCCTCGGCGGGCGCCAGGCCGGCCCCCCGGGCCGCCTCCGCCGCGCTCCCCCCGAACGGCAGCGCCGCCAGAGCGGCCAGGAAACGGTCTTCGACGCTCCCCGACTCTTCCCGTCGGATTTCCTCCAGGGCCTTCCCGTGCCCCCGGCGCCGCTTGGGGGCGTCGGGAAGAATCACCGTTCCCCCGGCGATGGCCCGGGCCGGGGAGTAGGAGCGAAGGACGAAGCGGTCGCCGCGGTCGGCCACCGCCGGCTCCTCGAGCCGGATCTGGGCCAGACCCTCTCCTCCCGGTTCGATCCGTTCCCCTTCCAGGAGCACCAGCCGCCCCAGGATCTCGCTCGCCCCCAGATGGAATCGCACCCGCTGGCGGTGGCGAAGTTCCTTGGGCGCGTCCGGGAGCACCCGGAGCCGGACGTCCAGCATGGACGCGGGATGCAGGGTGCCGGGAGCCAGGAGCCAGGTGCCGCGGGGCACGGCGTCGCGCGGGATCCCGGCCAGGGCCACCGCGGTGCGCTGGCCGGCCCGGGCTTCGGCCACGTTCTCGCCGTGGACCTCCACGTTCCGCACCCGGGTCTCCACCGCTCCCGGCTCCACCACCAGCCGGTCGCCGGGCCGGATCGTTCCCCGCCACAGGGTTCCGGTCACCACGGTGCCGAATCCCTCCACCACGAAGGCGCGGTCCACGGGAAGCCGGCTGGCCCGGCCGGTCGGCCTCTCCTCCAGCTCCGCGAGAGCCCCGGCCAGGGCGGCCAGGACCGCGTCCTTCCCCTCGCCGGTCCTGGACGACACCGGCACCACCGGGAAGTCGCCGAATCCGCGGTCGGCGAGGTACTCGCTCACCGACTCGGTGACCAGATCCAGCCACTCCTCCTCCACCATGTCGATCTTGGTGAGCGCCACCACCCCGCGCTTCACCCCCAGGAGGTCGAGGATGTCCAGGTGCTCGCGGGTCTGGGGCATCACCCCCTCGTCGGCGGCGATGACCAGGAGCATGGCGTCCACGCCGCAGGCCCCGGCCAGCATGTTCTTCACGAACCGTTCGTGGCCGGGAACGTCGACCACGCCGCAGGAGAGTCCGCCGGGGAGATCGAGATGGGCGAAGCCCAGGTCGATGGAAATGCCCCGGGCCTTCTCCTCCTTCAGCCGGTCGGTGTCGGTGCCGGTCAGGAGCCGGACCAGGGCGGTCTTTCCGTGATCGATGTGACCGGCGGTGCCGAGAATGGCGAAGCGCGTTCCCGCGTGCTCCACGTCAGACGACCAGCGGTTCGTCTTCGCGCCGCACCGTCGCGCCCAGCCCGGCGAGCTTGGCCTCGATCCGTTCGTAACCGCGGTCGATGTGGTAGACGCGGGAGACGTGGGTCTCACCCGCCGCGGCCAGGCCGGCCAGGATGAGGGCGGCCGAGGCGCGGAGATCGGTGGCCATGACGTGGGCGCCGGAGAGCCGCTCGCGGCCCTCCACCACCGCCACGTTGTCGTCCAGCTCGATCCGGGCGCCCAGGCGCTGCAGCTCGGGCACGTGGGTGAAGCGGTCGCGATAGATGCCCTCGGCGAGCACCGAGGTCCCCTCGGCCACCGCGGCCAGGGCCATCATCTGGGCCTGGAGATCGGTGGGGAAGCCGGGGTAGAAATCGGTGCTGACCTTGACCGCCTTGGGTCGCGTTCCGGCCCGGACCCGGACCCAGTCCTCCCCCTCGGTCACCTCCGTCCCCGCCTCGCGGAGCTTGGCGGTGAGGGCGGCGAGATGCCGGGGCTCGCAGGCGGTCACGGTGACGTCGCCTCCGGTCACCGCCGCCCCGACCAGAAACGTTCCCGCTTCGATCCGGTCGGCGATCACCGAGGCCTCGGCGGGACGAAGCGGACGCCCGCCTTCGATCACGATCTCCGAGCTGCCCGCTCCCCGGACGTCCGCCCCCATCGCGTTCAGGAATTCGGCCAGGGCGGGCATCTCCGGTTCGCGGGCGGCGTTCTGGATCCGGGTGGTGCCCCTGGCCCCCACCGCGGCCATCATCACGTTCCCCGTCGCCCCCACCGAGGGGATGTCCAGGTAGACGTCGGCGCCGCGGAGACCCTCCGGCGCCTCGGCCACGATGTAGCCCTCGTCGATCTCGATCCGGGCGCCGAGGGCCCGCATCCCCTTCAGGTGCAGGTCCACCGGGCGGGGCCCCCAGGCGCAGCCGCCGGGGAGGGAGACCCGGGCGCGGCCGGCCCGGGCCAGGAGCGGCCCGAGGACGTAGACCGAGGCCCGCATGGTCTTCACCAGGTCGTAGGGAGCCTCCACCGAGGCCAGGTCGCCGGCATCGATGGTCAGGGCGTCCCCTTCCCGGGAGACCTTCATCCCCAGGACCTCGAGAAGGTGGGACAGGGTGGTGATGTCGCGAAGCCGGGGGACCCGGGTCAGGTGGGAGGTCCCCGGGGCCAGGAGCGCGGCCACCATGATGGGGAGCGCGGCGTTCTTGGCCCCCGCCGCGGGCACCGAACCCTCGAGCCGGGTTTCACCCTGAATGACGAATTTGTCCATAACTTCCTTCCGGACGGCCGCGGCGCAGGGAGGCGCGGCGTCACCCGGCCGCCCGCCGGCGCGACCGGGGCCGTTTCCTCGAGGGACGGCTAGGGCACGGTGACCCGGAGCACGTTCCTCCCGTAGTTGAAGTAGGGCTCGACGGCGTTGGCCACGTCGCGGGCCCGGATCGCCACCACGAATTGCTTTCCCGATTCGAGCTCGAGCGTGGTCTCGACCGCGCCGTCGGCCAGGGTCTGCCACGCGGCGCCCCGGGCCAGGGCCGCCGCCACCTCCGCCGCGCCGTCGGCATAGGCGGAGTCGGGGGGAACCTCGCCCCACAGGATGTCGAAGTTCCGGGCCAGCCGGTTGGCCGGGTTCCCGGGCTCGTTGCGATCCACGTCGACGCCCATCCAGCGCAGGTCGAAGCTCACGCTCCCCGTCACCATCCCGTTCCCGGGGTCGGGAATGAGGATCGTGGAGTAGGGAGTGATGGTGATGGTGCGGAACGACACCGATACCGTCGGCGAGACCGCCGCGCGCGCGTCCAGGGCGCGGAGGGCGAACCGGTGGAAGCCGAAGGCCTGGCCCTGGGGCGCGGAGGGGTTGGGGTTGGCGTACACCGCGACCGAGTCGGTGCAGCTGAACAGGAAGTCCCGGCTGGTCACGGTGGGGGGCACCGAGATCCAGCTCGCGGCCCCGTCCAACGCGTACTCGTAGGATGCGATCCCCTCGTCGTCGGTCCCCGACCACTTGATGGTGCTTCGGAAGCTCACGGTTCCCCCCTCCTGGGGGGCCTGGGTGAGTTTGACCGTGGGAGGCTGGTTGGGAACCCCCACGGTGAACTTCCGGCTCCGGACCGCGCTGTAGACCCCGTTGTCGTCCTGGGCCCGCAGATAGAAGAAGTGGTCCCGGGGGGTCTCGGCGGTGCCGTCCGCCCGGGTGAAGGTGCGGGTGAGGGACACGGTGCTGATCCCCACCACGTTCCAGTCGGCGTCCGAGGCCTTGTCGATCGCCCACTCGAAGCGGGTGAGCTCCCCGTCGGCATCGGTGCCGTGCCAGGTCCAGGTGGCGCTCCCGGTCACCGTCCCGGTGGGAAAGGAGTCCAGGTCCACGGTCGGGGGGACGTTGGCCGGACCGGAAGTGAACGGGGTCTGGATCACGTCCGAGGGCTTTCCCTCGTTGTCCCGCGCCCGGAGGTAGAACACGTAGTCGTGGGTTCGGTTCAGAGGGGCCATCGCGCCCCGCGGAGAGAACGCGGCGCCCCCCCGGGGGGCCGGCACACCGGTCGAGAAGTCCAGGGTCACCGTGGTGTCGGCGACGGAGGTCCAGGCGGCCAGGGTGTCGTCGAGCACGTATTCGTAGTGATCGACGACGCCGTCGGCATCCTCTCCCTGCCACGAAATCGTGACCTGGGGGCCCACGTAGCCCCCGGTGTTGGGAGTGTGGGTGAAGGCCACCGTCGGCCGGTCGTTGGGAAAGGCCACCCGGAAGGCCAGGGAGGCGAAGAGCCCGGGCAGGTCCCGGTCGTCCACCGCCCGCACCCGGAACACGTGGTCCTGGGGGTTGGACTCGGTGCCGTCGTCCTTGGTGAAGGTGAAGGTGACCGTGGTGTCGGTGGTGGTGGTGAGGTCGGTCTCGGAGTCGAGGGCGTACTCGTAGGCGGCCACCGAACCGTCGGCGTCGGTGCCGGACCAGCGGAACACGGCCTTCAGGGCGACGGTGCTGCCCGCGGCGGGGAACTCGGTCAGGGTCACCACCGGAGGCCGATTCCCGGGTCCGGTCGTCTTGTTCTTCCCGCAACCGGCGGCGAGGATCACCCCGAGGAACAGGAGGACTACAAATCGAGCGGGTAGGCGGCGCATACGATCGGTCTCCTTGCCGGATTCATTTTCGACTCAGCCGGTCCGGATCGCCAACGCATACCGGGTGCGCCCGGCCAGATCCCTGTCGATCCGGACGTCCCGCCAGCCGGAGGACGCCTCGATGAGCCGCCGGACCCGATCCCCCTGATCGTCGCCGATCTCCAGGGCAAGCAGGGCGCCCGCGGGCAGACACCGCGCCGCCGCCGGCACGAGCCGCCGGATGACTCCGAGCCCGTCGTCTCCGCTGAACAGGGCGAGGGCGGGCTCGTAGTCGGCCACCTCGGGGGGCAGCCGCCTCCGGTCCCGGGTGGAAACGTACGGTGGGTTGCTGACCAGTACCCGAAGCGACTCCTCCGGTTCCTCACCCACGAAGGGTTCGGCGAGATCCCCGACCGCAAACCGGATCCGCGCCGCAAGTCCCAATCGACGGGCGTTCCCCCGCGCCACCCGGATGGCCGCGGCGGATACGTCCGAGGCCCACAGGGTGACGCGCGGCCGCGAGGCGGCCAGGGCGAGGGCGATCGCTCCGCTTCCCGTCCCCACGTCCATCACCACGCCATCGGGGTCCGGGCCCAGGAAGGACAGCACCCGCTCCACCAGCCCCTCGGTCTCGGGCCGGGGAATGAGGACCCGGGGGGTGACCCGGAGGCTCAAACCCCAGAAGTCTACTTCCCCCAAAAGGTACTGTAAAGGAACGCGGCGGCGGCGGCGGTGGAGGAGACGGGACAACCGCCGTTTCCGGTCGGGAGGGAGTCCGCGGTCGGCGGCCAGGGTGAGCTCCACCCGGGAGAAACCGAGGACGTGGCGGGCGATGAGATCGGCCTCGGCGGCGGGGGACTCGATGCCGGCGGCGGCCAGGAATCCCCGGGCCGCCCGGCGCCATTCCCGGAGGCTCCGGGTCGGAGGAAGGCGGCCGTCAGTTCCGGGGGACCGGGGCATGACGCTCCCCCGCCTCCGCCTCCTCCAGCCGCTCTCCGGCGGCGGCGTCGATCAGGGCCTGGGTGAGCTCGTCGAGGTCCCCCTCCAGCACCTCGTGAAGGCGGTGGAGGGTGAAGTTGATGCGATGGTCGGTGACCCGGCCCTGGGGGAAATTGTAGGTGCGGATCTTGGCGCTGCGGTCCCCGGTCGAGACCTGGCTCCGCCGGCTGGTGCGCATGGCCTCCTCCTGCTCGCGGATCCTGGCGTCGAGGAGCCGCGACCGGAGGATCTTCATGGCCTTGGCCTTGTTCTTGATCTGGGAGCGCTCGTCCTGACAGGTCACCACCAGCCCGGTGGGAATGTGGGTGATCCGGACCGCGGAGTCGGTGGTGTTCACTCCCTGGCCTCCGGGACCGCTCGAGCGGTAGACGTCCACCCGGAGGTCCTTCTCGTTCACCTCCACGTCCACGTCTTCGGCTTCGGGGAGAACGGCCACCGTGGCCGCGGAGGTGTGGATGCGGCCGCTGGCCTCGGTCGCCGGCACGCGTTGGACCCGGTGCACGCCGCTCTCGTACTTCATGCGGCCGTACACCTTGCCTCCGGAGAGGTTGAAGATCACTTCCTTCAAGCCTCCGATCCCGGTCTCGCTGGAGCTCAGGACCTCGAGCTTCCACCCCTGGCGCTCGGCGAACCGCGAGTACATGCGGAAGATCTCGCCGGCGAAGAGCGCGGCCTCCTCGCCCCCGGTGCCCGCCCGGACCTCCACGATCACGTCCTTGGTGTCGTTGGGGTCGGCGGGGAAGAGGATCTCGTTGATCTCGGCGCGGAGGGCCTCGATCCGCGGCTCGCACTCGGCGATCTCCGCCTCGGCCAGCTCGGCCATGTCGGGATCGCCGCCGGCCTCGAGGATGTCCTTCGCCCCGGTCAGGCGGTCATGGAGCGAGCGGTACTCGCGGAGCTTGACCACGATCTCCTCGACCTCGGCCCGCTCCTTCCCCAACCGCTTGAGTTCGGAGGGGCTTCCGAGCGCTTCGGGTCGCACGAGGCTCTGATTGATCTCGTCGAGCCGGTGCTCGAGCTGGACCAGGTGGTCGAGGAAATGATCGGGTTGGTTCATGGTGTCGTCTCGGCGCCGGACCCGCGGGGCCCGGGCCGCCGGCACGAGGCCGGGTCACATGACCCGGACGTCGCGCTCGTCCTCCTCGCTCAAGGGAAGTACGCTCTCCAGGGCCCGGCAGGCCACCGCCAGCTGTTGCATGTCCGGTTCCTTGGTGGTGATGCGCTGGAGCCAGAGACCGGGCTGGGAGAGGGCGCGCACGAGGGCGTTCTCGGCGTGCTTTCCGCTCAACCGGATGTACTCGAAACCGAGGCCGGCGATGAAGGGGATCCCGGCGAAACGCAGGAGCCGCTGCTCGAGGGTGTGCGGCCGTCCGAAGAAGGTGAAGACCACGATGGAGAGGATCATGATGCTGAAGAGGAACGAGGTGCCACAGCGCGGGTGCAGGGTGGTGAAGGGCTTGGCGTTCTCCGCGGTGATCGGGAGCCCGGCCTCGAAGGTGTGGATCACCTTGTGCTCGGCGCCGTGGTACTCGAACATCCGCCGCATCTCCCCCCACAGGCTGATTCCCCAGATGTAGAGGATGAAGAAGCTGAGGCGGAACGCTCCGTCCACCAGGTTGAAGCCGACCCGGCCCTCGATCCCGGTGAGCTCGGTGAGCTTCAAGGGGAGGTAGAAGAAGAAGAGGATCCCCACCGCGAAGGAGAAGGCCATGGTGAGACCCATGACCCAGTTGGAGAGTCCCTCGGTCTTCTCGGGGCGCTCGACCCCTTCCGCTTCCGCTTCCTCGCGGGCGGCCTCGGCGGCGCTGAAGGAGAGGGACTTCATGCCGAGAGCCAGGGTCTCGACCAGGCCCACCATTCCCCGCACCACCGGGATCCCCAGCCAGAACGAACGCTTGGTCACCGAGCTGAAGGGCTCGATCTGGAGCGCGATTTCCCCCGTGGCCCGCTGGACCGCGGTGGCCACCATGCGCGGCGACCGCATCATGACCCCCTCGATCACCGCCTGCCCGCCCACCGGGGCGTAGCGGGACAGGAGGATCTTGTTCATGAGGAGGAAGCGTTGTTTGAACGTCATGGCTCACCCGGTTTCGGAGAGGACGTTTCGGACGTGATGTTCAGGATACGACGGTCAGGATACGACAAGGCCCTCGCCCGGCCGGAGCCGGTCGGCGAGGGCCGGTCGATGTCGAGCTAGGAAGCGGCG
>CAYRIJ010000030.1:0-20797 GCA_964424285.1 uncultured bacterium
AGGAATTCGTGGGCCTCCTTCGGCACCGTCTCCCGCGCCGCCTCTTCCAGGGAATCCGCGGGCAGGGGCATCTCCGCGGGGTCCTCCTCCGGCCGCCAGGTCTTCACCCGGTCGAAGAACCGCCCCAGGGAGTCCAGGGTGTATTTCCAGGCGTCCCCCTGGTTGGGAACGTAGGCCTGGAGAATGCCCAGGGTAAGCGCGTCCCGTTTGGGCCGCCGGTACTCCAGGGCCCCGGCCACCCGCGCGATGTGCTGGAACCGGGTCTTCTCGGTGAGGAACCGGCCCACCTCCAGATCGGGATTCTGCCCCTCGCCCAGGCGCCGGAAGAGCTTGAACACGAACTGCTCGCCGTAGACGATCGAGGTGTTGGACTGCTCTCCCCGCAGCACGTGGGGCTCGAGATCCTTCTTCGCTCCCCGGCGAAGGTCGCGATAGGCGGCGGTGGGCCAGCTCTGGATGTCTCCCCGGATTCCCTTGGACCGGCGGCGTTTCCCCACCGCGTCGAGGAGCGACGCGGCCAGCCTCGGGTCGTGGAGCGCGTCGTAGAGGATCCCGATCTCCGGCTCCCCCCTCACCTGGACCCGCGCCACCACCGCGTGGGGTGCGGTCCGCTTGACGTGAGCCGCGGCCTTCCCCACCGCGTAGGTGAGGGGGAGCACGTAGCTCTCCGGCTCGCCGTCGGCGTATTCCACCTCCACCACGGTGAAGAAGGTCTTGGCCGCCTCCCCTTCCGGGGACACCGGCACGGTGTCGAGGATCTCCACCCCGCGGATCCGGCGCGCCTTCCCCCCGAACCAGCGCCGGGTGGAGAGGTACTCGGGAAGCGCGTTTTCCAGGAGGCTCCGCCCCCGGCCGCGGAGCGCCTCGGTCCACGCCCGTGAGACGGTCAACAGCCGCCGCTCGTCGGGGTGCTTCTCCCGGACGATCTCTTCCCCCGGGCGGCTCTCCAGGGAGAACCAGTAGAACGAGTGGGCCCCCAGGGTGAGGAAGTAGGGCAGGTCCCCGATGGGAGGGAAACGGGTGCCTCCGAAGAGCTCCACCGGCACCAGGCCCTTGTACTCCTCCAGCTCCAGCTCCACCGCCTGGGCGAACCGCGAGAGATTGGCCACCACCAGGATCTTCTCGTCCTCGAAGGTGCGGGTGAAGACCAGCACCTTGTAGTTCTCGGGCTGGAGGAACTCGATTTCCCCGCGGCTGAAGGCCCGGAAGCGCCGGCGAAGACCGATGAGCCGCTTCATCCACCACAGGAGGGAGTGCGGGTTCTGCTGCTGGGTCTCCACGTTGATCGCTTCGTAGTGGTATTCGGGATCGATGATGATGGGAAGGTAGAGCTGGTGGGGCAGGGCCCGGGAGAATCCGGCGTTCCGGTCCGCGCTCCACTGCATGGGGGTGCGGACCCCGTTCCGGTCGCCCAGGTAGAAGTTGTCGCCCATCCCGATCTCGTCGCCGTAGTACAGGACCGGGGTCCCGGGGAGCGAGAAGAGAAGGCTGTTCATGAGCTCGATCCGCTTGCGGTCGTTGCCCAGGAGCGGGGCCAGGCGGCGCCGGATGCCCAGGTTGATCCGCATCTTCGAGTCATGGGCGAACATGCGGTACATGTAGTCGCGCTCTTCGTCGGTCACCATCTCCAGGGTCAGCTCGTCGTGGTTCCGGAGGAAGATCGCCCACTGGCAGTTCTCGGGGATGGTCGGGGTCTGCTGGAGGATGTCGATGATCGGAAACCGGTTCTCCATGCGGATGGCCATGAAGAGCCGGGGCATGACCGGGAAGTGGAAGGCCATGTGGCACTCGTCCCCTTCCCCGAAATAGGCGATGGCGTCCTCCGGCCACTGGTTGGCCTCGGCCAGGAGCATCCGGTCCCCGAAGGTCCGGTCCACGTGCTTCCGGAGGTCCCGGAGAAAGCCGTGGGTCTCGGGCACGTTCTCGCAGTTGGTCCCCTCCCGCTCGTAGAGGTAGGGGATGGCGTCGAGCCGGAGCCCGTCCACCCCCCGCGAGAGCCAGAAGTCGAGGATCCGGAGCAGGGTCCGGCGCACCTCGGGATTGTCGAAGTTGAGGTCCGGCTGGTGCGAGTAGAAGCGGTGCCAGTAGTAGGCGCCGGCCTTGGAGTCCCAGGTCCAGTTCGAGGCCTCGAAGTCCTTGAAGATGACCCGCGCCTCCTCGTACTTCTCCGGGGTGTCGCTCCACACGTAGTAGTCGCGGAGCCGGCTCCCCGGCTTGGCCCGCCGCGCCCGCTGGAACCAGGGGTGCTGGTCGGAGGTGTGGTTCAGGACCAGCTCGGTGATCACCCGGAGACCCCGCTTGTGGGCCTCCCGAAGAAACGTGTTGAAGTCCCGGAGGGTGCCGTAGGTCGGGTTGACCGCGGTGTAGTCGGCGATGTCGTAGCCGTCGTCCTTGAGCGGGGACGGGTAGAACGGGAGGATCCAGATCGCGGTCACCCCGAGGTCCTGGAGATAGTCCAGCTTCTCGGTCAGGCCCTGGAAGTCGCCCACCCCGTCCCCGTCGGCGTCGCAGAACGCCCGCACGTGGACCTCGTAGATGATCGCGTCCTTGTACCACTGGGGATCGCCGGCCGCCGGGGCGGGGTCCTTTTTCGCCATGCTTCGCGTCTCCTTGCCGGTCGCCCGATCAGAGGTAGTAGTCGAAATCCTGCTCCCGGTGCACGCGGCGCCGGACCTTGAAGATCTGCGCGGGGAGGGAATCCGGGGCCAGCTCCACGTAGTTCCGCGCCCCGTTCCAGAGGTACCGCCCGCCTCCCAGGAGGTCGTGAACCTGGAACGGCCGGTCGGGGTCGATCCCCAGGGCGGCGAGATCGAGGTCCACCCACCCGGTTTGCCGGTGGTGAGGGTCCAGGTTGGCCACCACCAGCACGAGGTCGCTCCCTTCGGGGTCGGTCTTGGAGTAGCAGAGCACGTGCTCGTTGTCGCTCCCGTGGAAGCGAAGTCCCGCGTCGGTGGTCAGCGCCGGGTTCCCGCGCCGGATCGCGTTCACCCGGGCGATCAGCTCCTTGAGGCTCGACTTCTGGTCGAGATCCCAGTGGCGGACCTGGTACTTCTCGGAATCCAGGTACTCCTCGCCCCCCGCTTCGCGCGCCCGCCCCTCCCCCAGTTCGTACGCGGGGCCGTAGATCCCGTAGCTCGCCCCCAGGGTGGCGGCCAGGATCAGGCGCGCGGCGAACCCGGCGCGCCCCCCGAACTGGAGGTACTCGGGGAGGATGTCCGGGGTGCTGGGCCAGAGGTTGGGGCGGAAGTACTCGCGCACCTCGGTCCGGGTGAGCTCTTCCATGTAGCGGGTGATTTCCCAGGACGTGTTCCGCCACGCGAAGTAGGTATAGGACTGGGTGAACCCGAGCTTGGCCAGCCGGTACATGACCTTGGGCCGGGTGAAGGCCTCGGCCAGGAAGATGAGCTCGGGTCGTTCCCCCTTGAGCTCCCCGATCACCCACTCCCAGAACGGGAAGGCCTTGGTGTGGGGGTTGTCCACCCGGAAGACCCGGACCCCCTGCCCGATCCAGAAGGTGAACACGCTCTTGAGCTCGGCCCAGAGCGCGCGCCAATCCGCGGTCTCGAAATCGAAGGGGTAGATGTCCTCGTAGGTCTTGGGGGGGTTCTCGGCACACTGCACCGAGCCGTCGGCGCGCGTCCGGAACCACTCCGGGTGCTCGGTCAGGTAGGGGTGGTCGGGCGAGCACTGGAAGGCGATGTCCATGGCCACGTCGATCCCCCGGGACTTCGCCGCGGCGACCAGGCGGCGGAAGTCCTCCAGGGTGCCGAGCGCGGGGTCGATCGACTTGTGGCCCCCGTGTTCGTTCCCGATCGCCCAGGGGCTCCCCGGGTCCCCGGGCCCGGCGGCCAGGGCGTTGTTCGGGCCCTTTCGCCGGGTGCGTCCGATGGGGTGGACGGGGGGAAGGTAGAGGACGTCGAAGCCCATCTCCGCCACGTAGGGAAGCCGCGCCTCCACGTCGGCCAGGGTGCCGGGGCGGGAGGGATCGGGGCTGGCCGAGCGCGGAAACATCTCGTACCAGGCGCTGAACCGGGCGCGGACCGGATCCACGGTCACCGGAAGCTCGCGGGGGTGGCGCACCGCGCGGCTCCGGTCGGGGTAGCGGGTCACCGTCGCGGTGAGATCCGGGTCCAGGGCGAGATCGACCCGGGGCGCGATCTCGTCGCCTCCCCCCAGGGTCTTCGCCCAGGCCTCGAGGCGGCGCGCATCCGGGCCCCGGGCCCGACCGGCCGCTTCGCCCACCAGGGCCGAGCCCTCCGCCAGGGGCACCGCGAGATCCTGGCCGGCTTCCACCCGCCGCTCGAAGTCCCGTTGCCAGGTCTTGAAGCGATCGACCCAGGCCAGGACGGTGTACCGGGCCCGCCCCACCCGCTCCACGCGGAAGGTCCCCCGCCACCGGTCGTTCATGAGCCGCTCCATGGGGATCTCGGTCCACTCCCCGCCCGCGTCGGCGGCGAGCAGCACGCAGCTCACCAGGTCGTGGCCGTCGGTGAAGACGTCGGCCTCCACCGTGACCGCTTCCCCGACCGTCCGCTTGATCGGGAACCGGCCGCCGTCGATCTCCGGTTCCACGCGGTCGATCACCGCCCGGCGGGTTCCTTCATGCTCGTTCATCAACAACGCTCCCGGAGGCCCCGGGCCGAAAACGGGTTCCGGCCCGGCCTCCAGTCCGCCTCGAGAGTGAGGGCCCGGGAGAGACCCGGGCTCGCAGGGGCCGGCAAGTGGCCCTCGATTCGCGCCGGGAGGCGCGCGGCCGCCTTTGGGGCGGCGATCAAGGCATTCGAGGCAATGACCAATGTAGGCTTGAACTTAGCAGGCGGATGGAACTCCCGTCAAAACGGTCAGAACGACGCGCGGAGGAGCTCCACCCGGGGGGAGCCGTCGGGACCCAGGGCGAACCGCGCGGGAGTGGCGAGCCGGAAACCCTCGCTTCGGTCCTCGTCGAAACGACGCCGGGTCATGAGGGTGGCTCCGGTGAACCCCGCCGCGGTCCCCAGCCCGGCCACGCCGAAGACGGCGGGGCGGTTGTCGATCTGGAACACGAGATCGAGCCCGAAACCCAGGGCCGTGCCGAGGATGCCGCCCAGATTGATGAGGCTGGCCCGGGTCGGGCTCATGTCGTGTCCGAGGCCCCACAGGGTTCCCGCGGCCAGACCGGCCGAGCTGGCCAGGAGCATCGCGGTGACGGCCCCGTCCCCGGAGGGATCCCCCAGTTCCGCCCCCACCAGCCCGTACCACGCTCCCCAGGAAGTCGACCCGTGCACGACGATGCTCTGGCCTTCGGAGACCGGGACCCGCTCGGTCAGGAGCCCCGTGGCCAGGATGCTCCCGAGCCCGCTCGCCGCGCCCACCAGCACCGCGTCCTTCGCATCGGCGTCGGCCACCACCGACCAACCGATCCCTTGCCAGGTTCCGAAGTTCCCGGCCAGGGTCATGGCTCCGGTGCGTCCCTTGCTCAGGTCGCGGCCCCGGGCGAAGCGGTCGGCGGCCAGGACGCCCAGGGGGCCCCCGGCGATGATGGAGAGGCCGACCACCGATGCGTTGCTCGAGCCGAGCCCGACCGGGACCGCCACCCCGAGCCAGGTGCCGTAGATCCCGCCGTAGACCATGAGACCGACCCGCCCGCTCCGGTCGTGCCCCCGGCCGCCCCGGGGCGCCTCGAACGGCGACAGCCAGGCCCGGGCGGGAAGCGAACCCAGCACGAAACCGGCGGGGTTTCCCTCGGGATCCAGGAAGTGGAGCGCCACCAGATTCCCTTCGGGGGTGTGGATCTCACGGTAGGGACGCTCCAGGCCGGCGAGAAGGCGCGCCGAGGCCTCGAGGTCGGCGGAGGGAAGGAGGAGGCGCGTGGCGCCGGGCTCGCGATCCCCGGCGCCCCGGACGATCACGAGCTGGGCTCCGCCGGCATCGAGGACCGTCCGCCCGGAGACCCGGTCCTCGGCGAGAACGCGAAGCCGCAGGTCGTCCCGGTAGAAATGGGAGAGGAGGGTGGGGTTTCGGGCCTCCAGCACCAGGCGGGCGGCGGCGGGGGGAGCGGGGGCGGCGAGCGTCCCGGCGAGGGGGGGGGCGCCGCCCGGTCCGGGGACGGACACCGAGTCGGCGCGGTCCTGGGCGCGAGCCGGCGCCGCGGTTCGCAGGAGCAGCCCGCCGGCCAGGATGAGGGTCCAGGCGGTCCATCGTCTCACGGCGTGTCCTTCCTCTGTGCGCGGCCGGGAACGGATCCGGACACAAGATCCCACTCCATGGTAGAATTCTCAAGTCACGCCTTCGATTGCTCCTCGCGCCGTGCCTGGAACGGGCGCCGATTTGAATCCTCACGATCCCGGAGGCGCTGCTCGCGTGAGATCCATCCTCTTCCTCGCCCTCTTCCTTGCCGTCCCGAAACCCGCCTCGACCGCCCCCGTCCGGGTGGACCAGGAAGGCTACGCCCCCGCCGACGCGAAGTGGGTGGCGGTGGGAATCGGCGCGGTGGATTTCGAAGTGGTTCGGACCGCCGACGACCAGGCGGTCTTCTCCGGAACCCTGGCCCTTCGCCGCGCCGCCGATCCGGCCAGCGGCGACGACGTGTACGAGGGGGACTTTTCCGCGGTCACCGCGCCCGGCCGCTACCTGGTCCGGGTGGCCGGGGTCGGCGACTCGCCCCCGTTCTGGATCCAGCCCGGAGTCTACGACGATCTCTACCGGAAGCTTCTCAAGGGGTTGGACTACCAGCGGTGCGGGACCGCGATGACGCCGGAGGTCGGCGGGGCCTGGACCCACGATCCCTGCCACGATCACGGGGCGTCGATCGCTTCCTACGACTGGGCCTCGACCGGGGGCGCGCCCGCCGGCTACCGGAACACCGTCGGGGGATGGCACGATGCCGGGGACTACGGGAAGTACTCCACCAACAACGCCTACACGGTCGGGATCCTGCTCCAGGCCTACGAGCTGGACCCCACCCGCTACGCCTACGACGACTGCGGAATCCCCGAGAGCGGAAACGGGGTCCCCGATCTCCTGGACGAAGCACGATGGTCGCTCCGGTGGATGCTCTCCATGCAGGATCCCGACGGCGGAGTTCGCCACCGGGAGGCCGCGGCCACCTACGTCGGGGACTACGTTCCCGAGGACGATCCCGCCGCCCGCTACTACACCTCGGTCTCGAGCGACGCCACCGCGGTCCAGGCCGCGGCCATGGCCCTGGCCGCCCGGGTCTATGCCCCGGTCGACGCCGCCTTCGCCGCCGCCTGCGGCGCCTCCGCGGCCTCGGCCTGGGCCTGGTTGGTAACCCACCCGAGCCGCGTCCCCGCCGGCGGCTTCCAGAACCTCTACGGCCACACCGGCGCCACCTACGTGGGATCCAGCGATCTCTCCCACCGGTTGTGGGCGGCGGCGGAGATCTTCCGCCTCACCGGGGACACCGCGGCCCGGGACTGGTTCGACGCCCACTGGGGGGAGGGGAAGACCTTCAACGGGGTGTGGTACCCCGACGGCTGGGGGGAGCTCACCAACCTCGCCGCCTTCACCTATCGCGACGCCCCCGGGGCCACCGCGTCCATCGTGAGCGGGAACTGGTGGAGCGTGGAGAACAGCACCCTGTCGTCGGCCGCGGGATGGAACGCGCGGGCCGGCCAGGACGGCTACGGATGCATGGCCCGGACCGACGACTACTACTGGGGGTTCACCGGCGTGCTCCTTCGCTACGCCTGGACCATGATCGAGGCCGATCGCACCTCCGGCAACCCGGCCTACCTGGAGGCGGCCCGGGAGCAGCTCCACTACATCCTGGGCCGAAATCCCCTGGGGAAGGTCTACCTCACCGGGATCGGGACGAACCCCGTGCTCCACTCCCACGGCGCCTGGAATCTGGCCGGCGGCTTCACGGCGGTGGAGGACTCCCTCTGCCACCCGATCCCCTATCAGCTCGTGGGCGGACCCAACGCCGCGGACAACGGCGGCATCTCCCCCTACCCCGGCCGCTCGTACGAGGACATCGCCGACCCGAACTACTACGACAAGGGGAACTACACCCTGAACGAGACCTCGATCAACATCCAGGCCGCGATGATCGTTCTCGCCGGGTGGTTCGGGAGCGGGGGCTCGGCCACGGGGATCGCCGGGCCTCCGGCGGTCGCGCGCGTCACGCCGAGGCTCCTGGCCTCGCCCAACCCGTTCCGCGCCGCCACCCGCCTGAGCTGGGATCTTCCGCCGGAGGCCGGAGGCGCGATGACGGTGGAGATCACCGACGTCGCCGGACGGACGGTGGCGCTGCTCCCGGTCTCCGCCGGATCGCGGCGGGTGAGATGGGACGGGCGCGACCCCCGCGGCCGGGCGCTTCCGTCCGGGGTCTTCTACGCGCGCCTCCGAGGCCTCGACGCGGGGGCGCTGAAGCTCGTGCGGCTTCGCTGAGGCGGGGGGGTTCGGCGCCGGCCCGCAACGACGAGCCGCCCCTAGAGCCCGGTCTCCGCGTGCTTTCGCTCCAGCTGAAGCACCTTCACGTCCGGATCCACCACCAGCTTTTCGGGCTTGAACCCGCACCGGATGGTCACGTCCTGCTTCTCCCCCGCGGCCAGGGTCACCGTGGTCCGCGCGTCGCGATAGTCCGCCCCGGGTTTCCCGTCCTTGTCGAACCGCTTCCCGGTCGTGGCCGCCACCTCGACCGGCATCGTTCCCGTTCCCGCGTTCTCCACGGTGGCGGTGACTTCCCAGGACGCTCCCGCCGTCCCCGAGGCGTCGGCCACCGCGTTCAGCTCGGCACGCTTGGCTCCGGAGATCCGGTACTCGGGAACGACCTTCTCGAAGAACCACTGATGGACGAAGGCGTCGTAGGCCGTGGTGTCGGCCGCCTGCTTCCGCATCACCGCCACGAAGTCCTGGAGCACCGGGTGGTCCGGGTTGTCCGCGTAGGTGGTGATGAAGTCGCGCACCCCGGCCAGGTCGCGCTCCCGTCCGAGGTGGTTCAACAGCATCCAGAACACCCAGCCGCCCTTGTTGTAGACGACGGCGTTGTCGCCGGCCCGGCTGCCGTCGGTCTTGACCAGCGGGCGTTCGGAGTCGGCCTGCCGGTTGTCCCCGTAGATCTCCTCGATCCGTTTCAGGAACTCCATCCGCCCCCGCTCCCCCTTCATCTGCTCCAGGAGAAGCGCGGTGGAGTAGTGCGCCATGCCCTCGGAGAGGATGTTCCCCCCCGGCCCCTCCCCCGGGTTCAGGATGTTCCCCCACCACTGGTGGGCCGACTCGTGGGCGGTGACCATGGAGGCGAGGTTGGTCTTGGGATCGCTCTTGGTCAGGAACCCGATCCCCTCGGAAAAGGTGATGTCGGTGGGAAATCCCTGGGCGTAGCGGGCCATGTCCGGAAACTCGCTCAGCTTCAGCTCCTTCCAGGGGAAGGGCATGAACCACTCCGAGTAGTACTTCCGGGCCGCGTCCAGGGCCTCGCCCATCTCCTCGACGTTCACGCGGTGGGCGGGGTGATAGAAGATCCGGGTCCCCTCGCCGTCGCGGACGTCCCATCGTCCGGCCACCACGTTGAAGAACGTCACCGGGCGGTCGCTCACCCACACCGCGGTGTGCCGGTCGCCGTCCGCGGTGTCGCTCACCAGGGTCCCCACCGAGTTCAGGGTGTACCCGGCCGGCCCCGAGACCTCGATGTGGGTGGTGAAGGGCCGGTCGACCCCGAAGGCGCTCTTGGTCCGGCCCAGGTAGAAATCGTCCGGGTATTCCCTGGAGTCGTAGGAGTTGTCCTTGTCCACCCCGACCCCCTCCTGGAAGCCCAGGAGCGGCGCCATGGTGGACCGGAAGCTGGTGAGCACCACCCCCGACGGCAGGATGAACTCCTCGTTCCCGCCGCCGTTCTTGGTGATGCCGTCCGGATAGCGGCCGTGGAACCGGAACCCGATGGTGAGCGAGTCCCCGGGGGCCAGGGGCGCGGGCGGGGTGAAGACGTAGAGGTGGGAACGGTCCTCGGGCGTCGCCTTCTCCCCGTTCATCGTCCACTCCAGATCCTTCCAGTGGAGCCCGCCGGTGAGCGGCACCCGTTCCAGGGTCTTCTCCTCCCGGTTCACGAAGTGGTAGGCGCCCTCGACCGCCAGGCCGCGACTCCGGGGCGTGAGGTCCACCTCGAGGTCCACGTGGGTGAACGAGGGGAGGGGGTAGTCCTTGTAGGTGGCGATGTTCTTCCGCCAGTAGTCCTTGGCCAGCTTCTTGGCCGCGCCTCCCTGGAATCCCGCGTTCACGTCGTGGACCAGCATGCCGGCGGCGATCCCCGCCACCGCCAGGGCCGGCAGGAGCGGAAGGGATCCCCGGAGCAGCGCGCCGGGCCGGAGCCGCCCCAGGGTCCGTATCGGGTCGAGGTCCCGGCGCGGGAAGAGCTTCACCGTGAGCCCCAGGAAGAACGCGGCCAGGGCCAGGACCTCGATCCGGTTGAGGAGGATGGCGGTCCGGTCCAGCTCGAAGGTCCCCATGTCGCTCCAGCGGAGCGCCGACCAGATGTCCCAGTTCCCCGCCCAGTTCATCTTCCCGATGCTCTGGAGGTAACCGGTCAGGATCAGCACGCCCAGACCCAGGGCGTAGGTGGTGAACCGGTTCCGGGTGATCGCCCGGAGCGCGGCGGTGAAGGCGGTCCAGGCCACCACGGTGGGGATGAGGAGCGCTCCCCAGACGAGGAGAAACGGGCGGATATCGAAGGCGATCCGCCCCTGGACGATCAGCACGATCGCGCAGGCCACGAAGGTGGCCAGCACCACCACCAGCCCCACCACGCTGTTGGCCAGGGTCTTCCCCAGGAGGATCGAACCGGTGCGAAGCGGGGCGGCGTGGAAGATCGATCCGAAGCCGGTGTTCCGCTCCCGCTCCAGGGATTCCACGGTGTAGAAGAGCACCAGGAGCACGATCAACAGGGTCAGGGTGTTCATGCTCCGCACCGCCAGGGTGCCGGGGGTGTGGAGGAGCGGGGTCGAGAACGCCCCGTCGGCCACCAGGGCCGTCCCGATCACCTGGAGGAGGATGATCGGAACGAAGAGGTAGAGCCCGGGCTGGCTCCGAAGCTCGCGAAGCTCCACCCGGAGCACTTCCCAGGTTCCCCGGAGAAACCCCGGAGCGGAGACCCGCATCCCCAGCTCGCTCAAGGGGCGGCGGACCGTGGGGAGGGTCGCCGGTTCGGCCGCGCCCCCGGTCTCGGAGACCCCCCGCGGGGCGGTGCGCGCCCGCCCGAGGCCGAAACGCCGGGCCCGGGGCGCGGCGGAGCCTCGGAGGGTGCGGGCGAAGCGCCACCCGGCCAGCGCCACCGCCGCGAACCCCAGAACCAGACAGAGCAGCCGGTTCACCAGGAAGTAGACGTCGTAGCGGACGGGGGCGGCGTTGTAGAAGTCCACCCCGCGGTCGACCTTGAGCCAGGTCTCGTTCAACCAGCGGAATCCGGACGGATCCAGCACCATGAGCAGCCGGTTCCACCGGAGGGCGAGCCAGGTCGGGGACCAGTCCCACATGAAGAAGCCCACGATGAGAAGCGCGGCCAGGGGGAACATGAAGACCAGGATGGGTTTCCGGGTGAAGATGCCGAGGGCGAAGGAGACCCCGGCGAAGAAGAGGATGGTGGGAAGCGCGAACACCAGGGCGGGGACCGCGTAGTGGACCGCCGCGAAGGGGCCGAACATCTCCTCCTTGCCGGGGTGGGGGAAGACGTAGGCGAAGAAGATCATCAGGAGCATCTGGAGCACCAGGGCGACCAGGAACGTGGCCGTCACCCCGGCGAAGCGCCCCCAGACGTACTCGCCGGGGGTGAGGGGGGTGGCGTGGAGGAGTTCGCCCACCTTGAGCTCGTCGTCGCGGATCACCGTCATCCCCGCGGCCACCGCCACGAAGAAGGCGTAGAACAGCATCACCACCATGGAGAGCATCTGGCTCACCGCGTACATCGAGGTGATCCAGGCCTTGGTGCCCCCCACGGTGGAATCGCCGGAGGAGATGCGCATCTGCCCCGAGGAGAGGCCCCAGGCGGTGAGCCCCAGGATGGCGATCAGCACCCAGAACAGGGGGCGCTTCAGGTCGTGGCCGAACTCCATCCTGAATTCCTGGCGGATCCGGCGGAGGTTCATGATTCCGCTCCCGCCGCGGCCAGGGTCTCGGCCAGGCCCGTGCTCCCCGTCCGCATGAGGACCAGGTAGGCGTCCTCGAGGGTGGCGGGGACCGGATCGAAGCCCGCGGGCGGGGGTGCGTCGGGAGAGTAGATCCGCACCCGGTTCTTCCCCTCCACCAGGATGGCCTGGGTCACCACGTGCTTCCGGCCGAGCTCCTCCAGGTCGCCGCCGGCGACCCGCCCCTCGAACACCGCTCCCTCGATGGCCTCCCGGGCCGCGGTGGGGGTGGTGCGCGCGATCACCCGCCCCTCGCGGATGACCGCGAAGCGGGGGCAGAGGACGGCCACGTCCTCCACGATGTGGGTGGAGAGGATCACCGTGCGGTTCTCGGCCAGCTCGGCCAGGATGCGGTAGAAGCGGATGCGCTCCTCGGGATCGAGCCCGGCGGTCGGCTCGTCCACGATGATGAGCCGCGGGTCGCCGGCCACCGCCTGGGCGATTCCCAGGCGCTGGCGCATCCCCCCCGAGTAGGACTTCACCTTGCGCTTGGCGGCGAAGGTCAGGTTCACCCGCTCCAGGAGCTCGGCGCGGAGCGCCTTGGAGCTGCCGTTCCCCCGCACCCCCTTCAGGTTCAGGAGATAGGCGAGCATGGCGTCCCCGGTAAGGTGCGGATAGAACCCGAAGTCCTGGGGGAGGTACCCGAGGCGCTCCCAGAGCCGCTTCGGGTTCTCCAGGATCGGCTCCCCGTCCAGGGTGACCGAACCGGAGGTGGGCTCGAGGAGCCCGGCCAGGATGCGCATCAGGGTGGTCTTTCCCGCGCCGTTCGGGCCCAGGAGCCCGAACATGCCGGTGGGGATCTCCAGCCTCACATCCTGGAGGGCGACCACGGGGCCGGGGTAGACCTTGACCAGATCGCGGATCTCGAGCATGACCACCTCTTCTCTTCGGTTGGCGACACGGCTTGGGCCGGGCGGGCGGAAGGCCGGGATAGTAACGCGTCCCCACCCCACGGCGGGCCCCGGCGCTCTCGCCGGCCGCCACCGGCCCCGCCGGCCGGCGCGCCTCCCCCACCGACTCCGTTCTAGACGCGGGAAGCGCGGGAGAGGTTGCTCCGATTCCTTCCCGGCCCCCGCGCGGCGGTGTCCGCCCCCCCGAGGCCTCGGCGGGCGGTGCGGGAGGCGGTAGAATACTAAACGCATGCTTGGCTTTTTCGGCGGTCCCTGCTACCCTGACCCGGAGCGCGCCGACTCGCCGGCTTTCCCCCGGAAAGAGAACCATGCACGAAGAAGTCCAGGAATCCGCGGGGCCGCCCCCCCGCGTCCGCGGCCGGGGGGCGGGCGCCAACCCGCCCAACCGGTTCGAGGAGATCGGGGTCGTCCCGGACCCCGAGACCGAGCACGAGATGAGCGCGGGGGTGCCCACCCGCTTCTACCGTGACCGCGGCCGGTCGGTGATCGCCACCAACACGAGCCCCGACGTGGGGTTCGACGCCAGCCTCAATCCCTATCGCGGGTGCGAGCACGGCTGCATCTACTGCTACGCCCGGCCCACCCACGAGTACTTCGGCCTCTCCGCCGGGCTCGACTTCGAGACCCGGATCATGGTGAAGGAGGACGCGCCGGAACTCCTGCGGAAGGCGCTCGCCTCGCCCCGATGGGAACCCAGGACGCTGGCCTTGAGCGGGGTCACCGATCCCTACCAGCCGGTGGAGAAGCGACTCGGGCTCACCCGGCGCTGCCTGGAGGTCCTGGCGGAGTTCCGGAATCCCGTCGTGGTCATCACCAAGAACCACCTGGTGACCCGGGACGTGGATCTTCTGGCCGAGCTGGCCCGACACCGGGCGGTCTCGGTGTCGGTGTCCATCACCACCCTCGACGACGCGGTGCGGAGCGTGATGGAGCCCCGCACCTCGAGCCCCCGCCGCCGGCTGGACGCGGTGCGCGCGCTCGCGGAGGCGGGGATCCCGGTCGGGGTGATGGTGGCGCCGGTGATCCCGGGGCTGACCGAGCCGGAGATCCCGGCCCTGGTGTCCGCCGCCGCCGAGGCCGGCGCGAGCGGGGTCTCCTACACCGTGCTCCGGCTCCCCCACGCGGTGGCGCCGCTCTTCGAACGCTGGCTCGAGACCCATTTTCCCGCCCGCCGGGACAAGGTGCTGAACCGGATCCGGGCCCTGCGGCGCGGAAAGCTCAACGACCCCCGGTTCGGGTCGCGCATGGAGGGGGAAGGGATCTACGCCCGGGAAATACGGACCCTGTTCGACCTCGCCCGGAAACGCGCCGGCCTGGGCTCGGCCCGGATGGAGCTGTCCACCGAGGCCTTCCGGCGCCCTCCCGGCCCCCAGCTCACCCTGTTCTGAGCGGGACGGGCGGTCCGGCCAAGGCCTCCCGGCCAGGGAACTCCTTCCGCCGCCGGAAATTGCGCCAAGATCGACTTCAATCCTGCGAAGTGGTGACAAAGTTCGTACTGATTGTAAAAACCATTGCTAGTTCGAGCCAGAAAGTAGTAAGAATGGGCTACGCTGGGGAGTTCGGTCAGGCGCTTCGGATCCCGAAGCCTGGGCCCTCACCTCCGGGACCGGCAACACGGATGAGCCCTCCCCGGTCCCGTACGGAAACGGCCTCCGACCCCTGAACCGCCTCCCGACCTGTTCATCGAACAAGGACCCACCGGGGGGGTCGTCGTGGTGCCACGTGCTTGCCGGCACGGGATCGGTGCATTCCTGTTGCGGCATCCCCTCAATTCCAGTCGGAGGTAGAACCATGTCCAGGCTGGGGATCTTCTTTTCCCTGTTGCTAGCCCTCCTCGTGGTCGCCGCGATCATGCCGGCGACACCGGTGCCCGCGGACCAGGGAGGCGTGCCGCACGTCTCGGATGAAATCATCGTCAAGTACAAGGTCAATACCACCCAGGCCGAAAAGGATCAGATCCGCGGCGAGATCCACGGCCAGAAGATGAAAGCCTGGGGCCGGCTCCGGGCGGAGCTCAACCACCTTCAGGACGGGATGACGGTGGAGGAGGCGATCGCCCGCCTCCAGGGAAACCCCAAGGTCGAGTACGCGGAACCCAACTACATCGTTTCGATCAATGAAGTGCCCGACGATCCCCAGTTCTCGGGGCTCTGGGGCATGCAGAACACCGGGCAGACCGGCGGCACCCCGGGGGCGGACATCCACGCCACCAACGCGTGGGACGTCTTCACCGGGTCGGACTCGGTGCTGGTCGGGGTCATCGACACCGGCGTGGACTATACCCACCCCGATCTCGCGGCCAACATCTGGACCAACCCCGGCGAGATCCCCGGGAACGGGATCGACGACGACGGGAACGGATACATCGACGACATTCACGGATGGGACTTCATCAACAACGACAACGATCCCATGGACGACCACGGCCACGGAACCCACGTGTCCGGAACCATCGGCGCGGTCGGGAACAACGGGATCGGTGTGGCCGGCGTGAACTGGCACATCAAGATCATGGGGCTCAAGTTCCTGAGCTCCAGCGGGTCCGGCTCCACCGACGACGCGGTGGACGCCATCTACTACGCCACCATGATGGGGGTGAGGCTCACCAGCAACAGCTGGGGCGGCGGCGGCTTCTCCCAGACCCTCTACGACGCCATCCAGGACGCCGGGGCCCACAACATCCTCTTCGTGGCCGCGGCCGGGAACGAGGGGGCCAACATGGATGTGAGCCCCCATTACCCGGGGGGCTACGATCTTCCCAACATCGTCTCGGTGGCCGCCACCGACCACAACGACCTCCTGGCCGACTTCTCCAACTACGGCGCCACCACGGTCGACCTGGGCGCTCCCGGCGTGGACATCCTCTCCACCTTCCCGGGAAACTCCTACGGCTCGATCAGCGGCACCTCGATGGCCACCCCGCACGTTTCGGGGGCCCTCGGGCTCATCTTCGGGCGTTTCCCCAGCATCGGCGCGCTCGACGCCAAGAACCTGCTCATGAACTTCGCGGACCCGATTCCGTCCCTGACCGGGAAGTGCGTGACCGGAGCGCGTCTGAACGCGTTCCTGCCCATCGCGGAGCCGGACAGCATTCCGCCGGGCGCCATCACCGACCTGGCCGTGACCGGAACCGCCTCGAACTGGATGACCGTCGCCTGGACGGCCCCGGGCGATGACGGCAACACCGGGACCGCCAGCCGCTACGACGTGCGCTACTCCACGAGCGCGATCACTCCGGCCAACTTCGCGTCGGCCACCCCGGCCGACAATCCCCCGGACCCCGGCGCCGCCGGAACCCCGGAATCCATGCAGGTCTCGGGACTCGATTTCAGCACCACCTACTACTTCGCGGTGAAAGCCCTGGACGAGTTCGGAAACGCCGGCCCGCTGTCCAACGTTCCCTCGGGAACCACCCTGGGGGCGCCGGACATCGACGTGACGCCGACCTCGCTGACCGAGACGCTCCTCACCGGGGCCACCTCGCTCCAGAACCTCACCCTGAGCAACCTCAACTCCAACACCACCCTCGACTTCGAGATCCCGCTCCCCGAGCTGATCACCAACCCGGTGGTCGTCCAGGCCTTCGTGGACGTTCCGAAGGGCGGGGTGGACGCGCGGACCGGGGATCCGGTGGTCGACAGCTTCGGCGGCCCCGACGCCTTCGGCTACCGCTGGGTGGACAGCGACGAGTCCTACGGGCCCGTCTTCCAGTGGACCGACATCTCGGGGACGGGGACCGCGGCCATCACCACCGGTGACGACACCAACAACGGACCGTTCCCGATCGGGTTCACCTTCCCGTTCTACGGGGTCGACTACAGCGACTTCCGGGTATGCTCGAACGGGTTCGTGAGCCTGACCAGCAACTCCACCGCCTACGGCAACCAGCCGCTCCCCAACACCGGGGCTCCCCCCACGCTGATCGCCCCCTTCTGGGACGACCTGGACGTGGCTGCGGGAGGCGGCGTCTATTACGAGAGCGACGGATCCTCCCTGATCGTGCAGTGGAACAACGTAGCCCACTACGGCGGCGGCGGACCGTACTCGTTCCAGGCCATCCTGCACGACGACGGAAGCATCGAGTACCAGTACCTCTCCATGGGGAGCCCCAACAACAGCGCCACCATCGGGATCCAGAACGCGGCGCAGACCGACGGATTCAACGTCGCCTTCAACACCGCCTACGTCCACGACAACCTGGCCGTCCGCATCCAGGCGGTTCCGCAGTGGATGACGGTGAGCCCCTCGGCCGGGACCGTGTTCGGTCCGGGGAACACCACCCTGGGCGTGACCTTCGACGCCGGCGGGCTCCTGGGCGGGACCTACGACGGGACCATCCACGTCGGGAGCAACGATCCCGATGAGAACCCGTTCGACATCCCGGTGACCCTGACCGTCATCGGCGCCCCCGACATCGCGGTGGAGCCCCTGTCCTTCGACTTCGGTCAGGTGTTCCTGGGAGCCACCCCGAGCCACACCTTCGCGGTGCGGAACCCGGGGACCGACACCCTCCACGTGTCGAGCGTCTCGATGAGCGATGCGGCGTACACGCCGGGCATGACCTCGTTCGCGGTCCCGCCGCGGTCGAGCCTGGGGCTCGACGTGACCTTCGCGCCGACCCTCGTCCAGCTGTACCCGGCCACCATGACCCTGGCCAGCGACGACCCCGACAACCCCTCGGTGGCGGTGTCCCTGGCCGGAGAGGGGGTGGAGCCGCCCCAGTTCCAGGTCGACCCGACGTCGCTGACCTCCAACCTGCTCACCGGGCAAACCGAAAACCAGGTGCTCACCATCGCCAACAACGGCGGCGCGGACCTGGATTACGACATCGCGGTGGATCTGGGCACCCAGGTGACCCAGTACACCTCGGCCGGGGAGCTGCCCAAGGGCGCCACGGATTCCAACCCGGGCGTACTGGGAAGCGGGGGACCCGACAGCTTCGGCTACCAGTGGATCGACAGCGACGAAGTCGGCGGGCCGCTCTTCGACTGGACGGACATTTCCGGCGTCGGCACGCCGGTCTTCACCAGCACCGCCGACGACGGAAACACCGGCCCCTTCCCGATCGGCTTCGACTTCAACTTCTACGGGAACACGTTCAGCGATTTCCGGGTCTGCTCCAACGGCTGGATCAGCTTCACGAGCAGCCTGACCGGCTATTCCAACGTGGCCCTGCCCAACAACGGCTCCAGCGTTCCCGAGAACCTCCTGGCCGTCTTCTGGGACGACATGAAGGTGGACTTCGCCCAGGGCGGGCAGGTCTTCTACTACAACGACGGATCGAAGCTGATCGTCCAGTACGACAACGTCATCCACTACGGGCAGTCGGGAGGGCCCTACTTCACCTTCCAGGTGCAGCTCTACCCGAACGGCACCATCCTCTACCAGTACCTCACCCTGGGGGCCATCCAGAACAGCGTCACCATCGGGATCCAGAACGCGACCAAGGATGACGGCCTCACCGTCGTGTACAACGCGACCTACGTACACGAGAACATGGCCATCCGCATCGCCTCCTCCCCCGACTGGATGAGCGCCAATCCCCTGGCCGGGACCGTGGCCCCCGGCGACACCGCCCACGTCAACGTTCGCTTCAATGCGGAGGGCCTCTTCGGCGGCCGCTACGAGGGGTTCGTGAACGTGAACACCAACGATCCGGCGGCGCCGCAGGTGCAGGTGCCCGCCACCCTGAACGTGACCGGGGCCCCGGACATCGACGTGAACCCGCTGGCTCTGGACTTCGGGCAGGTGTTCGTGGGCTATCCGGACCTGTTGACGTTCCACATCGCCAACGTCGGGACCGACCTCCTCACCGTGAGCTCGATCACGTCGGACGACTCGGACTTCACGGTGGACTTCAGCAGTGTTTCGCTCCCGCTGAACCTGAGCCCGCTCCAGCAGGCCTTGATCACCGTACGCTACGGGCCGACCTCGGCCGGCCCGGACTTGGGACATCTCTCCATCGGGAGCAACGACGCGGATGAAGCCACCGTAGTCGTGGACCTCACCGGAGAAGGACTGATCGCCCCGGTGGCCGGGGTGAGCCCGGACAGCCTCTACTCCGATCTCCTGACCGGCGAGGCGGAGAGCCGGAGCTTCGTGCTCTCCAACGCCGGGGGGAGCGATCTCACCTACGAGACGCGCTCCCTCACCGCCTTCGGAACCCAGGTGGTGGTGGCCGACGCCCTGGATCTGGCCAAGGACGATGTCGACCCGCGCCTCGGGATCCTGGGGAGCGGCGGTCCGGACAACTTCGGCTACAGCTGGAAGGACAGCGACGATCCGGGTGGACCGGTGTTCGACTGGGTGGACATCTCGGGCACGGGCACTCCCGTGTTCTCGAGCCGGTCCGACGACGTCAACCACGGCCCGTTCCCGATCGGGTTCGACTTCTCGTTCTACGGGAACGTGTTCAACACCTTCCGGGTGTCGAGCAACGGCTGGGTGAGCTTCACCAACACCACCACGGATCTCAGCAACGATCCGCTCCCCAGCGCGGGCGGGCCGGAGAACCTGCTGGCCCCCTTCTGGGACGACATGGTGGTGGACCCGGCCTACGGCGGCGAGGTGTACTACGAGTACGACGGATCCAAGCTGATCATCCAGTACGACAGCGTCCTGAAGTACAACAACACCACTCCGCCGTACTACACGTTCGAGATCCTGCTCTACCCGAACGGGTCGATCGTCTACCAGTACCTCACCCTCGGATCGACCTTGAACAGCTGCACGGTGGGGATCCAGAACGACGCCAAGGACGACGGCCTGAACGTCGTGTACAACGACGATTACCTGCACGACGCCATGGCCATCCGCCTCGCGACGTCGCCGGACTGGTTGAGCGCCAACCCGGCCTCGGGGACCATTCCCCCCGGCGGGAGCGCGACGATCAACGTGCTCTTCAACGCGGCCGGCCTCTTCGGCGGTCGCTACGAGGGCGCGGTTCAGGTCCTCTCCAACGATCCCGCCCACGGGCTCCTGAACGTGGCCGCGACCCTGGACGTCACCGGGGTGGCGCGGATCGGGTTCGATCCCACCACGGTGGATTTCGGGGACGTCTACGTCGGCTACCCCGACACCCTGGACCTCGTGGTCACCAACATCGGGACCGATCACCTCTCGGTGTCGTCGATGACTCCGGGACTCGGGGACTACAGCGTGGATCCGTCGACCCTGGAGCTGGATCCTCTCCAGAGCCAGGCCGTCCGGGTCGCCTTCTCCCCGGCCGCAAGCGGACCCCGGAACACGATGCTCACGGTGATGAGCAACGATCCGGATTCGCCGCATACGGTGAACCTCACCGGGAACGGGGTGGACCCGCCGGCCATGACCATGGCCCCGGAGACCATGACCGGGGCGTCGCTCCCCGGCGACGTGCAGACCAAGACCATGACCCTCTGCAACACCGGCGGGAGCGACCTCACCTACAGCATGACCTGGGGTGAGGTGAGCGGGAGCCAGAGCGTCCAGGCCTACGGCTACCAGGAGATTCCCAAGGGAACCGACGTGGAGGGCGCCGCCCAGCCCGTCGATCCCCGGCCGGGGATCCTGGGAAGCGGCGGACCCGACGCCTTCGGCTACACCTGGATCGACAGCGACGATCCCACCGGGCCGGCCTTCGACTGGGTCGACATCAGCGGAGTCGGTACCCCGATCGACTTCGGCGGCACCTACCGGGACGACGGGAACTCGGGGCCGATGCCCATCGGGTTCAGCTTCCCCTTCTACGGGCAGAGCTTCTCTGAGGTCCGCGCCTGCACGAACGGGTGG
>CAYRIJ010000031.1:0-11146 GCA_964424285.1 uncultured bacterium
TCACCGGCCGCCCGTCCACCGACCAGAGCAGCTGGTAGGGGGCGACCCGCGACTCCCCCGCCTGCCCCCGGTCCGAGGCCTCGACCCACACCCGCACCGGCCCGTCGATCCGGAAGGCGGGGGACGCCGGGCGGGCGAGGTCGACGATCACCGGATCGAGACCGCCGTTCACCCGCACGCCGGCCTCCGCCGGTTCCACCCGGAGGCGGGTGAGGGAGGGAGCCACCGTGTCGGGAACCGTCCACCCCTGGGTGAACGGGTTCACCGCGATGGAGGCGCTCGCTCCCTGCCGGATCTCGGCATGGAGGTGAGGCGGCCCGGCGCCGCTCGACCCCGACCGGCCCAGGGCCTCCCCCGCCGCGAAGCGCAGGGAATCCGGCGGCGGCTGGAAGTCCACCTCGTAGCGGCCGAGACGGTCCTGCTCCGCTTCCACCGCGGCCTCGATGGGGGAAGCGAAGGCGCTCAGGTGGCCGAAGACCGCGGTGCGCCCGTCATCGAGACGGAAGTAGATCGCGCGCCCGTAGCCCACTCCGCTCGCCCGCACCCGCCACACCCACCCCGAAGCCGGGGCCAGCACCGGTTCCCCCGCCGCCCCGCCGGTGGAGAGATCGAGACCGCCGTGGTAATGGCCGGACCGGTACTCCCCGAAGGAGGAGGTGAGGATCAGGGGTCGCTTCATGGGGGGGAGGAGGGGCCCCGCCGGAGCCTCCTCCTTCTCGGGGGCGAGACGGGGACCGGTTCCCGCCGCGACGCCCGCCGGGGCCGCGGCCAGGATGAGGGCCAAAACACCCAGGACCGCCCGCCGCGCGGAAACACGTCGCATCCGGCAATTCCTTTCTTGCAAGAACACAAGCGGCGGAAATTACCACGCGTTTCCGGCACGGTCAAACGGGCGCGCCGTGCAGAACGCAACGCCGCGGCCCCTCGTTCGCAGGACCAAGGCCGGTCGCCCGCGCTTTTCCGCCGGGCCCCCGTCACGCGGCTCAAGCTCCGGGTGGAACTTCCGATCACGGAATGGCACTGAACGAGTTTCCCCTTCGATGCTTCTCGAACGCGTCTGCGCGCAACGAAGGGACCCGGGGGGTGGGGAAACGGAACGCCCGCGGAACACGAAATGGGTCCGGCGAACCGCCGGGCCCGAGCGCTCGACAAGAAGGAGTTGGAACATGAAGCAGAGCTTCGCATCCCTGGTCGCCGTCACCCTCATGCTCGGCATGGTTCTGGTGGGATGCGGCGACTCAACGTCGGTTTCCCGTCCCGACACCACGCCTCCCCTGGCCCCGGTGGTCATGGGCGCCGGCGCCGCCGGGAACGTGGCGCAGATCTGGTGGCAGGGGAACATCGAGCCGGACCTGGCCGGGTACACGGTCTACGTCACCGCGAATGGCGTGACCCACCGGGTCAACGACCGGCCTATCCACGGCATGTCCATGTCGGTTCCCGTGGAGGGCTCCAGTCAGGTGACCCTCTACATCACCGCCTCGGACGTCTCGGGGAACGAGAGCAGCCCCTCGGCGGCCAGGATCGTGACCCTCACCCTGGGGGGCGCGAACCGGAGCCCGATCGAGAGCCTCGACGACAAGTCCTCCCGGCGCTAGCCGCACCGGAAACTCCGCTCGGACGGGACGCCGCTCATCGCCGCGTCCCGTTCGCGCGTTCCCCGGGAAGGCCCCGACCGGGGCCGGGCCCTCAGCGGGGAAGCTTCAGCACCCGGGTCACCGCGACCCCGGAACCGTCGGCCACCCGCACGAAGTAGAGTCCGGGAGGAAGCGGCCGGCCCGCGTCGCCGCCGCCGGTCCAGGTGAACCCGCCGGCCTCCGCCGGGGCCGAGAACGAGGCCACCCGGCGTCCCGCCACGTCGAAGATCTCCACCCGCACCGCTCCGCGTGACCCCGACCAGGTGAGCCGGGTGGAGGCGGTGAAGGGGTTGGGGAATCCGGCGGCCAGGCGAATCCCCGTCCGGCCGGCGACGGTCACGCGCCCCAGGGTCCGCCACCCGAGGCCTCGGTCCGCGCCCTGGAGCGCCAGGGTCTCGCCGGGGGGCCGGTCCCCCAGCCCCGCGCATCCCCGGTCGACGGCGGCCCCGGTCCACAGGGTCACCCCGGCGTCCTCGCGGATCACCCGAAGAGCGGCCAGGGCGTCGAAGCCGTTCCCCTCCCAGCAGACCGACGCGTCCGCCCCGTTCCAGCGGAGGCGAACGACGGCGGGCTCGACCGGGACCGCGCTCTCCCGGTCCAGGAACCCGGTCCGGCCGCGGTTCCCCCGGGCCATGGGCCAGGGGGCGGGCCGGTTCGAGGGCCCGACGGGGAGCGACCAGAGTCCTCCCGCGGTGTCGGCCACCACCACGTAGCGCCGGTCCCCGGCGTCGGTCACCAGGGGGGCCTCGACCGCGCGGTCGGGAAAGCGCCGGGGGAAGCCCGGCAAGGGGACGAGGTTCCGGTCCCAGGCCACCAGCATCCCGTCCCGGCGGAGCACCAGGAGGTCCGACTCCCAGTCGCCGTCGAGGTCCGCGCAGAGCGCCTCGCCGGCCACCGGCCCCCCCGCCGAGACGCGGCGCACCGCACCGTCGAGCCCGACCAGGTGGATCCCGCCCCCGGCGTCCACCGCCACCGCCTCCATGCGGTCGGTGTCATGGAAACCAGCCAGGGACAAAGCGGTTATCGCCGGTGCTTCAAGTGTCACGTCAAGCTGGAAGTTCCCCCCCGAGCCCCGGAAGTGGAGGATCTGCCGGGTGGCGGGCAGGGCGGGGTCGGGTCCCGCGGTCACCACCCGCCCGAGCCCCGGCCCGTCGAACTCCCCGATCACCGGAGGAAGCGGGCCCACTCCCAGCGCGGCCTCCCACGCGGTGGAGCCGCCGCCCGGGGCGGGATCCAGGACGTGAAGCGTTCCCAGGGAGTCGAGGCCGGCCAGCTCGGGATCGCTGTCCCCGTCGAGCTGGCCCACGGCGAGGGAGGAGACCGGAAGGTCGATGGAGGTCGCCGCCACGTCGAACCCGGAGCCGGGGGTGACGAGCACCACGCTGTCCGCGGCGGGGACGTAGATCCGGGCCGCCGATCCCTCCCCCCACACCACCGGTTCCCCCGCCCCGGCGGGAACCGGTTGCGGCCAGCCGGCGAGGAGCAGGTCGGGGGCGCGCGTGGCCTGGACCAGTCCCGGGGAGCGCCAGAGCAGGAGATCCTCCCCGTCGGTCCAGGTCGCCACCGCGGGGAGCGGCGGCCGCGCCGGCGGGAACGCCGCGATCTGGGATCGCTCCCAGTCCGGAGGGTGGAGGCCCCCGGCGGTCTCCACCACGCCCACGGAGTCCGCGCTCCGGTACGCCACGCCGGGGGCGGCTCCGGTCGCGGTGAACGGGACGAGTCCCCGGGCGGAGATCGAGCGGTCCCATCCCCCGCCCGCGGCCTGGACCGCGGCGGCGTAGTCGGCGAGCCCGGCGCCCAGGAGTCCCGCGTAGCCGGAGTTGAGATCGTCGAGGTTCCTCGCGGTGCCGCGAATCCAGGACCGGACCTGGGCCGCGTCCGCGCCGGGGGCCACCGCGCGAAGAAGCGCGGCCTCCGCGGCCACCTGGGGGGAGGCGAAGGAGGTGCCGGAGTACACGCCGTAGCTCGACTGCCGGTCCGAGAACCGGAACAGGGTGCTCGGGTTCCCGCTGAAGAACGCGCTCACATCGACCCAGGACCCGAAATTGCTCCCCCCCGCCTTCACCCCGGAGTCCAGCACCCCCGCGACCCCCAGGCAGTCGGAGCGTTGGGCGATGTACTGCAGATAGGGGTAGACCGGAGTCGAGGTCCCCTGGTTCCCCGCCGACCCCACGACCACTACCCCGTAGTCGTTGACCGCCTCGTCGACCGCCGCGCCGAGCCCCAGAACGTCCTGGCTGTCCCAGGAGCAGTTGACGACCCGGGCGCCGTTGACCGCGGCGTAGTGCAGGGCGCGGGCGCAATAGGTCATGTAGATCGAGGCCTCGAGCTGGGTCGAGGTGGTGGCCTTCCATCCGCACCGGAGCGCCATGAGCCGGGCCGGGGGCGCGGCCCCGGCGATGCCTATCCCGTTCCCGGTGAGGGCGTTCACGAAGCCGGCCACCAGCGTCCCGTGCCCCGCGAAGTCCGAGGGGTCGTTGTCCTCGACGGCAGCGTCCTCACCGGGGTTGACCGAGATCCCGGGGAGATCGCGGGGAAGATCCACGAAATCCCAGCCGATGAAGTCGTCGACGTACCCGTTCCCGTCGTCGTCCACGCCGGGAACCCCGTCCCGTTCGGCCTCGTTCACCCAGAAGACCCCGGAGCCCGGAGGATCCGGGCCGCCCAGGTCGGGATGCCGCCAGTCCACCCCGCTGTCGATGATGGCCACGGTCACGGTGCGGTCGGCGGGGATGAAGGGCCAGGCCCGCGACGCCTGCAGGGAGAGCCCCCCGGGATTCACCAGGTCGAACTGTCGCGGGAGCCCGCCGTCCCCCCGGAGATAGGGGTCGTCGGGGAGTGCGGACGTCTGCATGACCCGGTCGGCCTGCCCCCGAAGCACCTCCGGCGAGGCGAGGAGCGCGTCCAGCCATTCGCGGTTCAAGCCGCTCGGATCGGGGACGCGCCCGGCGTGGAAGGTGAGGAGGGCGAAACGGCGGAGCCTCGGGGAGGCGTTCCGGAAAAGCGGTTCCAGGTGTGGCCCCAACGCCTCCCCCCCCACCGGGATCGGGAGATCCAGGGTGCCGGCCCGAAGCGCCTTGGCCGCGGCGTCGGTCAGCTCGAGCACCAGCCGGCCGGGGACCTCGTCGCCGGCGGCGGCGCGGGCGGGGGGGGGGACGGCGCCCAGGAAGACCAGAAGTCCCAGCACCGGCGCGCCGAGGCCTCGGAGGAAACGGACACCGCGGCCCGGCGCCGGCCGCCGCCCTCCCCGTAAAGCGCGCGGTGCGCGACCCGCGAGTAGCATGGGACAAGTCTAGACCAAACCGGGGAGCCGGTCACCGGTCGCTCCCGGCCGGCGGGGGCGACCGGTTCGGGCCTTGACGGGGGCGGGGGAGCGGCTTAGCGTGGCCTGACGCTTCACGAGGAGGTCTTGATGCCCGCCGAAGCCCGCCGCCGGTTGAAGGAGATCCTGGTCCGGGAAAGCCTCATGCGGGGCGACTTCACCCTCGCCTCCGGGGCCAAGAGCTCGTTCTACCTGGACGTCCGCCGCACCAGCATGCACCCCGAAGGGGCGGCGCTCTGCGCCGAGCTGATTCTCGACGAGCTGGACGATCTGGAGCTGAGCGCGGTGGGGGGCCCGGTGCTGGGGGCCGCTCCGCTGGTGGGGGCCATCGCCGCCGAGAGCTTCCGGCGCGGACGGCCGCTTCCGACCTTCCTGGTGCGCAAGGAAGCCAAGGGGCACGGCACCGCCAAGCTCATCGAGGGCCACTTCCCGGAGGGCGGAACCGTGGCCCTGGTGGAGGACGTGGTGACCACCGGCGGGTCGGTGCTACGGGCCCTGGCCGTGGCCCGCGGCGAAGGCGCCAAGGTGCCGCGCCTGGTGTGTGTGGTGGACCGGGAGCAGGGCGGGGCGGCGGCCTGCGCCGAGCACCAGGTGGAGTTCCGGCCGCTGTTCCGGGTCGCCGAGCTCCTGGAGGGGTAGCCCCCGGTGAGCGGGCGCCTGGTCTGCCCCCACTGCGGCCGGCGGCTCGACCGGTTCGACCAGCCGCGGCTCACCGTGGACGCGGTGGTGGAGAACCGGCGCGGCGAGGTGCTCCTGGTCGAACGGCGCAACGAGCCCCGAGGCTGGGCCCTTCCCGGGGGCTTCGTGGATCCCGGGGAAACGGTGGAGGCGGCGGCGGCGCGGGAGCTCCGGGAAGAGACCGGCCTGGCCGCGCGGGCGCTCGTGCAGTTCCACGTCTATTCGGATCCCGCCCGCGATCCCCGCCACCCCACGGTCACGGTGGTGTTCCTGGTCCGGGCCGAGGGCACGCCTCGGGGCGGGGACGACGCCGCGGACGCGCGATTCTTTCCCGCCGACCGGCTCCCCTCCCCCATCGCCTTCGATCATCGGGAGATCCTGGCCGACGTGGCGCGATGGCGCGCCGTCCGGCGCCGGCCGGACGAGCGGGATGCCGGCGGCGGCGAGCCGGGTATGAATCGAGGGTAACCGTCCGGCGGGCCCGGCGTGCGTGTGCTAGACTCGGGGGTTGGACGGGCAGAGACCTTGAAACGTGCGGTTCGAGCGGGCCCCGGCGGCCCCGAAGGGAGCATCCATGTTCGGAATCGGCGCCCAGGAACTCATGATCATCTTCCTGATCGTCCTCCTCCTCTTCGGAGCAAACCGGATTCCGGAGATCGCCCGGGGACTCGGCCGGGGCATCCGCGACTTCAAGCGCGCCACCCGGGACATCGAGGACGACCTCAATCTGCGGGACGAGGATCCGGGCCGGAACTATCGCCGTCGCGACGCGGCCTCCACCGCGCCCCACCGGGAGGCCTCCGCGGCTCCCGAGCGCCCGGTCGAGAACGCCCACTCCAAGGAGAACGCGAGCTAGAAGCCCGCCCGGGCCCGCTCAGGAGCCGGCCGCGTCCGGCACCCAGAGCAGCATCACCGCGTCCACCTTCACGTCGTCCCGCTCCAGGGTCACCGGCACGTTCCGGATCTCCTCCGCCTTCGCCCGGTGGGCGCTCCGGATTCGCTCCAGCTCGCGCCCCAGCTCCGCTTCCAGGGCGTCGAGATCGGCCCGGGCGTTCTCCACGTCCGCCTCCTCCTTGCGAAGGCGCGACGCCGCGGCCCCGGCCATGCGCTGCTTGGAACGGGTGCGGCTCAGGACCCGGGTGGAGCGACGGCCCCCCAGGAACATGCCGAGGATCCCCTCCCCCGCCGCGAGCAGGGTCTCCTGCTTCCGGGCGCTGAGCTCGCCCCGGACCCGCTCCACGTCCAGGGTCTCCTTCTCCATCCGCTCCTCGAGCCGCCGCCGCTTCTCCAGGAATTTCTCCCGAAGGCCCGCCGCCTCGCGGTCGGCGTCGTCCTCGACCCGGGCCCGCACCCGCGCCTCGAAGGCAGCTCGGGTCTCCCCCACCCCCGAATACAGCTTGAGGGCTGGCGCCTGGTAGATCTCGAGCCGCTCCCCGGCGAGGAGCGTCTCCTTGAGGTCCCGCTCCAACCCGGAGTAGGTCCGGCTCTCCTCCAGGGCGGGCGGGAGCGCGTCCGTGGGCACGCCCGGCACCGGGATCTCCGAGAGATCGTTCTCCAGGTCGGGGGCGTCCCCCTCCGGCCAGCGCCATCCCCCGGCCCCTTCGAGCGGGAAGATGAGGCGCCACTCCGTCCGGGTGAGATCCAGCCCCGCCCGCGCTTCGTCGAACCGCACCGTGGCCCGCCCCAGGAGCCCCGGACGGTATCGCCGGGGAGGCCCCGGGCGCGCGTCGGCCACCGCTCCCCCGGGCCGGTCGGGCTGGAGCGCGCGCGGCTCCAGGTAGCGGACGTCGATTCCGGGAGGGAGGTCGTGAACCGCGGGAGCGGATTCCTCGGCCGTCGGGGCCGGAGCGGCCGCGGCCGCCGCACCCCCCGGATCGCGGGGCTCCGGTCCCGGCCCCGCCGCGGTCTCCGAGCCCCCGGACCAGGCGCGCCGGTCCTCCGGGGTGACCAGCCGGCGCACTTCCTCCCGGGTGATCGGACCGCGCAGGTAGGAGAGAACCCAACGGGTGGCGAAGACCCGGTTTCCGCCGCGGTCGTGGACGTTCCGCACCAGGAACTGCCGGGGCCCCAGACCGGAGACGGCGGCGTCGGCTTCGGCGCGGGTGCTCCCCGCCGTTCCCAGGTCGAGCCCGTCCAGAAGTCGCGCCTTGTCCCGTTCGGTGGAGAGCCGTCCCACACACCAGAAGCCGGCGTTGGTCAGCGCCTTGTAGTCGAGATCCACCGGGTTCTGGGTGGCCACCACCAGGCCGACGCCGAAGGCCCGCGCCTGCTTGAGCAGGGTGAGCATGGGGGCCTTGGTGGGAGGGTTGGCGGGATGAGGAGGAAGCAGGCCCCACACCTCGTCCATGGCCACCACCAGGCGAAGGGTCCCGGTTCCGGTCTGGCGACGCATCCAGGCGATGACCTCCCCGAGGAGGAGGGTGGCGAACATCTGCCGGTCCTCCTCGCCGAGGTGAGAGGTGTGAAAGAGCGCGAGCGGCGTCTTCCCCGCCGGGGCGGCCAGGAGGCGGTCCATGGAGAGGGGCGGACCCTGTTGCCAGGCCGCGAAGGCGGGGCTGGCCAGGAGCGCGTTCAGCCGGGCCACGGTTTCCCGCCGCCTTTCCGGCGGATAGAAGGTGTCGACGTGGAGCACGCCGAGCTTGGCGAAGGGAGGATGGATGAGGTAGCCGAGCACCTCGGCCAGGCCCGGACGCTCGCCCGCCCGCCAGCGGTCCTCGAAGAGGTTGGCCAGGAAGATGTGGGCCGGACTCTGGAGCGGGTCGGCGTCCTCCCCGGCCCGGGTCAGGAGCGCGGTGACCGCGGCGGCGATGCGCTCCCGGATGACCTCGGCCTGGGTATCCCAGTCCAGATCGGGGGGGTCGAACCCGGAGAGCACGTTCACCGGGAGGCCGGCGTCCGATCCGGGGGTGAACAGCCGGAGATGGGATCCCTCCCGGAGGCGCCGGATCCGATCCACCCCGCCGGGGTCCTTCGACACCCCCTCCCGCCAGCGGGCGGCGGTCCGCTCGGCCAGTTCCGCCACCCCGATCCCCTCCCGCCGCGCCTCTTCGGGGTCCACCCAGGGTGCGAAGTCCGCGGGAGCCAGATCCGGGAAGGTCAGGAAGAGATCGGCCAGATCTCCCTTGGGGTCCACCACCACCGCCGGGATCCCGGCCAGCAGGCACTCCTCCAGCAGCCCCACCAGGAGACCGGTCTTCCCGCTCCCGGTCATCCCCACCACCACGCCGTGGGTGGTGAGGTCGGCGGGATCGACGATCACCGGGTCGCCGGGGTCCCCCAGGGTGCGCCCGAGAAAGAGCCCGCCCGGTTCCACCGCGTCAGCTCCCGGCCGGGGCCTTGGCGTCGCTCAGCTCGTTTCGGGCGCGAAGCTCCTGGACCCGGCGGCGCTCCGAGCCGCTCAGGAAGTAGATGGCCACGAAGATGAGCACCAGGGAGATCCAGTCCTCCAGGCTCGGGTATCTTCCGACCCAGAACAGGGCGAAGAGCAGGGTGGATACCGTGCCCGCGATGAGCGAGGTCAGCCGGTTCACCAGCCCGGCGAAGGTGGCGGTCCGGCCCTTGAACATGAACAGGAACACCGAAAAGAAGGCCACCGCCCCGAAGGCCATGCCGGCCAGGACCGCCCCGGGCCACTGGGGGAGGGGGTGGTTGAGGGCGCCCCGGTACTGATCGATCACCGCGCCGCTCCAGCCGAAGAGCGAAGGGGACTTGTAGACCAGGAAGCCCGCGATCAGAAGGGCGGAGGTGGACGAGATCTGCTCGACGGCGAAGAAGCCCTTGTTGTCCAGGGGCTTTCCCTTCCCCCGCGTGTTCTTGTAGTAGTTCATGATGTAGATGCGGATGGCGTAGGCCGTGATGTAGCTCCCGAAGATGACCATGGCCGGGACCGAGTGGATGAACTCGAACCCGTTCTTTTCCTTGGCGAAGACGGTGTTCATGGCCACCGCGCCGATCGCGAAGAGGACGGCCAGGTTCTCCTGCCAGTACACCTTCTTGTCCAGAAGGCCCTGCCGGCTCTGGATGGCGTCCACGACCCGGCCGATCAGGATCACGCTCCCGCGCATGATCACCATGGCCACCATGACCGAGATGGGAAGGGTGTACATGAGGGTGGTGGTGGGGATGACCACCGCGGTCATGAGGCCGGAGGGGATGATGTAGAAGAGTTCGCTCGGCACGGTGAGGCCGGCCACCCGCACGAGCCGGATCGATCGGATGCGGTACCAGCGCCAGAGCAGCACCACCCCGGTGGCCAGGAAGGTCCCGCCGATGGTGCTGTACACCAGGAACTGGGTCCCGGTCATCCCCGGAAGCCCCTTGTCGGCGCTCCCCAGGAAGTACTTCACCGTCACCCCGGTGATCACGTAGAAGAAGAAATACCCGATGCAAAGCTGGATCAGCCGGCCGGTCGAACCTTCGCTGGTCTTCCACATCCTCGTCACTCACTCCCTTCCCGCCGCTTCCCCGGGGAGGGGGCGGATACGCTCCGCCGGCGGGGCGGGAGGACCGCCGGGGCTTCGGATATCCGGACCCGCGCGTGGGGGCCGGATCAGGCCGACTTGGTCTTCACCGTCTTTCCCGGCTCGCCCTCGCCGGTGGGGACGGGCCAGTGCTTCAGGAAATCGATGAATTCCTGGGCGGGACGGCTCAGCACCCGCCGTTCCTTCCAGTATACGGTCACCGGCCGCTCCAACCGGGTCTCGGGAACGTCCACCGCCTTCAGGATCTTGTCCTTGATCTCGTGGTCCACCGCGATCTTGGGGAGAAAGGCCAGGCCCATCCCGCTGACCGCGAGGTGCTTGATGGTGGCGATGTTGGTCAGCTCGAGCACGTAATCCAGGTTCAACCCCATGCTCTTGAAGTGGGAGTCGATCATGATCCGGGTGGGGGTGCCCGCCTCGTAGCCGATGAACTTCTGGTCGGCGAGATCCTTCAGGGTGAGCTTCCGTCGCTTGGCCAGGGGGAGCTTGGCCGAGCCGACCAGGATCATGCTGTTCTGCATGATCACCGCGGACTCGAGCTGGGGGTACTGCCGGTTCCAGGCGATCAGGGCGAGATCGACCTGGTTCTCCTGGAGCATCTCCAGCACCAGGTTGGAGCTGTGCATCTCCAGGTTGATCTGGACGTCGGGATATTTCGCGTGGTAGGCGGTGAGGATCTCCGGCAGGAGATAGATGCCGATGGAGTTCACCACCCCGATGTTCAGGGGGCCTCGAACTTCCTTCTCGGCGAGAATCATCGCCCGCTTCATCTCCTCGTAGGTCTCGAACATCTGGGAGGCGTAGCGGAACACCAGTTCCCCGGTCTCGGTCAGGGCCATCCCTCCCTTGGTCCGGTTGAACAGAGTGGTGTCCAGGGACTCCTCCAGCTGCTTGAGCTGGGTGCTGAGCGCGGACTGGGCGATCAGGAGTTCCTTGGACGCCTTGCTCACGCTCTTATGCACCGCCACCCGGTAGAAGTAGTACATGTGATTGAAGTTGCATGGGAGCATGGGGGGGTTGTTTCCTCG
>CAYRIJ010000031.1:11246-19167 GCA_964424285.1 uncultured bacterium
TGTTCGGCGGGGGCCCGCCCCAGATCGACCTCCACCCGGTCCACCGCGCGCTCCGCGGTGGCGCGATAGGTAGTGTACTTCCCGCCCAGGATGGAGACCAGCCCGCCCGCGGGGTGGCTCACGATCCGCTCCTCGCGGGAAACGTCCGAGGGTCGGCCGGCGGCGGCGACGAGCGGACGAAGACCGCACTGGAGCCCCACCGCGCGCCATCCGGTCCAGTCGGGAAACTGGGCCCGGAAGGCGTCGCGGAGGTAGCGGATCTCCTCCTCGCGCGGAATCGGGTCCAGGGTGGGCACCGCCTCGTCGAGATCGGTGGTGCCGAGCAGGCTCCCCCGCTCCCCGTAGGGGAGGAGGAAGAGCGCCCGCCCGTCGGCGGCGGAGAAGAAGAGCCGGGCGTCGTCGTCGGGGCGGCGATCGAGGACCAGATGGGTGCCCCGCGTGAGGCGAAGCTCGCTCCCGGCGTCCCGGCCCCAGCCGCCCACGATCTCCGCCCAGGGGCCGGTGGCGTTCAGGCAGGCCTCGGCGGCCACCACCCCTTCCTCCCCGCTCAGGCGATCCCGGACCCTGGCGCCCACGATCCGCTCCCCCCGGCGCACCCACTCCAGCCATTCCACGTAGGAAAGCGCGAGGGCGCCGTGGCGCCGGGCGTCGAGAACCACCTCCAGGCAGAACCGCGCGTCGTCGGTCATCGCGTCGGGGTAGGACGGCTCCCGCGCCCAGAACCGCGCGCCGCCCGGCTCGCCGGCGAAGGCCCCGTAGAGGGCGATCCCCACCCGCACCAGGGCGCGCGGGGGGGCGCCGGGCGGGGTGGGCGGAACCCGGAAGGTGAGCGGCCGGACCAGCCCGGGGGCCAGCCGGAGGTGGAGATCGCGCTCCCGAAGCGCCTCGCGCACCATGCGGACCGCGCCCTGGCGGAGATAGCGGAGGCCGCCGTGAAAGAGCTTCGAAGAGCGGCTGCTGGCGCCCGAGGCCCAGTCGTCGCGCTCGATCACCGCCACCCTGAGGCCGCGGAGGGCGGCGTCGCGGGCCGCCCCCGCCCCGTGGATCCCGCCCCCCACCACCAGGAGGTCGTGCCGCTCGCCGATCAACCTCGGCCAGAGCGGCCGCGGGCCTGCCGGAACGGGAAGGACCGGTCGGCTCACCGGTCCCCCCCGGCTATACTGTCCGCATGCGTTCCGCCGAGTTCGAGACGGTGACCGCGCCGTTCACCCAGCCCGTGCCCGCCCTTGCGCGCTCCGGCCCGTCCCCCGAGGCTCCGCTGGTCGTCCTCTGTCACGGCCAGGGGGAGGATCCCGACCGGGCCCTGGCCGCGTGGCCGCGCACCGCGGCCCTGCCCGCCCACGTGCTCGCCCCCGCCGGTCCTCTCCCCTTCGAGATCCGGACCGGGGACCGCTTCCGGATCGGCCGCGCCTGGTACCTCTACGACGGCGGCGACCGGCTCTTCCGGGAAACGGTGACCGCGTCGGCGGCCTGGCTGAACGAGCTGGTCCGCCGGGTGGAGGCCGAGCGTGGATGGCGTCCCCGCGGCCGGGCCCTGGTGGGGTTCAGCCAGGGTGCCTACTTCGGCTACGTGGCCGCGCTCTCCTCCCCCGGCGTGTTCGACCGCCTGGTGGCGGCGGCGGGCCGGCTCAAGGAGGAGTTCGTGGCCGAGGCCCTGGCCCGTCCGGGGCCGCTCCGGACCCTGATCCTCCACGGCGAGACCGACCGCTGGGTGTCGGTCGAGGGCGCCCATCGCTCCCACCGGGCGCTCCGGCGCGCGGGGTACGAGGCCGAGCTGGCCCTCTTTCCCGGAGGCCACGACCTCGGCTCCGACCAGGACCGGAGGGCGGCGGGCTGGTTGGCCTCGGGATGGGGGCTCGCCGGGGACGCGGCCGGGGAACCGGACCCCGGTGAAAAGTGAATTCACGCCCTCGGCCGCTCCGGGGCGCCTCCCCCCCGCCTTCCCGCCGTGATATCCTCTCCCGCCCAGGAGGATCGTGAAGCGATGATCGAGCACATCAATACCGAGCCCTTGAAGGTGGGAATGAAGGTCCGGGTCCAGCACAAGCTCTCCCGCGATCTCGACCCCACCCGCCCCGGCGGTCCCATCGAAGCGCAATACCGCTATCTCCCCGGCACGGTCACCGAGACCCGGGTGATCCACGGCCGGCGCGAGTTCAAGGTGACCCTGGCCGAGGCGCACCCGGCGGGACAGGAGTGGTTCTGGCTGGGGGTGGTGTTCCCCGAGGGAAAAGAGCCGCACTAGCGGGCCTCAAGGCGCCGATCTCACGCGTCGGTCCTCTCCTCCGCCGCGGCGTCTCCGTCCCCATCCGGCGCCCCCGGCCGGGGAAGGCGCGACACCTTGTCGATCACCCGCTCCTCCACGTCGTCCACGAAGAGCTGGAGATGGGGGAACGGGATCTGGATTCCCGCCGCGTCCAGGGCCAGCTTGGTCGCCTCCAGCACCCGGAAGTGGACCGGCCGCTCGACCGCGGCGTCGTCGATCCACACCCTCACCTTGAGATCCACGCTGGAGGACCCCAGGGTCTCCACCACCACATCCATCGGGGGGTCCTTGGCGATCCCCTGGACATCCCGCAAGGCGTCCAGGATCACCCGGCGGGCCTCGGGAATCGACTCCTTGTAGGCGATCCCCACCGAGATCTCGATCCGGGTCTCCCCGTGCTTGGAGTGGTTCACCAGCACCTCGTCGATGATGTTCTTGTTGGGGATCACCACGTAGGTGTTGTTGTTGGTGCGGATGCGGGTGGTTCGCATGGTGATCGAGGACACCCGCCCGTACTGGTCCGAAACCGTCACCCAGTCCCCCACCTGGAACGGCTTGTCCCAGAAGATGAGAAACCCGGCGATCATGTTGGCCAGGGAGTCCTGGGCGGCGAAGCCGATGGCGATGCCCGCCACCCCGATACCGGCCAGGGCCGCCCCCACGTCGATCCCCACCTGGTCCGCGGCCATGACCAGCCCGAAGACGATGAGGACGAACCGGTAGACGTTGTCCACCAGCATGTGGACCAGGGTCTCGTGGAAGCCGGTGCGGCGGAGCACCGCGCTCAGCCCGGCCCGGGTGAGCCGGAAGGCCAGCCAGAAGAGGAGGAGGATGAGGGACGCGCTGAGGAGCTTGGGTATGAACTCCACGAACCGGGTGCTCAAGCTCTGCCAGTCCAGATGGGCCAGGAGATCCTTCATGCCGTCCCTCCTCTCGACGGGGCGGCTCTCGCGGCTGGAGGCGCGCCCGGCACGGTCGAGGGAGAGCCTAACAGCCGTGACCCCGCCGGGCCAGACGCTCCCGCCGGGAGCGGGTCGTGCTAGCCTCTGCCGCCATGCGTTTTCCCGGAACCGTGCATCAGGGCCGCCTCCTCCGCCGGTACAAGCGGTTCCTCGCCGACGTGGAGCTTCCCGGCGGGCGGACCGTGGTGGCTCACTGCGCCAACCCCGGCTCCATGCTGGGGGTGTCGCGGCCGGGCTCGGCGGTGTACCTCACCCACGATCCCAAGCCGTCGCGGAAGCTCGAGTGGTCCCTGGAGGCCATCCGGGTGGGGCGGATCTGGGTGGGGATCCACCCCGTCCGGGCCAACCCGGTGGTGGCGGAAGCGCTCACCCGAGGCCTCGTGCCGGCGCTCACCGGGTTCACCGGGCTTCGCCGCGAGGCGCGGTGGGACGACGGCGGGCGGGCCGACTTCCGCCTGGAAACGCCCGGGCGGCCCCCCACCTGGGTGGAGGTGAAGAACGTCACCCTGGCTCTCTCCGGCCTCGCGCTCTTCCCCGATGCCCCCACCGAGCGGGGCCGGAAGCACCTCCGGGTGCTGGCCGCCCGCGCCCGGGCCGGCGAGCGCGCGGTGCTCCTGTTCGCGGTGTCCCGCCCCGACGTGACCGCGGCGGGCCCCGCCGACGGCATCGATCCGGAGTACGGGCGGCTCCTCCGCGAGGTTCTGGATGCCGGGGTGGAGGTGATCGCCCACCGCATGCGGGTCGGCCGGGCGGGGCTCGTCCTGGGGGATCGGATCCGCGTCGAACCCGGCCCGCACCCGATCACCGCCGAGGCGCTCCGGCGGACCCTGGGAGGGACCCCCTCCCCGCTCTGCGACTGAGACTCACCCCGGCGCGCCTGGCGCGGTTGCCGGGGGTCGAGGGCACGGATTACCATGGTACGGTTTGCGGTTGCGGCCCGTGGGTCGCCGCTCCCCCGGTCCCGGGAGGGGCGGCGCGGGAACGGGGTCGCGCGCACATCCTGGATGGGTTGAACCCACTGGCCAAAAGAGGAAGCACATGACCTATATCATCGGAGAGCCGTGCATCGACACCAAGGACACCGCCTGCGTGGACGTCTGTCCGGTGGACTGCATCCACCCCCGGAAGGACGAGGCCTCCTTCGAGACCGACAAGATGCTCTACATCGATCCCGAGGAGTGCATCGACTGCGGAGCCTGCGAGCCGGCCTGCCCGGTGGCGGCGATCGGCCCCGAGGACGCGCCCATCGAGGGAGTGAGCGAGGATGAGTGGGCCAAGTGGTTGAAGATCAACACGGATTATTACAAGAAGTAGGTTCCGACCGGATCGAGAGGAGATCGATTTGCCGACCCTGAGCCCGACCTTGAAGCAGCAATTGGCCTCCCAGGATCTCGAGCAGCGCAGCGTGAACGCCATCCGGTGCCTGGCCATGGACGCGGTGCAGAAGGCGGACTCCGGCCATCCCGGCGCCCCCATGGGCATGGCCGACATGGCCTACGTGCTCTGGTCGCGGTTCCTGCGCTTCGACCCCGGCCGTCCGGACTGGCCCGACCGCGACCGGTTCATCCTGAGCGCGGGTCACGCCTGCATGCTCCAGTACGCCCTCCTTCACCTGACCGGCTACGATCTCTCCCTCGACGACCTGAAGCAGTTCCGCCAGTGGGGTAGCCGCACCCCCGGGCACCCCGAGCACGGGCACACCCCGGGGATCGAGACCACCACCGGTCCCCTGGGCCAGGGGCTCTCCAGCGCGGTGGGGATGGCGGTGGCCGAGGCGCACCTGGCCGCGCGGCTCAACACCGACGACTTCCGGGCGGTGGACCATCGCACCTGGGTCATCGCCTCGGACGGGGACCTCATGGAGGGGGTGCAATCCGAGGCCGCCTCGATGGCCGGTGAGTGGAAGCTCGGAAAGCTCACCGTCCTCTACGACGACAACCACATCACCATCGACGGCACCACCGCCCTGTCCTTCGACGGCGAGGACAAGGGGAAGCGCTACGAGGCCTACGGCTGGCACGTCCAGCGGGTGGACGGCCACGACCGGGCCGCGGTGGAGAAGGCCCTGGAGGCCGCCCGCGACGAGACCGGGCGGCCGTCGTTGATCGTGGCCCGCACCCACATCGCGCTGGGCGCCCCCACCAAGCAGGACACCTCCGACGCCCACGGCTCCCCCCTCGGCGAGGAGGAGATCAAGAAGACCAAGGAAGCCTACGGCTGGCCGCCGGAGAAGACGTTCTACGTTCCCGACGACGTCCGGGAACACTTCGGTGCGTTGGGACAACGGCACGTCGCGACCCGCGAGGCCTGGGAGGCGGGCTTCCGCGCGTGGCGGGAGAAGCACCCGGAGAAGGCCGCGCTCTGGGACGCGCTCTTCGCCGGGGAGGTTGCGGTTCCCGTCGAGGGCCGGCCGACCTTCGAGACCGGGAAAGGCATCGCCACCCGCTCCGCCTCGGGAAAGGCCCTGGGGTGGCTGAAGCCGCGGGTCCCGGCGCTGGTGGGGGGAAGCGCGGACCTGGAGCCTTCCAACAAGACCCACAACGAAGGCGACGTGGCCTTCTCCGCGGAAACCCCCGGCGGGCGGTACTTCCACTTCGGGATCCGCGAGCACGGGATGGCCGCGGTCATGAACGGCATGGCCCTTCACGGGGGGCTCCTCCCCTTCGGGGGCACGTTTCTGATCTTCTCGGACTACCTCCGGCCCTCGCTCCGGCTGGCCGCCCTCATGAATGCCCCGGTGATCTACGTCTTCACCCACGACTCGGTGTTCCTGGGGGAGGACGGTCCCACCCACCAGCCGATCGCCCAGCTCGCCGCGCTCCGGGCCATCCCGCACATGACGGTGATCCGCCCCGCCGACGCGGTGGAGACGGTCCAGGCCTGGGAGGTGGCGATCGCGCGGAAGGGTCCGGTGGCGCTGTCGTTGACCCGCCAGAACGTGCCGGTCCTGGACTACGCGGCGCTGGGGGCGCGGGGGGACGTCTCGCGCGGGGCTTACGTGGTGAGCGACGGCGAGGAACCGCCGGAGCTGATCGCCTTCGCCAGCGGCTCCGAGGTGCACGTGACCATCGAGGCCGCGGCGCGGCTTCGGAAGGAGGGCGCGAGGATCCGCGTGGTGTCGGTCCCCTCCTGGGAGATCTTCCTCGAGCAGGACGAGTCCTACCGGCGGGAGGTCCTGGCCCCGGAGGTGACGAACCGGATGGCGGTGGAGGCGGCCGCCCCCTTCGGCTGGGAGCGGTTCACCGGCCTCGACGGAGAGATCGTGGGCATCCGCCGGTTCGGGGCGTCGGCCCCCTGGGAGAAGATCCAGGAGGAGTTCGGGTTCACCCCCGAGGCCATCGCACAGGTCATGCGACGCCGGCTCGGCCGCGGGTAGCGTCTTGCGGCCGTACCTGGATCTGTTGCGCCGGATCCTCGAGGAGGGGACCGCCCGCGACGACCGGACCGGGACCGGCACCCTGAGCGTGTTCGGCCACCAGATGCGCTTCGACCTGGCCGCGGGGTTTCCGCTCCTCACCACCAAGCGCCTCCACACCCGCTCCATCGTCCACGAGCTGTTGTGGCTCCTGAGCGGCGAGTCCAACCTCCGCTACCTGAAGGAGAACAACGTCTCCATCTGGGACGAGTGGGCCGACGACCAGGGCGAGCTGGGTCCGGTCTACGGAGTCCAGTGGCGGCGCTGGCGGGGAGCCGACGGCCGGGTGGTGGACCAGATGGCCCGCGCGGTGGAGATGATCCGCCGGAATCCGAATTCCCGCCGCATCGTGGTGAGCGCCTGGAACGCGGCCGAGATCGAGCAGATGGCGCTCCCCCCCTGCCATACGTTGTTCCAGTTCTACGTGGCCGGCGGCCGGCTCTCCTGCCAGCTCTACCAGCGGAGCGGCGACGTGTTCCTGGGGGTTCCGTTCAACATCGCCTCCTACGCGCTCCTCACCCACCTGACCGCCCAGGCCGCCGGACTCGAGCCCGGGGAGTTCGTCCACACCTTCGGCGACGCGCACCTCTACCGGAACCACCTGGAGCAGGCGCGCCTCCAGCTCACCCGGGAGCCCCGGCCGCTTCCGAAGCTGGTGCTGAACCCCGGGGTGCGGGATCTCTTCGCGTTCCGGTACGAGGACATCGCGGTCGAGAACTACGATCCCCATCCCCACATCAAGGCCGAGGTCTCGGTGTGATCGTTTCCCTGATCGTGGCGGTGGCGGAGAACGGCGTCATCGGCCGGGCGGGAAAGCTCCCCTGGCACCTGCCCGAGGACCTGAAGCGGTTCAAGCGGCTCACCGTGGGGCATCCGGTCATCATGGGACGGAAGACCTGGGAGTCGATCGGCCGGCCTCTCCCCGGCCGGCGGAACCTGGTGGTGAGCCGCACCCCGGGGTACGCGGCAGAGGGGGCGGAGGTGTTCGCTTCCCTGGACGAGGCGCTGGCGGCGGCCGCGGGCGAGGACGAGGTCTTCGTGATCGGAGGCGCCGCGCTCTACGCCGAGGCGATGCCGCGGGCGGACCGGCTCTACCTCACCCGGGTCCACGCGACGGTCGAGGGGGACGTGACGTTTCCGGGGCTCGACCCCGCGGCGTGGACGCTGGTATCCGAGGACCGGCGCGAGGCGGATGCCCGCCACGACCACGCGTTCAGTTTTCGGGTGTACGAGCGGGGGGGGCGTCGGAGCGCAGGGTGAGCGGATTGCTGACGATCC
>CAYRIJ010000031.1:19267-20733 GCA_964424285.1 uncultured bacterium
TCCCATGATACATGCATCATGACCGCTGATCTTGACGAAATTCACCCGGGTGAACTCCACGAGCGGGGAGACCGGGTCGCGGTCCGACCGACGGCGGTCCCCCCTTCCGATCCGTCCCCCCCTTCAAAGCTCTGGGACCCGGCACGGGCCCGGTCTATACTCGACGCGCGACTCTCGGGACATTCCTCGGTCCGTTCGCCCTGGCGGCATTGAACCCAACATCATGAACCGGTTTGTCGACGATCCGCTCATCGCTGCCCGGCGCGCGCGCCCCCGGGGCCCGAACCCGCTCCTGGTCGCGGCCGGGCTCGTTCTCGCCCTGGCCGGCGGGGCGGTCCTCTCCTGCGCCCCCGGCCGCTCCAAGGACGCCCCCCGGAGCCTCGTCCTGATCGTGATCGACACCCTGCGCGGGGACCGGCTGGGTTCCTACGGGTACGCCCCCGCGGTCACCCCCACCCTGGACTCCCTGGCCGCCGCGGGCACCCGCTTCGCCGACGCCATGACCCCGGTGCCGGTGACCCTCCCCGCGATCTCCAGCATCCTGACCGGAAGGCTGCCGTTCCACCACGGGGTGCGGGACAACGACGCCTTCGTGCTCGAACCGGACCAGACCACCCTGGCCGAGCGTTTCCACACCCGGGGCTGGCGGACGGGAGCGGTGGCGGCCTCGGCGGTCCTCTCCCCCGATCGCGGCCTCGACCGGGGGTTCGAGACCTACGACGCGGACTTCAAGGCGCCCTACCCGGTGTACGACCCGGTCTACGGGAAGGAAGCCCCGGAGTTCGCCGCCACCCGCCGGCGCGCGGACACCGTCACCGACCTGGCCCTGAAGGAACTCACCCGATTCGGCGATGGGGATTTCTTCCTCTTCGTCCACTACTTCGACGTCCACATGGTCTACGATCCCCCGCCGGCCTACGCGGCCCTCCACCCGGGAAACCCCTACGACGGCGAGATCTCGTTCGTGGACGCGGAGATCGGGCGGCTCCTGGCCGAGGTGCGAAAGCGCGCCGACGTCCTGGTGGTGGTGACCGCCGACCACGGCGAGTCCCAGGGGGAGCACGGCGAGCCCCAGCACGGTTTCCTCCTCTACCAGTCCACGCTGCACGTCCCGCTCATCGTAGCCGGGCCCGGGGTGCCGGAGGGCGCGGTGCGGAACGACCTGGTGAGCCTCGTCGACCTGGAGCCCACCCTGGCGCGGATCTTCCGCCTGGGCGACGGGGGTCCGCCGCCCGACGGACGGACGCTGGCCTGGGACCGCCCCGACCCCGATCCCCCGATCGAGTACGCCGAGACCTTCCGCACCCGGGTCTCGTACCGGTGGAAAGAGCTTCGCGCCGCGCGCCTCGGCGGGTGGAAGCTGGTGCGCGGGAGCGAGGACCGGTTCTACGACCTGGCCGCCGATCCCGGGGAGGTCGATCCGGTCGCCGACGCGCCGGAGGCGGCCCGGCTCCGGCGCTTCCTGG
>CAYRIJ010000032.1:0-1170 GCA_964424285.1 uncultured bacterium
CGCACGATGCTGGTGGAGAAGGAGGCGCCGGGAGGGCAGGCGGGGCAAAGCTCCAGGATCGAGAACTACCTCGGATTTCCGGCCGGGCTCAGCGGCTCCGACCTGGCCCGCCGCGCCACCGCGCAGGCCCGGCGGTTCGGGGCGGAGATACTCGCCCCCCAACGGGTGGAAGGCATGGTGATGGACGGCCCCTACCGGCGGCTCCGGCTGGGGGACGGGAGCGAGGTCTCCTGCCACGCGCTTCTCATCGCCACCGGGGTGTCCTACCGCCGGCTGGAGGCTCCCGGGCTGGACCGGTTCGGCGGGGCGGGGGTGTATTACGGGGCGACGTTGGCCGAGGCCACCGCCTTTCGCGACCAGGAGGTGTACCTGGTCGGGGGCGGGAACTCGGCCGGCCAGGCCGCCCTCCATTTCGCCCAGTATGCCTCCCGGGTCACGGTGATGATCCGGGGTGAGGACCTGGGCGCCAAGATGTCCCGCTACCTGGTGGAGCGGATCGAGGCCTCCGCGGACATCGACGTCCGCACCCGGACCGAGGTGGCCGGAGCCTCGGGGGAGCGATCGCTGGAGTCGCTGGTGCTCAGGGAGGTGGGGACCGGCGCCACCGAGACCGTCCCCGCCGCCGGCCTCTTCATCTTCATCGGCGCGGTTCCCCACACCGACTGGCTGGAGGGAACGATCGCGCGCGACCCTCAGGGATTCATTCTCACCGGCCCCGAGCTCGCGCCGGAGGGAGGCCGGCCCCGGGGCTGGCCGCTCGACCGGGATCCGTTCCTGCTCGAGACCAGCGTGCCCGGGGTGTTCGCGGCCGGCGACGTCCGGCAGGGCTCCATGAAGCGGGTGGCCTCGGGCGTGGGGGAAGGATCGACCGCGGTGAGCTTCGTCCATCGCCACCTGAGCGACCTGTGACCCTCCGCGAGGAGATCGAGGGCCTTCCGGTCTTCGCCGGGCTGACCCCCGCCCAGTTCGACTGGATCGCCGCCCACGCGCGGGAGCTGGCGCTGGAAACGGGAGGGGTCCTCTTCCGCGAGGGTGATTCCCCCGACTTCATGGCCGTGGTCCTGGAGGGGGAGATTCGCGCCCGGGTGGAGCGAGGCCCCTCCGACGGACGGCTCTACATTCGGAAGTCGGGAGAGGTGACGGGAATGCTTCCCCATTCCCGCATGAAGA
>CAYRIJ010000032.1:1270-3761 GCA_964424285.1 uncultured bacterium
CGCCGCTCGGTGGGGGATCTGCGCCGGCGGATGGAGGAGCTGGAAGCCCTGGGTCTGGATCTGGCCGCCCGCGGGATGGTTCCCGAGCGGCTGCGGGCCCTGACCGGGCTTCGCGCCCGGGCGGACCGGACCGCCGCGGCCGGCCTGGATCCGCTCGCCCGGAGTGAACGGGAAGAGGCGTGGGAAGCCGCCCTCTCCCGGCACGGCGTGGCCGAACCCTGGGTGGTCGCCGAGGCCTTCGTCTCCGCCGGCCTCGGCCCGGAAACCGTGGAGGAGGCCCTGGCGGAGATCGATCCCGCCGAGCACGGCCCCGTCCTCGGCTGGCTCGCCGCCGACCTCTTCGTGCACGGGATGCTCGATGAGGCGGAGCGGTCGGCGACGCGCATTTCGGATCTGGTGGCGGCGGTCAAGTCCTACTCCCGCATGGACGAGGCCCCGGAGAGGCGCCCCACCGACGTCCACGAAGGGCTCGACGCCACGATCACCGTGCTCACGCCCCGGTTCCGGGAGCGGGGGATCACCGTGACCCGGGCCTATGCCGACGGCCTGCCCCCCGTCCCCGCGTATGCCGGCGAGCTGAACCAGGTATGGACGAACCTCCTGGAGAACGCGGTGGACGCGGTGGGAAAGGGAGGACACCTCCAGGTCCGCACCGTCGCCTCCGAGGGCGCGGTGCGGGTGGAGATCGAAGACGACGGACCCGGGATCCCCGCCGAGGCGCAGGGACGGATATGGGAGCCCTTCTTCACCACCAAGGACGTGGGGAAGGGAACCGGCCTGGGGCTGGACATCGTGCAGCGGATCGTGGCGCAGCGGCACGGCGGTAGCGTCAGGGTGGATTCGGCCCCCGGGCGCACGGTCTTCGAGGTCCGGATCCCCACGGCATGACCGGCGAGGGCCGGAAGGCGCGGCGGCGCGGGCGGTTCCTCTGGGGATGTCTCCTCACGACCGGTTTCGCGATCCTCGCGCTCGCCGCGACGGCCGGGTACGAACTTGCGACCTGGCCCGACGTGGCGGTTCTCCGGGAGCACAACCCCAGGACCACCGCGTTCATCGAGCGCTACCGCCGCCGCCATCCGAACGCCCGCGTGGAGCAGCGCTGGGTGGGCTATGGAGCCATCGCGCCGTCCTTGAAGCAGGCGGTGCTGGTGGGCGAGGACATCAACTTCTTCTCGCACCACGGGTTCGATCCCGCGGAGATCCGGAAGGCGGTACGGACGGCGTGGGAGGAGAAGGAAGCTCCCCGCGGCGCGTCGACGGTGACCCAACAGCTGGCCAAGAACCTGTGGCTCTCGCCGTCCCGGAACCCGGTCCGGAAGCTCAAGGAGGCCATCCTCACCCGCCAGCTCGAGCACGACCTGGGGAAGCGCCGCATTCTGGAGCTCTACCTGAACGTGGTGGAGTTCGGGCCGGGAGTCTTCGGGGCGGAGGCGGCGGCCGGGCACTACTTCGGGCTCACCGCCGCCGAGCTCGCTTCCCCCCAGGCCGCGGCCCTGGCCGCCGGTCTTCCCAAGCCGTCCACCTGGCACCCGGGGAGCCCGAGCAAGGTCTACCTGCGGCGGGTGGAGACCATCGAAGACCGGATGGAGAAGGCGCAGTTCCTCCTGCGGCTCCTGTGATCCCGGGCCCGCGATCCACCAACCGGCCGCGCGCGGAGCGCCCCCCGATGTGTCCCCGGCTGCGCTACACTCCCCCCCGGAGGCCGACCATGCCCAAGAACGAGCTCAAGGACCGCTTGCTGTTGGCCTACGACGCCGCCCGGGAGGCCGGCCGCGTCACCCTCGAGTACTTCGGGCGCGAGGGCCTCGAGGTCGAGCGGAAGGCCGACGCCTCGCCGGTCACCGCCGCCGACCGCGCGGCGGAACGGGAACTCCGCCGGGTGATCGCCGCCGCCTACCCCCGCGACGCGATCCTGGGTGAGGAGTTCGGCGAAACCCCGGGCGGGTCCGGCTACCGCTGGATCCTCGACCCGATCGACGGCACCAAGAGCTTCGTCCACGGCGTTCCCCTCTACGGCACCCTGGTCGCGGTGGAGCGGGAGGGGCGCGGGGTGGTCGGGGTCATCCATCTCCCCGCCCTCGAGGAAACCGTGTTCGCCGCCCGAGGCCTCGGCGCGCACTGGGTGCAGGGGAACGAGGATCCCCGCCCGGCCCGGGTCTCCGCCGTCCCGTCGCTGGCCGAAGGGCTCTTTCTCACCAACTCGGTGGCCGCCTACGGGAACCGGCGCCCCGCCTTCGATGCGCTCCTCGCCGCCGCCCGGCTCACCCGTGGCTGGGGCGATTGCTACGGCTACGCCCTGGTCGCCACCGGCCGGGCCGAGGTCATGGTCGATCCGAGCATGAGCATCTGGGACGCCGCCGCGTTGCAGCCGGTGCTCGAAGAGGCGGGGGGCACCTTCACCGACTGGAAGGGGGAGGCCACCATCCACGGCGGCGAGGGGGTGGCCACCAACGGCGCGGTGCTGGACGAGGTGCTCCTCATCACCCGCGCC
>CAYRIJ010000032.1:3861-8682 GCA_964424285.1 uncultured bacterium
CCGCGCTTGGGGTATAGTGTTCTGTGAGTCACGGGGACCATGGATTCCGGCCGGGAAGGAGAGCGCTCATGCGAAAGCTCATCCTCGCGCTCATCGCCGTCTTCGCCGTGGCGGGCTGCCAGCGGGACAATCCCGTCGCGTCCCGCGAGACCAGCTGGCTGACCAAGCTCGAGGGGACGGGCGTCGGCGGCGTGATCACCCTGGGGCCCATGTGCCCCGGACCGGTGAGCGCCAAGAACCCCTGTCCCGACTCCCCCTATGCCGCGCCGATCCGGATCGAGAACCTGGACGGGAGCGTGGCCGCCGAGGCGACATCGGACGCCGACGGACGCTACATGGTGGCGCTGGACCCGGGGAAGTACCGGGTCGTGCCGATGCCCGCCGTGGACTCGGGGTCACCGGGCGACCTTCGGTCCGAGCACTTCCCCGCTCCGCCCGCTCCGGTCGTGGTGGAGGTTCCGGCGACCGGCTGGGCGGAGGCGAACCTCTCCTACGACACCGGGATCCGCTAGGTCCACCGCCGGCCCGACCCATCCGCCGAAGAGGGCGTGCGAACCGCGCGCCCTCCGTCTATTCGGCCGCCAGGGCCTCCACCGGATCCAGCGCCGCCGCCCGCCGCGCGGGAAGAATGCCGCTCAGGAGCCCCACGATCAGGCTCACCGCCACCGCCATGACCACGTAGGCCATCGGGGTGTGAACGGGGAGCGCGGGGACGAACATGTGGATGAGCTGGGCGAGCCCGAAGCCCACCGCCAGGCCGGCCAGGCCGCCGGTGGTGGAGAGCGCCGCCGCCTCGGCCAGGTAGAGCCAGAGGATCTGTCGGGGGGTGGCCCCGATGGCCTTGGCCAGCCCGATCTCCCCGGTCCGCTCGTTCACCGAGATCCACATCATGGTGAGAATGCCGATCGCCCCCACCAGGAGCGAGATGCCGCCGATCCCCGCCACCGCCATGCTCACGATGCCGATGATGCGGCTCAGGGTGTCGAGCATGCCGGTCTGGGTGGTGACGGTGAAGTCGTCGTCGCCGCCGTGCCGCGCGGTGAGGAGGTCGGTCATCCGCACCACCACCGAGTCCACCAGGGAGGAGTTGTCCACCAGGAGGTCGATCTCCTGGAGCCCGTCCAGGTTGAACAGCGCCATGGCCGAGGCCACGGGAATGTAGGCCGAGTCGTCGAGATCGAAGCCCAGGAACTGCCCCTTGGGCTCCATGATCCCCACCACCAGGAACCGCTCGCCCCCGACCCGCACGTGCTCGCCCAGGGCGTTGGCGTCGCCGAAGAGCTCGCGCTTGAGCTTGGGGCCCAGCACGGTCACCGACGACCCGTAGCGCGGGTCGCCGGCGGGGAGGAAGCGCCCCACCCGGACCCCCATCCGCCACACCTCGGGGGCGCCGGAGGTGGTGCCGTAGATGAACACGTTCCGGGTGAGCCCGGCGTGCTCCACCGGCGCGGTGCCCATGGTCACCGGCACCGCGCCGCCCACCCCGCGCACCCGCCCCAGGGCCTCGGTGTCGGCCAGGCTCAGGGGGTGGATGGTCCCCCCCAGGGCGCCGGGCACCCCGGTGGTCTCGGTCTTCCCCGGGTTCACCGCCACCAGGTTGGTCCCGAACTGGGTGAACTGGGTGAGGATGTAGAGTCGCGTCCCCTCGCCGATCGAGGTCAGCAGAATCACCGAGGCGATCCCGATCGAGATCCCGAGCATGGTGAGGAGGGAACGCTGGCGGTGGCCGAGGATGGCGCGGTAGGACTGGCGGAGGACGTCCTCGATGGTCATCGCGTCACGCCCCGCCCCTCACGCCCGCCTCCGCATGAGCGCTTCCACCGGATCCAGCCGGGCGGCGCGCCGGGCGGGGAGGCTCCCGAACAGGAGCCCCACCGAGATCGAGACCACCAGCGCCGCCGCCACCGCCCAGAGCGGGGCCTGGACCGGGAAGTCGGGATAGAGGTGATGGAGCAGGCGGCCCGCCCCCCAACCGGCCGCGAGCCCCAGAACCCCCCCCGCGCTGGAGATGATCGCCGCCTCGATCAGGAACACGCTCACGATCTGGCCGGAGGTGACGCCGAGCGCCTTCAGGAGCCCCACCTCCCGCGTCCGCTCCGAGATCGAGACCAGCATCACGTTCATGATGCCGATCCCGGCCACGCTCAGGGAGATCGCCGCGATCCCGGCCAGGGCCGCGGTCAGGATGTTGAGGATCTGGTTGAAGGTGGAGAGCACCGCGTCCTGGGTGAGGACGGTCACGTCCTCCTCATCGCCGTGGCGCTCCTTCAGCACCTGGATCGCCTCCTTTCGGGCCTGGTCGATCTCCTGGTGGCTCCGCACCTCGGCCATGACCCGGAAGAGGGTGGTGCGGTTGAACATCCTGAGGGCGGTGTCCACCGGGATCTCCACCACCTCGTCCAGGTTCATCCCGATCGACGTGCCCCGGGGGGCGATCACCCCGATCACCCGGAAGCGGTAGTTTCCCACCCGGATCATCTCGCCCAGCGGGTTCTTCGATCCGAAGAGCTCGGTCTGCACCTTGGCGCCGAGGACGGCCACCGGGGCGTCGGTGATTCCCGGCGGAAGGAACCGGCCGATCCCCATCTTGAGCTGGCGGATGGCCATGACGTCGTTGGTGGTCCCGACCACGGTGACGTCGCGGGTGCGGTCGCCGTAGCCGGCGGGGCCGGTGCCAAGGGCCAGCGGGGCCACCCGGCGGATCTGGGGGATGCGGCGCTTGAGGGCCTCGGCGTCGGCCACGGTGAGATCGTGGGGGGCGCTGGTCACGAAGGGGGTGGTGCCCTGGGTCTCGGTCTTTCCGGGGAGCACGATGAGGAGGTTCGTGCCGAGGGAGGTGAACTCCCCGGTGACGTAGAGCTTCGCCCCCTCGCCGAGGCTGGTGAGCATGACCACCGAGGCCACCCCGATCGCCACCCCCAGGAGCGAGAGGAAGGTGCGGAGGCGGTGACCCCGAAGCCCTCCCGCCGAGAAGCGGAAGAGGTCGACGCTCCTCACGACCGGCCTCCGGCCCCGGTCAACGCGGGCTCTCCCGGCCCGGGGGCGCGGGTTCCGGCGCGCTCCGGTCGTCGGAGACCAGTTCCCCGTCCTTCAGCCGCACCCGGCGATGGGCCCGCCCCCCGATCGACGGGTCATGGGTCACCACCACCAGGGTGAGCCCCGCGGCGTTCATCTCCTCGATCAGCTCCACGATCTCGTTCCCCGAGGCCGAGTCCAGGTTTCCGGTGGGTTCGTCGGCGAGGAGGATCGACGGCGCCATCACCACCGCCCGGGCGATGGCCACCCGCTGGCGCTCGCCGCCCGAGAGCTGGTCGGGCCGGTGGTCCATGCGCTCGGCCAGCCCCACCGAGCCGAGCGCCCGCTCGATCCGGCGCCGGCGCTCGGCCGGGTCCAGGCCGGCGAAGATCATGGGCAGCTCCACGTTCTCCGCCGCGGTGAGCCGGGGCACCAGGTGGAAGAACTGGAACACGAAGCCGATCTTGTGGCGGCGGATCCGGGAGAGGTCGGCCTCGGCCATGCGGGCGGTCTCCTGCCCGTCCAGCTTGTAGGATCCGGCGGTGGGACGGTCGAGGCAGCCGAGGATGTTGAGGAGCGTCGACTTTCCCGATCCCGAGGGCCCCATGATGGAGACGTACTCGCCGTCGCCCACCACCAGGTCGAGGCCCTTGAGCGCCCGCACCGGGCGCCCCCCGACCTCGTAGGTGCGCGCGATCCCCGCCAGCTCGATCACTTTTCGCTCTCGCCGGCCACCTTGACCCGGGCCCCGTCCTTCACGTCGCTCCGGTCCAGCGAAACCACGACCCGGTCGCCGGCCGCGAGCCCCGAGGTGATCTCGGTGTATTCCCAGTTGTGAAGGCCGGTCTGGACCTTCACCTCCTTCAGGGTCCCGCTCTCCACCTTCAGGACCTTGTTCCCCTCCAGGAGGGCGTAGGTGGGGATGCGGAGGACGTCGTCCCGCTGGGCGAGGATGACCTCGATGTCGGCGGAGAGACCGGGAAGCACGTTCGCCGGCAGCTCCGACCGCCGGTCGAAGGTGGCCTCCACGGTGAGGGTGCGGTTCTGCTCCTGCTTGGTCTCCACGTAGGAGGAGACGTAGGACACCGTGCCCGGAAACGACCGTCCGCGGAAGGCGTCCATGGTGACGCGGACCGGGAGTCCGACGTTCACCTTGGCCACGTCGGCCTCGTCGAGGGGGGCGTTCACGTAGAGGGAGTCGGGGTCGATCACGTCCACCACCGGGGGAATGAACACCCCGGGAGGAGAGGGGCTGATCCACTCCCCGACCTCGGTGGTGACGTCGAGCACCACCCCGTCGAAGGGCGCGATCATGACCGTCTTGTCCAGGGTGGCGCGCGCCACGTCGAGCTGGGCCCTGGCCTGTCTCACCTTCTCGCGGGCCGCCTTGCCGGCCGCCTCCGCCGACTCGGACCGGGTGCGGGAGGTCTCCAGGGCCTGCTCCGAGAGGAGGTTCTGCCGGGCCAGGCCCTGGGCCCGCTTCAGGTCCCGGGCCGCCTGGTCGGCGGCGAGGCCGGCCTCATCGCTCGCCGCCTGGGCCGCGTCCACCGAGCGTTCGGCCAGGGCCACCTGGGCCCGGTACTCCTCGTCGTCGAGACGAAGGAGGACCTGCCCCTTCTTCACCGTCTCACCCTTCCGGGCGGGGATCGCCTTCACCAGGCCGGCGATCCCGGGGCTCATCTGGGCCCGCCGCCGGGACTTGATGGTGCCGGCCCGGGAGTTCACCACCGTGTCCTCGACCCGGCCCCGCTCCAGCGTGTATACCGTCACCGGCACCGGGGCCGGCCGGAACACGGTGAGCCGGAG
>CAYRIJ010000032.1:8782-15629 GCA_964424285.1 uncultured bacterium
GGGACGGCGGGATCAGAAGTGGAGGTTCAGCCCCGCCGCGAAATAGGAGGAGTCGTAGTTGAAGTTCTTGACCTGGTTCTTGAGCTCGTCGTTCAGCGCGTGGTCGGGATCCACGAAGACCGCCCGGCCCTCGCCGTAGACCGAGATCCGGGGGGCGACCGGGACCTCCACCCCGCCCCCCACGTGCCAGCCGAAGGTCGTCTCCGAACGGTCGGAGAGCCCCGCCGACTCGAGGTTCGAGGAGTAGTCGTAGATCATGTGGTACCAGCCGGCCCCGGCCTCGGCGAAGGGGGACACCGCCACGAGCGGAACGTACACCTTGGCGGAGACCGTGGTGGGGACGCTCCGGACCTTGAGATCTCCGCTCGCGGCCAGGGCGTCGATCCGGTAGGTGTTCACCAGGCGGTAGTCCACCGCGCCCTGAATCCCGAACCAGGAAGCGAGCCGGAGCTCCAGCTGGCCGCCGGCCAACCCGTTTCCGTCCTTGGCGTCCCGGGCCTTGGCGTAGCCGAGATGGGCCCCGATCGACCCCCCCGAGGCCTCGGCGGGGCGGACCCCGGAGGGCATGAGAAGCAGGAAGGCGGGGGCCAGGCAGAGCAGGGCGGCGCGAATCCGATGGGTCCGCATGAAGAGGCTCCTTTCAATTGCAGCGAGGCCGCGACCGGTCGCGCGGATGATTGCTGTTCCGAGCATACCCGAAGCCGCCGGATCCGGGGGCGTTCCTCGCGCGCCGTCCTTGCCTCACTTACTTCCGCTCGTAGGTGCCGATCAGCTCCCCGTGGGCCAGGATGTGGCCCTCCATGGCCGCCTCCACCTGGGGTTTGGTCGCCCCCGGCGGGAGTTCCAGCTTCCGGTCCAGGGCGTAGAGCTTGAAGTGATAGTGATGGGGGCCGTGTCCGGGAGGCGGGCAGGGGCCGCCGTAGCCGACCCGCTTGAAGTCGGTGGTCCCCTGGAGGCCGCCCTGGGCGGTGGAGTCCGCCGCCACTCCCCTGGGAAGGCCCAGGGTGTCGGGGGGGAGGTTGTAGAACACCCAGTGCACCCAGGTCTGGCCCGGGGCATCGGGGTCGTCCACGATCAGCGCCCAGGCCGCGGTCCCCTCGGGCCCCTTGCTCCAGCTCAGGGCGGGGGAGAGGTCGCTCCCCTCGCAGGTGTACTCGGTGGGGATGGCGCTCCCGGCGTCGAACGCCGCGCTGGTCACGGTCAGGTCGGCCATGGTCTTCTCCTGGTTTCCGGCGGTGTCCCGGTCGGCCCGGGCGCAGGCGCCGAAAAGCAGCACCGTCGTCGCCGCCGCGATCCCGATCGCCGTCGAATGCCTGATGATCATCGTCTTCCTCCTCGTAACGGGCCTCGCTCCCACGATCCCGCCGCCGGATTTCGCGGTCAGACCCGGGTCAGAATCTCCTCCAGGGGCTTCTTCGCGATGTCGGGGACCTCCGCCCCCTCGGCGGGATAGCCCACCGGAATGAGCAGGTAGGGGCGGTGGTTGGCCGGCATCCCCAGGATCCGCGTGAGGAACCCCATCGGGCTCGGAGTATGGGTGAGGGTGGCCAGCCCGGCCACGGTGAGGGCGGCGAGCAGGAACCCGGAAGCCAGCCCCACCGACTCGTTCACGTAGTAGTGCTTCACCTTGCGCTCCGCCCCGTCCGGGCCGGTCTCGATCCCGTAGTCGATCTTGAACACCACGATCAGGTAGGGGGCGATCTCGAGGTACGGCTTGTGCTCGTCGGTGCCCAGGGGGGCCAGCCGCTCCAGCCACTCCGGGGGCATGCGGTGGGCGTAGCTCTCCCGCTCCTCCTCCTCGGCCGCCTCGCGGATCCGGCGCTTCACCTCGGGGTCCTCGACCAGGACGAACCGCCAGGGCTGGAGGTTGGCCCCGGAGGGGGCCCGCCCGGCCACCCGGATCGCCTCCTCCACCAGCCGCCGGGGGACGGGGTCGGGGGAGAAGGCGCGGACGGACCGGCGGCGGGCCAGGCGCGCCGCCAGCTCCGCCAGCCGCGCCTCCTGCTCCCGGGGGGCGAGCCGCTCGAACTCGAGGGGAATGAACGGGTGGCGTGCTTCGCTCAGGGCTTGATCCTCGCGGTCATCACCGGCTCCTGCTCCCCCTCGATATCGGCGAGCTTGTATTCCCAGGTCGCGGTGTTCCCCTCCACCCGGGTGGCGTTGGACTCCACGATCTTTCCGGGGAAGGTGACGGTGAAGGTGAGCGAGGACTTCTGCGCCGCCTCGGTCATGGCCTGCATCATCTGGCCCATCTGCTCCATGGCCTTCCCGAACTCCTCCATGCCGTCCCCGGCATCCTCCGAGTCCCCGCTGGCGTCCATTTCCGCGGACTCCTCATCCGCGGACTCGGAGTCCTCGTCGGCCACGGACTCCGAATCCCCGCCGTCGGCGTCTTCCTCGTCCATCCCCGGGGACTCCTCGGCCCCCGCGGACCCGGAGTCCCCCTCGTCCATCGCCTCCCCGGATCCCAGGAGGTCCCCCTCGCCCTCCTCCGTGCCGCGCCGGTAGAGCCAGGTCCCGTCCGCCTGCTTCTCATAGGTGAACTGCCCCGGAGCGTCGGAGTCGTGATGCTCGTTCTCCCCGTTCCCCAGGTCGAGGTCCTTCAGGTCGTCGTAGTGCGGAAAGGCGAAGGCCAGGTCCCAGACGTACGCGTCGTCGGTCACCTGCTCGTTGAACTTGGTGAGTTCGAGCTTGGACCCGGCCTCCTTGAGGTCCGACTCGATCTTCTCGCGATTCAGGTCGGAGCGGATGTCCTCGACGGGGTCGGAATCGGTCTCCCCGAATTGCGCGGACATGGCCTGCATCTGATCGATCACGTGTCGGTCCATCGCCATGTGCATGGTGAAGGTGCCGGAGCCGTCCTTCCGGATCTGGACGTTCTCCTCGTAGTTGATGCAACCGGCCAGGGCGGCCAGGCCGACCAGGACGAGAACGGAGAGTAGGCGACGCATTGGGACTATCCTCCCGGACACGGAGGCGCTCGGACCTCCGGTAGGCGGTTTCGGACACGGGAACGCGGCCCGATCGTCGTCTTGATACACCTTCCCCGGGTTCGGCGCAAGGTGGCGTGAGGGGGCCGTCTCCGGCTGTGCTAGGCTTGTCGCCATGGTGCGTCCCGGCAAGTCTGGCGTCCGGGGACCGGCTCCCCTCGCCTCGGTCCTCGCCCCCCTCCTACTCATCGCCCTCATCGGGCTCGGCGGCTGCGGCGGCAAGGAGGCCCCGGCGGATTTCGTCTGGCTTCTGGGGGCCGAACCCGAGAGCATCGACCCGGGGCTGGTGACCGGACAGCCCGGGGGGCGGGTGGCCCGGAACATCTTCGAAGGCCTTACCTACCAGGACGACGACCTCCGGGCGGTGCCCGGCATGGCCCGGTCCTGGGAGCGGAGTCCGGACGGAACCACCTACACCTTCCACCTCCGCCGGGCCCGCTGGAGCGACGGCCGTCCGGTCACCGCCGGTGATTTCGTCTACGCCTGGGAGCGGGTCCTGAACCCGGCCACCGCCGCCCGCTACGCCGGGATCCTCTACCCCATCCGGAACGCCGAGGCCTACAACTCCGGCCGGCTCACCGACCCCGATTCCCTCGGGTTCCACGCGCCCGACGACTCCACCCTGGTGGTGAACCTCGAGGCTCCCTGCGCCTACTTCCTGGATCTCTGCGCCTTCTACACCTACCTGCCCGTTCCCTCCTGGGCGGTGGCCAGGTACGGCGACCAGTGGATCAAACCCGCGAACATCGTCACCAACGGTCCCTTCCTCCTCCAGGAGTGGCTCCTCGACCGCCACGTCCGCCTGGTCAGGAACCCGGACTACTGGAACGCGGACAACATCGCCCTCGCCGTCACCGACGGGGTGTCCTCCGACAACATCAACGCCAACTTCAACCTCTACATGAGCGGGATCCTGGACTGGACCGACTCCGGGGCCACCCCGCTCTTCGTGATTCCCGAGCTCAGGGAGCGCCCGGACTTCCACGTGGCCCCCTACTTCGCCACCTACTTCTACCGCTTCAACGTCAAGCGCCCCCCGTTCGACGACGTCCGGGTGCGCCGGGCGTTCTTCCTGGCCACCGACCGCCGGTCGATCACGGAGTACGTGCTTCGGGCGGGCCAGGTCCCGGCCCACAGCCTGGTCCCGCCGGGCGTTCCCGGCTATCACGAGGCCGTGATGCCCGACCGGAACGTGGAGGAGGCCCGAAGGCTCCTCGCCGCGGCCGGCTACCCCGGCGGCAAGGGATTTCCCCACGTGGAGCTGCTCTTCAACACCTCGGAATCCCACAAGCAGATCGCCGAGGTGCTGCAGCAGCAGTGGAAGAAGGCCCTGGGGGTCGAGGTGGAGCTGGTGAACCAGGAATGGAAGGTCTTCCTGGCCACCCAGGACGCCGAGGACTACTGGATCTCCCGGGGGAGCTGGATCGGGGACTACCTGGACCCCAACACCTTCCTGGACCTGTGGACCTCCACCAACGGCAACAACCGGACCGGGTTCGCGGACCCGGATTACGACGCGCTGATCGACCGGGCCGCGCGCACCCTCGACCCGGAAGAGCGGATGGAGCTCCTGCGCCGGGCCGAGGACATGGTGACCAACGGCCGGATGGTGGTGCTTCCCCTCTACTACTACGTGGTCCAGAACCTCTACGACGATCGGGATTTCGCCGGCTTGAAGCCGAACCTCCTGAATCTCCTGAACCTCCGGAGCGTGGTTCCGCTCCGCGGCCACCGCGGCCATCCCCGCGACACCCGTCTCCGCGCTACCGATGCCCCGGTGGCCTGGGCCGCCCCGGCCTCCACCCGTCCATGACCGCCTACGTCGTCCGCCGTCTCCTTTCCACGATCCCCCTCCTCTTCGCGATCCTGTTCTTCAGCTTCGTGTTCATGCGGTCCGCCCCCGGCGGGCCCTTCGACGCGGAGCGAAGCGTCTCCCCCCAGATCGAGCGGAACCTCGAGGCCAAGTACCACCTGGACGAGTCCCTGGGGCGGCAGTTCCTGCGCTACGTGGGCGGGCTCCTCCACGGGGACCTCGGCCCCTCGTTCAAGTACCCCGCCCGCACCGTGAACGAGATCATCGCCCAGTCGCTTCCGGTGAGCCTCACCCTGGGCGCCATGGCCCTGGCCCTGGCGCTCCTGCTGGGGATCCCCGCCGGGGTGTTCGGCGCCCTCTACCACAACCAGAGCCGGGACTACGCGGTGATGGGCTTCAGCCTCATGGGGATCTGCATTCCCAACTTCGTTCTCGGCCCCATCCTGATCATCCTCTTCTCGTTCACCCTGGGCTGGCTCCCCGCCGGGGGATGGGGCACGTTCCGGCAGCTCCTCCTCCCCGCGGTGACCCTGGGGGCGATCCGGGCCGCGTACGTGGCGCGGCTGTCGCGGGCGGGAATGCTCGAGGTGATCCGTCTGGACTTCATCCGCACCGCCCGGGCCAAGGGTCTCCGGGAGCGGGTGGTGGTGGGGAAACACGCGCTCCGGGTGGCCATCCTGCCCGTGCTGAGCTACCTGGGGCCGGCCGCGGCCAGCATCCTGGTGGGTTCGGTGGTGGTGGAGCGGGTGTTCAACATCCCCGGGTTGGGGAGCTTCTTCGTGAACTCGGCCCTGAACCGGGACTACACCGTGGCCATGGGAACCGTGCTCCTCTACAGCGGCCTCCTCATCACGTTGAATCTCCTGGTGGACGTCCTGTACGCGGTGGTGGATCCGCGGGTGGAGCTTCGATGAGCGAGGACCGCCCCGTCGTCACGTCCCGGGCCCGCGACGAGGGCTGGAAGACGCCCGAGCGGGAGATCGCCCTGGAGCCGGGGGCGCGCCCCGCCGAGCCGGTGGCCGGAGTGGGGTTCTGGAAGGACGCCTTCCGGCGGCTCCTGAAGAGCCGGATGGCGGTGACCGGCGGGGTGCTCCTGGTGATCATCGTCGCCGCCACCCTCGCCGCCCCGCTTCTCACCCCGTACCACTTCGAAGAGCAGGACCTGGTGAACCAGCTCCAGCCCCCGAACCTGCATCATCCCTTCGGCACCGACCTCGCCGGCCGCGACGTCTACACCCGGGTGCTCTACGGGGGACGGCTTTCCCTGGCGGTGGGGTTGGTGGCCACCCTGGTGAGCCTGGCCATCGGGGTGACCTGGGGGGCGGTGGCCGGCTATCGAGGCGGCCTCACCGACAACGCGATGATGCGCTTCGTGGACATGCTCTACAGCCTCCCCTTCATGTTCTTCGTGATCCTGCTGGTGGCCTACTTCGGGAGGCACCTGGTCCTTCTCTTCCTCGCTCTGGGCGCGGTGCAGTGGCTCACCATGAGCCGGATCGTGCGCGGCCAGATGATCCAGCTCCGGAGCCAGGAGTTCGTCCACGCCATCGTCGCCCTGGGCGGGAGCCATCGCCGGATCATCTTCCGGCACCTGATCCCCAACCTCCTCGGCCCCATCATCGTCTACGCCACCCTCACCGTGCCCGCGGTGATGCTGGAGGAGGCCTTCCTCTCGTTCCTCGGCCTCGGGGTTCAGCCGCCCAACGCGTCCTGGGGGCTGTTGGCCGCCGAGGGGGCGAGCGCCATCACCGCCATCCACACCGCGTGGTGGCTCATCCTCTTCCCGGGGCTGGCCCTGGGGTTGACGCTGTTCTCCCTGAACTTCCTGGGGGACGGGCTCCGCGACGCGCTGGATCCGAGGCTCCGGAACCGGTGACCCGGCCGGGCCGGCCGGCGGGCGCCTCCGCCCCGGGCGGGCTCCCGTGGACGGGCTAGGCGGCCCGGGAAGCCAGATCCTGCAGGGCGTCGGTCTCGTCTTTCCACAGGGGGAGCGTCTCGCTCACCCCCGAGAGACGGAGGATCATGTTCACCGCCGGGGACGGGG
>CAYRIJ010000032.1:15729-20605 GCA_964424285.1 uncultured bacterium
AGCGTCTCGCTCACCCCCGAGAGACGGAGGATCATGTTCACCGCCGGGGACGGGGCGACCAGCCGGAGCCATCCCCCGCGCATTTCCTGGATCTCCGCCTGTCCCAGGATGAGGCCCAGGCCGGTGGAGCTCAGGTACTCCGTCTCCGAGAGGTCCAGGAGCAGGAAGGGGGCCCGCTCCCCGGCCTCGGCCAGGCGATCGCGGAAGTCGTCGAGGGTGGATTCCCGGACCGCTCCGCGGAACCGCTGGACCGACACCTCCGCCTTTCCCACGCAGGCGATGCGCGAGATGGAAATGAGATGGGTGTCGCGGTCAGGCTGCGTCACCGAGATCCTCCGCCACCCGCCGCGAGAGTTCGACGGCGTCGAAAGTCAGGGTCAGCTCGTTCCCGCCCCCCGGGAGGGAACGATGCTTCAGGGAGCGGGTGAGCACGCGAACCATGGCCAACCCCCGTCCGCGTACCGCCCGGCCGCGAGCCAGGCGCCCCAGGTTCCCGGGCGGAATCCCGGTCACGTCCACCGTCGGCGCCCGGTCCCGGATCGTGATCTCGAACGTCTCGTCCTCCCGGGCCTGGACGGTCAGGGAGATCGCGCGGCCCGCCTGGCCGCCGTAGCCGTGCTCGGCGATGTTGGCCACCAGCTCCTCCACGGCCAGAAGGGTCAGGGCGCGCGCTTCGGGGCGGCGCACGTCGAGGACCAGGAGGGCCCGGAGGCCGCGACGGAGGCGGCTGAGCGCCCCCGGTCCGGTCGATATGCGCAAGTGTCTGGTTGGTAACGGGTTGTAGGTATCCACCCTGGAATTATCGGCGGATGAGGGGGGGCGATTGAGACGCGATGCGAGGAAATCGCCGGGAGGGGGGTCCCGATGGCCGGGGTGGGGGGCAGGACCCGGAATCCCCGTGGGAGGGGAGCCGGCGGATCATGAAAAGCCGGCGGGGACCGAACGCAACCGGCCAGAGTGTGACGCTGGGGAGCTCGGCCAGACACGCTTCGGATCCCCGCCGGACGCCGATATCATCGGCAAGGCCGGCTCGGGCCTTGCCCGTCGCCAAGATAGACGGCCGCGGACATCAAGAGATACATCCCGGAGGGGAGGCCCTATTCCCCAGGTACGCTCCCTCCCCGCCGGCGTGACCGGGTTCCGGGGCCTCGGTGGGTCCTGCCCCGAGAAGCGACCTTGGGGTAGCTCCCCCCGACGCGGTAAGCTCAAGCGACGCGGCCGGCCCCGGGGTTCCCCGGACGGGCGGCGGGGCGCCTGCGCGCCCGGCTCCGGCCGGGGTCGGGCTTGGAAAAGGAGTCCCATGAAGTCCGGATGTTTCAAGGCGCGGTGGACTCGGATGGCGGCGCTCGGGGGCGGGCTCGCCGTCCTGGCGCTTTCCGGTTGCAACCGCCAGCCCGACCACTGCACGAGGCTTCCGGAGGGCGAGTTCAGCTTCCAGGTGGACCCCGCGGTGGACGAGCAGATCCAGACCGTGACCGCCACGGTGCGGGACGTCCAGGTGGGAGGGGACACGCCGGCCACCTACGAGGTCGACGTCCGGACCGCCGCGGACCGGTCGATCCGGTTCGTCTTTCCGCGGCTGGGCTACGCCCTCCCGGTCGAGGTCGACTCGACCTATACCTTCACCTTCCAGAACCGGGGGGGGGTCCCCGCCGCTTTCGGCTTCCAGGTCTTCGACGGCAAGGGGTTGAGATACATGGGGGTGACCGATTGGCTCCCCTCCGAGCCCCGGGTCTTCCCGGACGGGTACGGGAGCCTGGGGACCGACGGCGCCCTGAGCGTGTTCTTCGCCAGCGCCGGATGCGACCCTCGCGAGGAGAACAGCGCCTGCTTCCGCGAGGTCCGCAACTATCAGCTCCAGTTCGTCCTGGGAAGCGACCGGAGACTCCTTCTCTGGAACCGGGAACAGGGCCGGATCGGTCCGTGGATCTTCCACGTCCTCAAATCGGTCCGGGTCCAGGTCAAGGCGGAGTGCGTTCCCCAGGAGCTGCAGAACCAGGTCTCCTTCTTCGTGGTCCGGGACGACGGCGACTGACCCCTTGCCCCCGTCCCGGTCCCGGCCGGACCCCCGGCCATGCTAGGCTTGTGCGGTTCCAGATCCAGCCGTGTCCGTTCGCCCGCGGGACCAGACCCTCTGATTCCCCCCGGGGTGTCCTGAACGGCCCCATCGGGCCTCGAGACGGGAGGTTTTCGCTTGTCCGAGAAGACGAGTTTTTTCGGCGATGTCAATCGCAACTTCGATCGCGCCTCCGCCCTCCTGAACTACCCCAAGGGTCTCTTCGATCAGATCCGGCACTGCAACAGCGTGTACTTCATGCAGTTCCCGATCAAGAAGCAGGGGGGCGGCTACGAGGTCATCTCCGCCTGGCGGGTCGAGCACAGCCAGCACCGGCTTCCCACCAAGGGCGGCATCCGCTACAGCCAGGCCGTGGACCAGGACGAGGTGATGGCCCTGGCCGCGCTCATGACCTACAAGTGCGCCATCGTGGACGCCCCGTTCGGCGGGGCCAAGGGCGGGATCAAGATCAGCGTCCCCCAGTACTCGGACGAGGAGCTGGAGACCATCACCCGCCGCTACACCGCGGAACTCTGCCGGAAGAACTTCATCGGCCCGGGAATCGACGTCCCCGCTCCCGACTACGGGACGGGGGAGCGCGAGATGGCCTGGATGGTGGATACCTACTCCGCCTTCCATCCCGGCGACATCGACGCCGACGCCTGCGTCACCGGCAAGCCGGTGACCCAGGGGGGGATCCGGGGCCGTCGCGAGGCCACCGGTCTGGGGTGCTTCTACGGCATCCGGGAGTGCCTGACCCACCGGGAGCTCATGGCCCGCGTGGGACTCAAGCCGGGGCTGGAGGGGAAGAGCGTGGCGGTCCAGGGCCTGGGGAACGTGGGGTTCTACGCGGCCAAGTTCCTCACCGAGGCCGGCTGCAAACTGGTGGCGGTCTCCGAGCGGGACGGGACCCTGGTCGATCCCAACGGCCTGGTCCTGGACGACGTCATGGCTCATTGGAAGGAGACCGGGTCCATCCGGAACCTCCCGGGGGCCCGGACCATCGACGACCCCCTGGCCGTCCTCGAGGTGGAGTGCGACATCCTGGTTCCCGCCGCCCTGGAGCGCCAGATCCGCTCGGCCAACGTGGAGCGGGTGAAGGCGAAGGTGGTGGCCGAGGCGGCCAACGGCCCGATCACCGTCAACGCCGCGGATACCCTCTACGAGCGGGGAAGACTGGTCATCCCCGACCTGTATTTGAACGCGGGAGGGGTGACGGTCTCCTATTTCGAGTGGCTGAAGAACCTCTCCCACGTCCGTTTCGGCCGGATGGACAAGCGCTTCCAGGAAGCCTCCCACGCCCACATGGTGGCGGCCCTGGAGGAGCTGACCGGGAAGGAGCTGACCCCCGCCGCCCGCGCCCGGGTGATCCGCGGCGCCGAGGAGGAGGACATCGTGTATTCCGGCCTGGAGGAGACCATGGTGGTGGCCTTCCGGGAGATCGCCCAGAAGATGCTCGCGGACGACCGCATCACCATGCTCCGGACCGCGGCCTACGCCATCGCCATCGAGAAGGTGGCGCGGTCCTACCTCGAACTGGGAGTGTTCCCGTAGAGCGGACCCATGGCTGAGATCGTTCGCCGAGAGACCGTGACCTGCGTGGTGGGCGGAGTTCCCCTGGGCTCCGCCCATCCGGTCGTGGTCCAGTCCATGACCAACACCGACACCGAGGACGCCGCGGCCACCGCCGCCCAGACCGCCGAGCTGGCCCGGGCGGGGAGCGAGCTGGTGCGGGTCACCGTCAACACCCGGGCCGCCGCCGGGGCGGTGCCGGAGATCCGCCGGCGGCTGGAGGACTTCGGGGTTGCGGTTCCCCTGATCGGGGACTTCCACTACAACGGCCACCTGCTCCTGGTCGAGTCCCCCGAGTGCGCCCGGACCCTGGACAAGTACCGCATCAACCCGGGGAACGTCGGGCAGGGGCGCCATCACGACGCCAACTTCCGGCGGATGATCGAGGTCGCGGCGGAGCACGGGAAGCCGGTGCGGATCGGGGTCAACTGGGGCTCGCTGGACCAGTCGCTCCTCACCCGGTTGATGGACGCGAACGCCGCCTCGGACCGGCCCCGGGACGACCGCCAGGTCATCGTCGAGGCCCTGGTCCAGAGCGCGGTGGGCTCGGCGGAGCTGGCCGAGGAGTACGGGCTCCCCCACGACCGGATCACCCTCTCCGCCAAGACCTCGGGGGTTCAGGACCTGATCGACGTCTACCGGGCGCTGGCCGCGCGGTGCGATTACCCCCTTCACCTCGGTCTCACCGAGGCCGGCATGGGGATGAAGGGAACGGTGGCCTCCACCGCCGCCCTGAGCGTGCTGCTCCAGGAGGGGATCGGGGACACCATCCGGGTGAGCCTCACCCCGCGGCCGGGAGGCGACCGCACCGAGGAGGTCCGGATCGCCCAGCAGATCCTCCAGTCCCTGGGGCTCCGCCACTTCTCCCCCCAGGTGAGCGCCTGTCCCGGTTGCGGGCGGACCACCAGCACCTTCTTCCAGGAGCTGGCCGAGGAGATTCAGGGGCACATCCGGAGCCGCATGGCGGATTGGCGAACGACCTACCCCGGGATCGGCGAGCTCAAGGTGGCGGTCATGGGTTGCGTGGTGAACGGACCCGGGGAATCCAAGCACGCCGACATCGGGATCTCGCTCCCCGGCTCCGGCGAGGACCCCAAGGCCCCGGTCTACATCGACGGCCGCCTCCACGCGACCCTCAAGGGGGACGGCCTGGTCCGGGACTTCCTGACCCTGCTCGACGACTACGTGGCCGCGCGGTACGGCGCCCCCGCCCCCTGACCTCCCGGTCGACCGCGCCGGTTCTTCCCG
>CAYRIJ010000033.1:0-20227 GCA_964424285.1 uncultured bacterium
CCACCGGCGCGGCCACCGAACCGCCGTGGCCCCGGTTCTCCAGGACCACCGCCACCGCCACCCGGGGGTCGTCGGCGGGAGCGTAGGCGAGGAAGAGGGCATGGTCGAAGCCGGGGTTCTGGGCCGTCCCCGTCTTTCCGGCCACGGTTTCCCCGGGGACGGTGGCGCTCCGGGCGGTTCCCTCCTCCACCGCCGCCCGCATCCCCTTGTGCACCTCGGCCACCGCGGTGGGGTCGAGGGGGATGTCGACGTAACTCGGCGCGAGGGCCGGCTCGGGGTACCGGCGGTCGCGACGGTCCTCGCCCAGGGCCTCCACCAGGCGCGGCCGGGGGCGCCGCCCCCCGGTGGCCATCACCGCGATGTACTCGGCCAGCTCCATCGGGGTGGCCAGGACCTCCCCCTGCCCGATGATCAGGTTCAGCGCCACCCCGTGACTCCAGCCGCGCTTCCCGTAGCGCCGGTCGAAGTACCGCGTGTCGGGGATCAGGCCGGTGCGTTCGCCGGGAAGGTCGATACCGGTGAGGTCGGCGAAGTGGAAGAGCTCCCCGTAGCGGGCGATGCCGTTCACTCCCAGGCTCACCGCGAGCTGGTAGAAGTACACGTCGCAGGACTGGGCCATGGCCTCGACGTCGGTCAGGGCCCCGTGCCCCGCCCGCTTCCAGCACCGGAAGGTCCGGTTCCCGAAACGGAATCCCCCGAAGCAGGGGCTCAGTTTCTGCCCCGGCTGGATGATCCCCTCGGCCAGGGCCGCGTACAGGGACAGGGGTTTGAACACCGAGCCCGGCGGGTACACCGACTGGACGGCGCGATTCAGGAGCGGGGCGCTGGGACGGTTCAGGGCGTCCCAGGTTTCCTGGCTCAGCGCTCCGGAAAACGTGTTGGGATCGAACCCCGGGCGGCTGGCCATGACCAGGACGTCCCCGTTCCGGACGTCCATGAGGACCGCCGCCCCCCGGACCTCGGGGGGATCGCCCCTCCCGTCGTAGCCCGCCCGGTCCAGCGCCTCCTCCGCCACCCGCTGGATCTTGGCGTCCAGGGCGAGGGTCACGTCCCGTCCGGGCTTGGGGGGGATGGGCTGCGTGCTCAGGAACGCATCGCTCCGGCGCCCGGAGGCGTTCACCTCCACGTAGCGAATCCCGTCCTCGCCCCGGAGTTGGCTTTCGTACTCCTTTTCGATCCCGGTCTGCCCGATCAACGAGCCCGGCCGGTAGTCCTCTCCCTGAAGGGTCTCGAGCTGTTTGTCCCCCACCTCCCCGGTGTACCCCAGGACGTGGGCGGCCAGGGAGTCGGCGGGGTAGTACCGGATCGCCTCCACCTCCACCGAGACCCCGGGGAGCTCGGCCCGGTGCTCCTCCACCCGGGCTACCTGGGTGGTGTCGGCGTTTCGCACCAGGCGGACCGGGTTGTAGCTCGATACGCGCTCCCGGTTCACCACCTGCCGGTAGTGGTCGGGGTCTTCCCCCACCAGATCGGCGAGGCGGACCAGGGTGGAGTCGAGGCGACCGGCATGATGGACGAACCCCTTGAAGTGGGGGTCGAAGGTGATCATGAACGAGGGGATCATGTCGGCCAGAACGACCCCGTTCCGGTCGAGGATACGTCCTCTCGGGCCCGGCACGAACTCCGGCCGCCGCCAGTTCCGGAGCGAGAGGTCCCGGCTCTCCTGGGACGAGAGCACCTGGAGCGAGGCGAGCCGGGCCAAGAGCACCAGCATCACGGCCAGACCCACCAGGCGCAGGACCATGGCCCGCTCCCGGCGGTCAGCCCCGCCTGACGAGTATCTTCCTCTCATGAAATTTCAATTGCCGGTGGGAGAACCGCTGCACCTCATGGAGCGCGGCGGGCACGAGCGCCGCGGTGAGCATCGAGGAGGGCAGGGTCACGCGCGCCATGTAGGAGATCAGCCCGTCGATATCGCCTCCCCTCAGAAGAAGGTACACCAAAATCCCCTGGCCGAGTCCGGCAACCAGGATGGCCAGACCCTGGGTGAGTCCCGACTCGCGGTAGACGCTGCGTCCCAGGGACCCGACCGCCCACCCCACCAGGGCCAGGGAGAGCGCGCTGACTCCGATCGGCGTCCCGTAGACCAGGTCGCGGAACGCGCCGAGGAGAAAGCCGGCCACCGCTCCCACCGGCGGGCGCCGGGCCAGGGCCAGGATGACCGTCATCCCGAGGAGAAAGTCGGGTTGGATGGTGAAGCGGCCGAAGAGCGCCAGCCGGAGCCCCTCCAGCGCCAGGGCCAGGGCGAGAGCCACCAGGAAGGTCAACCCCCGACCTCCGCCGAGTCCCTCGGGGCCTCGCCGGGGAGTTCCCCGGGCGGGAAGGAGGGTTCGGTCCCGGCTTGGGGAATCAGCACGAAGGTCTCCTCCAGGCGAAAGAACGAGGCGAACGGATCGAGCCGGATGTCCTTCAGGAGCCGCTCCGGCGAGTCCCGGACCTCGGCCACCGTTCCCACCGGTAGGCCGGGGGGGAACACCCCCCCGAGGCCGCTCGAGATGAGGGTGTCCCCCACCGCCACGTCGGACTGAAGGGGGGCCTTGGAGACGCGTAGCCTGCCCTCACCGGGGTCCCACTCCACGATGCCCAGGACCCGGCTCCGGGTGTCGCGGACCGAGACCGGACTGTTCTCGTTCCGGAGGAGGCGGATGCGGGAGGTCCGGGGCGACACCTTCTCGACCACCCCCACCAACCCCTCCACCGACACCACCGCCTCGCCGGGAGCGACCCCCTGGCGCGAGCCCACGTTGATCCAGGCCACCCCCCGGATCGGATCGCGGTCCAGACCCACCACGCGGGCGGGAACGGTCCGATACCGGATGGGCGGTTCGTAGCCCAGCATGGCCCGGAGCCGGTCGTTCTCGCGCTCCGCCTCGCGCAGGCGGGCCAATTCCAGCTCCAGCTCCATGACGCGCCTGGATGGACCGCGCGACCGGGTGAACAGGCGGCCGATCTTCAGTGGCTGGGACACCACGGTCAGGATGCCCCCGGTGACCGCGTCCACCACCGGGACCAGGACCGGGGGGCGCCGGAGCAGGGAGACCGAGGTTCCGGCGACCAGGAGCGCCGCGGCCACCAGCACCACCACCAGGGCGCGGCGGCGGTCGAAGAAGGCCACCACCCGCTGGACCGCCTCGAAGATGATGCTCAGGAAGGGCATGGCGGGGGTCCGGGCTCGGGGGTCCTAATCACGGAACGACTTCATCAAGACCTTTTCGTAGAGTTCCAGGTTCTCCAGCACCTTCCCGGTGCCCAGGACCACGCAGAGAAGGGCTTCGTCGGCCACGGTGATGGGCAGGTTGGTGGCTTCGCGCAGGAGGACGTCGAGGCCCCGGAGGAGGCTCCCGCCACCGGTCATGAGGATCCCCCGGTCCACGATGTCCGCGGCCAGCTCCGGCGGGGTCTGCTCCAGGGAGGTGCGGAGCGCCTCCACGATCTGGCTGATCGGCTCCTGAAGGGCCTCCCGGATCTCGGTGGAGGTGACCTTGATGGTCTTGGGGATGCCTCCGATCAGGTCCCGCCCCTTGATCTCCATCTCCTCCTCCTGCTCCAGGGGGAACGCGGATCCGATGCGGATCTTGATCTGCTCCGCGGTCTGGTCGCCGATCAGGAGGTTGTAGGCGCGCTTGACGTACTGGACGATGGCCTCGTCCATCTTGTCGCCGCCCACCCGGACCGAGGTGTCGTGGACGATGCCGTTCAGGGTCATCACCGCGATCTCGGTGGTTCCCCCCCCGATGTCGATGACCATGTTCCCGCACGGCTTGTCCACCGGCAGGCCGACCCCGATGGCCGCGGCGATGGGTTCGGCCACCAGGAGGACTTCCCGGGCCCCCGCGGCCTCGGCCGAGTCGCGCACCGCGCGCTTCTCCACCTCGGTGATGCCGGACGGGACGGCCACGATCACCCGCGGCCGGACCAGGAACTTCCGCTTCTGCACCCGCTGGATGAACTCCCGGATCATGTCCTCGGTCTTTTCGAAGTCGCTGATCACTCCGTTCTGGAGCGGGCGCACCGCGATGATCTCCTCGGGGGTGCGCCCGAGCATGTCCTTGGCCTCCTTGCCCACGGCCAGCACCTTGCCGGTGCCCCGGTCCACCGCCACCACCGAGGGCTCGTTCAGCACGATGCCCTTGCCCTTGACGTAGACCAGGGTGTTGGCCGTGCCCAGATCGATGGCCACATCGGTGGTGAAGAGGCTCATCACCCGATCGAACATGCCTTGTGGTGTCCTTTCAAACGACTTGGAAGGATGGACGGGAAGCCTGTGGGGTGCCCTCCCCGGCTCCGACGGCCCCCCGCGAGGAGCCGCAGGGACGCTATCAAAGGGCTCGCCAAAGCCACAAGGGGGAAAGCGTTCCGGCGCCCGATCGATGGCGTGAATGAGGCCGGCGGCGGCCCCTCACCGGCGGCGGAGCCTGGGGGGGATGAGACCGGGGGCCGCGCCGTCCGGCCCGGCCCCCGGTTCGAGGCGCCGGAGGCGGGAGATCTCCTCCCGCCCCCGAAACGGGATCAGAAGTAGTAGGTCCCGGTGATCGAGGTGAGCGGGTAGGCGCTCTTCCCGCTGAAGAGGTAGCCGCCGGTGAACACCGCGTCGGGGTTCACGGTGGCGTCCACGTCGAAGTGCTCGAAGTGGAGACCCATCCCGAACCCGAAGAAGTACCGCGAGGACAGGGAGTCCCGGTCCGGAACGCTGTCGCCGGGGGGGTTCACCTTGGAGATGTCCACGGTCTTGGTGGCACCGACCCGGCCGGTCAGCCAGGGATAGACGTCGAACTCCAGGGCGATGAACATGGCCGGGAGGTCCCAGCGGGAGAACTCCGCGCTCATCTCGCCCCCGGTGTAGGTCTTCCGCTTCAGATAGTTGGCCGCGAGCCCCATGATGAGGAGGTCGTTGCCGTTCACCTCGTGCTGCAGGGCGGCGCCCACGTTCAGACGGTTGCTGTAGGTGTCGTCCTTGTCACCCTTGGCGGTGGCGTCGAGGTGCTGGTAGATCACCAACGGGACCAGCATGTTTCCCTTGCTCATCTGGTTCATCATGCGGGCGCTCACGCGGTAGGACAGGTTCCCCGCGTCCTCGGTGAGGACGTCTCCGGCGGGGTTGGTCAGCATCCAGCTGAGGGAAGTCAGGTCCACGGACAGCTCGAGGTTGTCGGTGGTGCCCACGTCGAACTTGAGCCCCCCGATCACGGAGAGGGAGTTCGCCCCGCCCCCGCTGATCGTGCGGGTGAGCGGCTTCGTCTCCGCGTCGCCCTGCTTCACCGAGCTGTCCACCCAGCGCACGGCGAGCCCGGTGGTCACCTTGCTGAAGTTCTTGGCCCAGGTGACGTCGACATCGGACCTCTCCGAGGGAATCGGGTTGTCCTGCTCATCCCGGACGAAGAACCGGTCGTAGGTGGCGGCCTGGTTCAGGTAGACCGCGAAGACCCCGTACGAGGTGTTGTCGCCGGCCCCGATCACCCCAACCGAGTGGTTCCCGAAGGTCTGTCCGCTGGTGGCGTCCGCGCCACCGAGGGACGCGGTCACCAGGTTCTGATACCGGGCCGCCACCGTGGGGAAGATCTGGAAGTTGAAGTAGTCCTCCACGTACTCGTGCTGGATGCCCAGGGCGTCGAGACGGGCGTCGGACGCGAAGGAAACCCCGGCGGGGAGGATGAAGGCGAGAATCAGAAACGGCATGAGCCAACGGAACGATCTCATGGGTGCCCCCTTTTCAGATCCGTGACTTGCGCGGCCGAGCCGGCGCGTCGCGTGTTCCGCTGCTCCCCGAGGGGAGCGAATCCCATCGCGCTCGAGGATCACCGGGGCCGCCGATCGGGGGCAACCTACGATAGGCCAATGGGTTTGTCAATCCGCGGGATCACTGGAGCAGCACCGGCCCCGCCCCCCGGAACTGGACGAAGAGCCCGCGGTCGAAGTCGGGCTCCTCGGACCGGAGCGAGTTCACGCGCACCCGGCCCCGCGCGTGGATGAACCGTCCGTCGGGAAGTCCGATTCCCACGTGGGAGACCTTGGGGTCCGAGTCGCCGAAGAACACCAGGTGCCCGAACTGGATTTCCCGCGGATCCCGGTAGATATAGGTCTCCCGCTTGAGCCAGCGGAACTGATCCCGGGCGTCCCGGGGAAGCTGGACCCCGTGAAGTCCGAAGACGGTCTGCACGAAGCCGGAGCAGTCCAGCCCCTTGGCGGTGACTCCCCCCCACTGGTACGGCACGCCCAGAAACCGGTGGGCGGTCTTGACCAGGGAGGGTATGTCCCGCGGGCGCTGGCGGGGACGAAGGGTCGTCCGGTCGAGGAGAAGGTCGTTGGCGTGGAGATAGCCCTCGGTCTCGTCGGGCAGGAGGACCCGGATCCACTTCCCCGAGCGGCCGACGCGCCGCATCCGGGCCCCGAGCGGGGCTTCGCGGAGGGCCAGGCTCCGCCGGGTCGCTTGCTCCCGCACCCGGGCGATCATCGAATCGACCTCCACCAGGGGGCCGTTCCGGTACGCGGCGAGCCCCTCCCGGCTCACCGGCTGGACCGACCAGGATCGCATCCACCCCCGGTAGCCGTCGGGGGTCATCACCTTCAGCCAGAGCCCTCCGCCCCGGCGGGCCACGACCTCGAGCGGGGTGCCCAGGACCGCCTGGGAGATCTGCTCGGAGGCATGGTCGGGCGTCCGGCGCATCTCTCCCAGCCCCTCGTTCACGATGACGTAGCCTTTCATCGATGCTCCTCGTTCAGTTCCGGCCCGAACCCATCAGGCGGTATCGGCCGAACCCGTCCGGGTCCTGGAAGACGTAGGTCGCGTTGCGCGCGTCGTAGTGCCAGATCTCGGTGGGCGGACCCGAAATGCCGTTCTGCACCCGCTCCACGCGGTCGGGCGGGCCGAACCGGATGTAGGTCCGCCCCATGTCGGAGCGCCACCCCGGTTCCAGGACCCCGAAATGCTGTTCGGCGTACTCCACCCGGTTCATGAACTTCACCAGAGCCTCGTTCGTGGGGGTCCGGGGGGCGGGATCGCGCCGGCTCCAGAACCGGACCCAGAGCGCGGCCAGGGAATCGTCGGGGGAGGCGTCGAGCTCCCGGAGCTCGGAGTTGGTGGCCACGTAGCCGAGCACGGCGCGAAGCATCGGCGCATCGTGGCCGAACGCGATCCGGCTCTCGTCCACCTGGAACGAGGCCTCGGCCCGGACGCGTTCACCCCCCAAGGTCGCTTCCACCTCGACACGATAGCTCCCCCGCTCCAGACCGTCCAGGGACGGCCGGAGAAGGACCTCCCCGGCCCCGTCCCGGCGCGGCACCGTTCCGGTCGAGTCGAAGCGGGTCCGTCCACCCCGGTCCTTGACGGTCCACCGTACGGTGTAGGCCGTGTCGCCGAGACTCGGAAGCCCGTCCCGCACCAGACCCAGGACGCACGGGGGGGGAACGTCGTCCCCGTACCGGGCGAACGGTCGCGGGAGCACCGGCCCCACCGAACCGGGGCGGCGCCCGCCGGCGGCGTCGCTCGCGCATTCCCCGAGGATCAGGTCGGAGATGGAGAGCGGCGCCCCCCGGTACTCCGGAACCCGGATGGGGAGGTCGGCCTCCCCCCGGCGGTCGCTCCCCGGCTGCTCGACCTCGACGTGGAGGTGGGCTTCCCCCGGGGGGAGCCTCAATTCCAGGTGATCCAGGTAGGCGCCTCCCCCACCGGCCCCCGCCGCCGCGGTTTCGCGGGCGTAGCGCCTCGTCCAGCTCCGGGTGATCGTGCTCCCCCCCTCGTCGGCGGTGGCGATGACCAGGACGTGGAGGGTGGAGGAATCGGCCCCCGCGGAACCGGAAGCCGCCGCCCGCGCGGCGAGGGGAACGGCAAGGTCGAGGCGGGTCACCGGGTCTCCCGCGGAGTCGGGATAGGAAATCGTCCGGGTGAGGAAGCGGAGATCTCCCCGGACCCCGGCGTCGGCGGCGGGAGCGGTCGATGCCCGACCCAGGATCCCGAGCAGGATCACCGAGGCCCCGGCGGCCAGGATGCGACTCATCCCCCGATGCGGTACATGCCGCGACCTTCGACCGGGCCGACGGCGCTCCCCTCCCGTATCTGGCCGTGGTAGGGGTGCTCCTCCGGCTTCTCGCGCACCGCCCGCCGGAGCAAGGCGGCCAGATCGGCGTCGTCGGCCCCCGCCCGCAGGGCCTCGCGGAAGTCCAGCTCGTTCTCGTTGAGGAGGCACCCGCGGAGCTTGCCCTCCGAGGTGAGCCGCACCCGGTTGCACCGGGCGCAGAAGTCGCGGTCGGAGATCGGCGAGATGAAGGAGATCCTCCCCCGCCAGCCGTCCCCGGTGAAGGTGCGGGCCGGCCCGCCGTTCGGGGGGGGATCCAATCCGACGAGCGGAAAGCGCGCCTCGATCCGCCCCTTGAGTTCCGCGGTGGGGAGCACCCGGTCGAGGCTCCAGCCGTTCTCCGCGAAGGGCATGAACTCGATGAAGCGGATGTCCACCTCCCGGGTCCGGGCCATCTCCACGAAGTCGAAGGCCTCGTCCTCGGTCGATCCCTTGATGAGGACGGTGTTGATCTTGACCGGGCGGAGGCCGGCCTCGATCGCCGCCTCGATCCCTTCCAGCACCTGAACCAGCCGGTCGTAGCCGGTGATCCCGGTGAAGCGCTCGCGGACCAGGGTGTCGAGGCTCACGTTCACCCGGTCGAGGCCGGCCTCCGCCAGTGCCCGGGCGTGCCGGGCGAGGAGGACGGCGTTGGTGGTCATGACCAGCTCGTGGAGCCTCGGACCGCCGTTTTCCGCCCGCTTCCGGCGACCCAGGAGCGTGACCAGATCGAGAAGGTCCTTCCGCACCATGGGCTCCCCGCCGGTGAGCCGCACCTTCCGCCAGCCCAGGGACACCGCCGCCCCCACCAGGCGGTCGATCTCCTCGAAGCTCAGCACGTCCTCCCGCTCCACGTGGACGGGGTGCTCGGGCATGCAGTAGGAGCACTTGAGATTGCACCGGTCGGTGACCGAGATGCGGAGATAGGTGATCTCCCGACCGAAGGGATCAACCAGGGGCATTTCACTCTCCTCCCGCCCGGCGGGGCATGACGGCGGGCGTTCCAGGAAGAGCTTACCGGCTTCGGGTGCGGAGGAGCAACAACAGCCCGATCGCCACCACCCCGACCGAAATCCACTGGGCCATGGTCAGGCCGAGGGCCACCGGCACGTTGGTCCGCAGGTATTCCACCCCGAACCGCTCGGTCCCGGCCAGGAGCAGGTACACCGCCATGGTGAAGCCGGGGCGATCCTGCCACGCCTTCCGCCGGGACCACAGGAAGAAGAAGAACCCCAGGGAGAGGACCGCCTCGTAGACCTGGGTGGGATGGACCGGGATCGTGGTGGGCGGGGTGCCCTTGGGAAAGGTCATGCCCCAGGGGAGGTCGGTGGCGTGGCCGTAGTCGTCGCCGTTCAGGAAGCAGCCGATCCGACCCACCCCGTAGCCCAGGGCGATCAGGGGGGCGCCCATGTCGGCCAGGCTGATGAGGGGGATCCCGTAGCGGCGGGCCACCAGGATGACCCCCAGCGCCCCGCCGGCGAGGCCGCCGTAGTAGGTGAGCCCCGCCCCCGAGAAGATCGATCCCAGGGGATCGGCCATGGTGGCCGAGAAGTGATCCACCAGGTAGTAGATCTTCGCCCCCGCCACCCCCCCGATCATCGCGGCCAGGACCGCGGAACCGGCGGCGTCCGGGGAGAACCCGCGGCGCACGAACTCCTTGGTGGCCAGCCAGGCGATCAGGAGGAACGCCACGGCCAGCATGAAGCCGAAGGAGTGGATGGTGACCGGTCCGATGCGGAAGAGCTGCGGCAACATGCGAAAGACGGTAGGCGGGGACGGGGGGGGTGTCAATCCTGAACCGACCCGGGGCGATCCGGCCCCGCGTCTCCTCCGTCCTCGCTTGGTACACTCGGCCGATGAGACTCCTACCGCTCTTCGTCGCGACCGCCGCTCTCCTGGTCGCCCCGGTTTTGGTCCGGGCCGCCGTGCTGCGGGTGGAGTCGGACGGTAGCGGCGACTTCACCGCCATTCAGGCCGCCGTCGACGCCGCGGTCTCCGGAGACACCGTCCTGGTGGGACCGGGCACCTGGACCGAACACGTCGCGGTCGAGGGGAAGTGGTTCACCCTGGCCGGGCGGGACGGGGCCGCGGCCACGGTGCTGGAGGGGGGCTATTCGGGGCGCCCTCTCACCCTCATCGATTCCGGCCGGCGCTGCACCGTCACCGGGTTCACCTTCACCCACGGCATCAAGAACGGCCTCTTCCCGGACAACTCCGGGGGCGCCCTGGCCGCCTTCCACGTCAACCTCACGGTGCGGGACTGCGTGTTCCGGGGGAACGTGACCTCGGCCGGGGGGACGGGGGGCGCGATCCACGCCACCGCCCGCGTGGTGCCCGGGGTCTCCCACACCGGTCCCCAACCCGCCCTCTCCCCCGAGATCGAGATCGCCGATTGCCTCTTCGAGGACAACTGGGCCAGCGACGAGGGGGCGGGGATCTTCATCGACGACTCGGAGACGGTGATCACCGGCTCCACCTTCCGGCGGGGGGAAGCCGTCCAGGGGGGCGCGATCTCCCAGATCAGCCGCCCCCTCACCGTCACCGACTGCCGCTTCGAGGAGAACCGTTCCCGGAAGGACGGCGGGGCGGTGATCCACACCGCGAACCTCTCCACTCCGGTGACCTTGCGAAGATGCGTGTTCCTCGACAATCGCTCGATCGACATGGGGGAGGGGGGCGCGGTGAAGATGAAGGGGCGGGAGAGCCTGGTCATCCAGGATTGCGCCTTCCTGCGGGGAGGCGCGTGGCAGGGCGCCGGGGCCCACCTCCAGACCGCCTCGCTCCTGGTCGACCACACCCTGTGGCTCGACAACCGGGCCGACGACCGGGGGGGCGCGCTCTACCTGGTCTCCCCCGCCGGGGCGGTCCTCGAGCGCTGCACCTGGATCGCCAACACCGCGTCGAAAGCGACCTCGATCTACGCGGACCTGGGTTCGTTCGAGGTGCGGACGTCCATCCTCGAGGACGCGGATCCCAACGCCGTCCTCTGCCATACCGCCTCCGGCACCGGGTCGTGCCTGGTGGGGGGGCCGGACACCGGGGGCTGCATCCCCTTCGATGAGATCCGGGCGGTGGCGCTCTGCCCCTCGGACTCCCTGAGCCTCTGCTCCGCGCCCTCGATCCCCGGCTGCGGACCGGTGGGGCACCTCGACGCGCCGTGCGCCGACGCCGCCTGCAACACCCCGGTCCGGGCGGTGAGCTGGGGCATGCTGAAGCGTCGCTACCGCTAGCCCGGGTTGTTCATGGCCCCGCTGCCGCGGCGGGCATCGGCCGGCGGCGAGGCCTCGGGGCCGCGCGCGCCGGGGCCGGGGAGGGGCTCGGCCGCGCCGGCGATCCACAGGAGCGGCTCCACCGGGAAGAAGTAGCGCGCCCCGCCCAGGAACGGCAGGTGGCCCAGGACCCAGATCCCGATTCCCGCCGCGCCCACCCGGAGCGATGCGGTGCGCCCGGGGTCCCGGCGCCGGAGCCGCCACCGGCGCCACCCGGCGCGGACGCCCAGGACCCAGGCCAGGAGGAAGGCGAGCTGGGCCAGCGCCAGGACGAGGAGCGCCGGAACCCTCCCCCACTTCGCCGCCAGCTCGGCGCGATAGGTCACGGCGGGGGCGGGGACGACGAGCCGCGCCGCCTTGACCGGCATGAGCGCCACGAAGCGAAGCGGGTGGGCCTCGATGTAGTCGAGCGCGCTGCGGAGATAGAGCCGCTGGTTCTCGATCTCGTCTCCGGTTTCGGGAACGCCGCCCGGGGGGTCGGCGCGGCCGCCCCCGGCGTTGGGGTTGTTCCCCAGGAGAAGGTTCAAGGAGCCGTTGGTGGCGATCAGGACCGGGCTTCCCAGCACCCGCTCGTTCCGCGCCGCCCAGAGCCCCACCGCGGCGAGGTCGAACACGAGGAGCACGGCCAGGACCCCGGCCAGCCGGCGCGCGTCGAAGCGCCGCCAACCCGCCAGCGCCACCGCGGCGGCGGGCAGGACCAGGAACGCGTGCCCCCGGGTCATGCCCGCTCCGACCCCCACGACCGCGGCCAGCAGGAGCCACGGGACGCCCCCCCGGCGAACGAAACGCACGAGCGCGGCGAGCGCGACGAGGAGGGCGGCGCCGCACACGATCTCGGACATGAGAAACGCCGGCATCACGATCTGGCTGGGGTCCAGGGCCAGGACCAGCGCGGTCCGGCCCGCCGCCCGGCGGCCGGCCAGCTCCGCGGCCAACCAGGCCCCGGCGGCCAGGAGCACGATCGAGGCGATCAGGTTCACGCCCTGCCCGGTTCGGGGGGAGGCCCCGGCCATGCGGTAGGCGACCGCCAGGACCGCGGAATAGGCCGGCGGGTAGAGCGCGGTGGGAGCGCCGTCGTAGCGGAAACCGTCTCCGTGGGCCAGGGAGATCGCGGTGTCGTGGTAGAAGTGGCTGTCCCAGGTATTGGCCACGGTGGGAAAGACCGGGGTGGCCAGAACCGCGGCGAGCCGGAGCGCGACCCCCAGGCCGACCGCCCAGAACCACCCGCGCGGGATATCGCGCGGCGACCGGGCGGCGGCGGATTTCGGCGACATGGGCCCGATCATACCCAAAGCCGGTTTCCCTGGCAGGACCGAAAACCAGGGACCGCCCGGTGCGGGAAGGCGCCGGACCCCCGCTGCTTCAAGCGCGGCCCGGCCGCGACCGCCGCCCCCGCTCAGCGCCCGCGTCCCCCCCGGGCCAGCGCGGCGAGCACCTCGCGGTCGGTGGGGAAGGCCAGGGGCCCGGGGAGCCGGCCCGGGTCGAACCACCCGGTCTCCGAGGCGTCGCCGCCGGGGCGCTCGCTCCCTCCCGCGATCCGCCCCAGGAACCAGATCCCCACCGAGTGCGCCTCGGGATCGTGGAAGTTGGAGAGCACGGTGAAGACCGGACCCAACTCGACCCGGTATCCCGTCTCCTCCTCCATCTCGCGGCGGGCCGCGGTCCGCACGTCCTCGTCCCACTCGATGTTGCCGCAGGGGATGCACCAGGCCCCCACCGGCGGGCTGGAGCGCCGGACCAGGAGCACCCGCCCGTCGTCGTCGCGGAGGATGACCGCCACCGCGGCCTTGGGATTCCGCCAGAGAACCCGGTCGCACCGGGGACAGGCGTCGCGCTCCCGCCCGCCGCGGAGGACGGTGGTGAGCGTCGAGCCGCAGGCGGGACAATACCGGCTTCGAGTCACGGCGGGATCAGGGCGCGGCGGGGGCTTCGGCGGGAAGACGGGTCGAGGCGAACGCGGAGAACCCGAAACCGCCGCCTCCCGGGAGGTCCGCCGTCGCCTCGGAGGAGGAATCCAGAAGCCGGTCCAGGGTCCGGCCGCTGGCCCGGCACGCCTCGACGAACCGCCAGGCCTCGCTCAAGGTGGTGACCGGAGCGCGCCCCACCCGGAGCCCCGGGGGAATCCCCTCGCCGGGGGGACAGGGAACCGCGATCAGGTCCGGCCACGGGATCGGTTCTCCGACCCGTGGAAACCGTGCGGCGCGGGCGGCCCGGTCGGGGAGGAACGGCACCAGAGCCTCGTCGCCTCCCAGCAGAAGTCCCGAGGTTCCGCGCAGCGCGCAGAAGGAACCCAGCCAGGCCACCGCATCCCCCGCCTCCCGGCCTCCGGTGGTATCGGCCAGGCTCACCACGTGGGTGGCGCAACCCCGGCTCCGGTTCCACCCGTCCAGGGCGCGAAAGGCCGGGCTCAGGTTCTCGGTGGTGACGATGAGGAAGGTGGACGCCCGGGGAACCGGGACGGACGTGGGAACGACGGGACGGGTCATGAGCCCGAGCACCGCCGCGGCCAGTCCGAAAAACGGAATGGTCACCCCGGCGCGACGAAGAACCGGACCCACCTTCATCGAAAGGACACCCTCCAGGTCCATGCGACAGTGGCTTCACGGGAAGCGTTGAATCGACGCCGGATGGTAGGATCGCGGTTTTCCGGGTGTCAAGAGGCCGGGAGCGCCGGCCGGGGAGCGGAGATCGTGCAGCGATTCGGCCTGGATCCCAAGACGATGAGCCCCGAGGTTCCGATCACCTTTCCCGGTCCGGCGGGGGCGATGGAAGGTCTCTGGCGGCCGCCGCGCCCGGGCTCCCCGACCCGGGGCATGGTGGTGGTGGCTCACCCTCATCCCGCCTTCGGCGGCACCATGATGAACAAGGTGGTGTTCCACACCGCGCGGGTCCTGAATCACGACCTCGACCTGGCCGCGCTCCGGTTCAACTTCCGCGGGGTGGGAACGAGCGCGGGGCGCTACGACGAGGGACGCGGGGAGATCGACGACGTCCTCGCCGCGTGGTCCGAGGCCCGGCGACGGGAGCCGGGCAGCCTGCCGTTGGTGGCGGCGGGATTCTCCTTCGGCTCGGGGATGACCCTCCGCGCCGCCGCCCGCCGGGCCGAGGCCGGTTCCCCCCTGCCCGCCGCCCTGGTCCTGATCGGGCTCCCGGTGCGGCTCTTCTCCCCCCCCGATCGCTTCCCCGCTTCGATCCCGGTGGCCGCGGTCCACGGGGAACTCGACCAGTACACGCCGCCGGAGGCGGTGGGCGAATACCTGGAGGGGTGGCCGGGGCCCCATGCCCTCCACGTCGTCCGCGGCGCGGACCACTTCCTGGAGGGGCACCTTCCCGAGGCCACGGAGTTCTTGAGCCGAAGCCTGAAGGAGTGGCTCTAACCCCTTCTATTTATTGCCGTTCAGCATGTTCTTCATGATGTGGCCCGCCACCTGGGGGTTCTCCTTCAGGCGCCGGAGCGAGTAGGCGTACCAGTGGCTTCCGAAGGGGACGTAGACGCGGAGCCGGTGGCCGCGGGCCAGGATCCGCCCCCGCAGGTTCTCGGTCACCCCCAGGAGCATCTGGAACTCGTAACGATCCGGGGAGAGCCCGAGATCCCCGATGATGTCGTAGGCGGCGTCCACCAGCGCTTCATCGTGGGTGGCGATCCCGGCGTAGCACCCTCCGGCCAGGAGCTCCCGGAGGAGCAGCGCGTAGTTCCGGTTGATGGCGTCGTGGTCCTTGTAGGCGATCCGGGCCGGCTCGATGTAGATGCCCTTGCAGAGGCGGACGTTGGCGCCCCCGGAAACCAGGGCGCGGACGTCGTCGAGGCTCCGCTTCAGGTAGGCCTGGATGGCGCAGCCGACGTGGGCGGGGAACTCCCGGCGGAGCCGCTCATGGACGGCCAGGGTGGCGTCGGTGCAGGTCGAGTCCTCCATGTCGATGCGCACGAAGTTCCCGAGCCGGATCGCCTCCTCCACCACCCCGCGGCACACCTGGTAGCAAAGCTCCGGATCGATGGCGAGGCCCATCTGGGTGAGCTTCAGGGAGACGTTGCTGTCGACCTTCCGCTCGGCGATGGCCCGGAGCGCCCGGTGGTACTCGTTTCCCGCCCGCCGCGCCTCCTCGGCCGTGGCCACGAACTCCCCCAGAACGTCCAGGGTGGCCATCATCCCTTCCCGGTTCAGCCGGGCCACGGTGTCGAGCGCTTCGTCCAGGGTTTCCCCGGCGATGTATCGCGAGCTCACCCGCCTCACGATCGGTTTCGGGACCACGGGCAGGGTGCGGGCGACCACCTTGTTGAACCAGCTCATCCTCCTCGTCCTCCTCCAGTGGCGACTCGTACGCCGGCCCGAGGGTCCGCGGCGGCCGGCGGCGCGAGAGAGTGTAGCATGGGCCCCGGCGCCCCCGGAGGGGCCCCTCGACCCCCGCGCGGATCCCGGGGGGCTACAGGAAGTAGATGATGGGGAGGGTGGCCAGCCCGCTCACGAACACGATCCCCAGCGCGGTGAGGAGCGGCCGGCGGATCTTCCGGTGGCCGACGGTGATCCCGATCAGGGCCTTGCTGGCGGTGTTCGAGAGGGCGGCGATGAGGATCGCCCCCACCGCCAGGTTCGCCGGAAGCGAGGGACCGGTGAGCTTGGCCACGCTCAGGGTGATGGCGTCCACCTGGGTGAGGCCGGAGATCGCCGCCACCATGGGGGTTCCGGTGACCGGGAGGAACCGTCCGGCGGCCTTGACCAGGAAGAGGACCACGGCGAAGGCCACCCCGAACCCGACCACCGTGCTCAGGCGGAACGGGTTCCGGATCTCGAGCCCCCCCTCGATCGCGGTGTCGTGACGGGACCCGCGCCAGAGCCAGAACGAGGTGGCGATCCCCGAAATCCCCAGGGCGGTCAGGGGAATCCACAGGAAGCGGAAGAGCGCGGGCTGGACCACCGCCACCAGCACCGCGATCCGGGCCACCATCACCGTGGAGGCCATGGTGATGGCCATGGCGCAGCTCTTGGCCAGAGCCGGGTTGTCCTTGCTCCGCCGGCCGAAGGACAGGGCCACCGCGGTGGAGGACGCGAGCCCGCCCAGGAGCCCCGAGAGCGCGATCCCCCGCTCCGGGCCGTAGAGCTTGTAGGCCACGTAGCCCAGGAAGGAAACCCCGGAGATGAGGACCACCATGATCCAGACTTCATGGGGGTTGAAGGCCTGGAGGGGACCGTAGTACCGGTTGGGGAGGATGGGGAGCACCACGAAGGTGATCACCGCGAACTTCAGGGTGGTATAGATGTCCTCGGTGGTGATGCGCTCCACCCAGCGAAGCAGCGCGGGCTTGACCGAGAGCAGCACGGCCACGATCACCCCGCAGGCCACCGCGGCCTCGGTCCGGCCCGCCGCCACCAGGGCGCCGAGCAGGAAGGTGACGAGCGCGGCCACCTCGGTGGTCATCCCCCGGTCCGTCCACTCCATCATGGAACCCCGGAGATAGGTGACCCCGACCAGGATCGCCAGGGCGGCGAAGGCCAGGGGCAGCATGGGCGGGCTCAGGATCTTGGTGAGCCAGGCCGAGAGGTTCCCGAGCAGGGCGTAGAACATGAAGGTGCGTAGCCCGGCGAAGCCCTTCTCCCCCTTGATCTGATGGGTGTACTCCCGCTCCAGGCCGATCAGGGCGCCGATCAGGGTGGCCACCGCCATGGAGCGGAGGATCTCGATCTGGTCGGTCACGCGCCGCTCCCCGCATAGGTCGCCGTGAGCCGCCGGCAGGCCTCGGCCAGGTCGTCGTCGGTCTTGGCGAAACAGAAGCGCACCAGGTGCTCTCCCCCGCCGTCGCGGTAGAAGGCGGATCCGGGGATGGCGGCCACCCCCGCGTCCCGGAGGATCGCGTCCGAGGCCTCGCGGGCGGTGCGCGCACCCACGCCCGCCGGTTCGGCCATCAGGTAGTAGGCCCCCGCCGGCACCCGCGGCCTCCATCCCAGCCGCTCGCAGGTACCGGCCAGGAGATCGCGCTTCCGCTGGTAGTCGCGGGCGAGATCCCGGTAATAGCTCGGGGGGACGGCGGTCAGGGCGTGGGCCACCGCGTGCTGGAGCGGGGTCGGCGCGCAGACGTAGTAGAGGTCGTTCAGGATCCCCAGGGCCCCGGCCAGCTCCCGGGGGGCGGCGGCGAACCCGATCCGCCAGCCGGTGATGGAAAAGGTCTTGGAGAAGCCGCTCACCGTCACCGCGCGCTCGCGTCCGCCGGGGCGGGCGGCCAGGCTCAGGTGCTCGCGGCCGTCGTAGAGGATATCCTCGTAGATCTCGTCGGTGACCCCCCAGAGGTCGTGGCGGTGGAGGAGAGCCACCAGGCCGTCCAGCTCCTCCGCGGACCAGACCTTTCCGGTGGGGTTGGCCGGCGAGCAGACCACCACCGCGCGGGTGCGCCCGGTCACCGCGCGCTCCAGGGCGGCGAGGTCCACCGCGAAATCCGGCTCGGCCAGGGGCACCGGTCGCGGCACCCCACCCGCGGCCAGCACGGTGTTCCAGTGGTATCCGTAGAAGGGCTCGGGAAGGATGACCTCGTCCCCGGGGTCGAGCAGCGCGGTCATGGCCATGGCGAACGCGCCGGTGGAGCCCACGGTGACCACGACCTCGCCGTCCGGGTCGTAGGTCGCGCGGTTCTTGGCCGCCAGCCGCGCGGCGATCGCCTCGCGAAGCTCGGCCACCCCGTCGTAGCGGCTATAGGTGGAGCGGTTGGCCTCCACCGCGGCGGCCAGCCCCTCCTTGAGCTCCCCGATGGTGGGGAGATCGCAGATTCCCTGGCCGAGGTTGATCCCTCCGACCCGCGCGCACTCCAGGGTCATGCGACGGATGTCGGACTGGCTCAGATCGCGCATGCGGGACGATAGGTGGATGGAATTCATGGACGGCATCATACGCATTCCGCCCCCGGCGCGCGAGGCCTCGGGGCCGGTCTCCGGCGCCGGAGGGCTCAGGGGAGCCGGACGACCTTGAACGCCGCCTGCGCCCCGCCCCCGACCGCGCGGACGAAGTAGAGCCCGGCCGGGGCCGGAGCCCCGCCCGCGTCGCGTCCGTCCCAGCGCAGATCCACTGTCTCTCCCTCCGCCTCTCCGTCGTAGAGCCGTCGTACCTCCCGTCCCCGCGCGTCCCATACCGTGACCCGGGCCAGACCCGCGGGCAGGGTCACCCGGAAGCTCAGCGCATCGCGGAAGGGGTTCCGCTCCGGAAGCCCCAGGGCCAGACGCGGATTGGAACCGGCGATCGACGCGCGGGCGAGCACGGTCGTCTCGCCCCCACGGTCCAGGCCCACCAGCCGGTACTCGGCCCGTCCCGCCGAGGCCTCGGCGTCCAGGACCCGACCGCTCGCCGGAGGCAGCCACCCTTCGTTCACCGAGGCCGTCACCCCGTCGCGCTCCCGTTCCACGCGCACCCCGGCCAGCTCGTCGCTCTCCGCCAGCTCCCACCGGATCTCCACCCCCCCCGCCGCCGCGGCGGCGGTGAAGCTCACCACCCGCACCGGAACGTAGGTGGCGCTGTCGACGATGAAGTCCACGTACCCCGACGCCACCCCCAGGGCGGCGTTCCCCTCGGGGGCCCCGGCCACGAGCTCGGCCCGTCGGTCCAGGTCGGTGGCGTGGCCGTTGAAGGATCCGACGAAGCGCACCGAGGCCCCGAAGCGGTCGAACGCCTCGAAGCTCGGCACCGGCGGCGCCGGCGCGAGCCGGAGGTCGGCGGAGACGTTGGGGCTCGATCCGCCGTAGTAGATCCGGACCTGGCCGGCGCGGGAACCGGGGTCGTCCACCCCCGGGGCTCCCGCCGCGAAGTCCGGGACGCCGTCTCCGTTCATGTCGAAGCCGCCGTCCACCGCCACGCCCAGGCTGTCCCCTCCGGTGCCGCCGTTGGCCCACCAGGTGGAGAGGGTGTTCAGGGTGAAGCCGCCGCGGAAGAGGTAGATCGTCCCCGAGCCCAGGCCGGCGCTGTCCCGCCCCGGCGCCCCCACCAGAACGTCGTCGAAGCCGTCTCCGTTCTGGTCCCCGGCCCCGCTCACGTCCGCGCCGAAGCGGTCGGCGCCGGTCTGCCCGGTGAGCGTCACCCGGGTCGGGACGAGCACGGTCGAACTCTGGCCGAGCCAGACCACCGCGTGACCGGGGTTCAGGTCCTCCATCTGCGGCGCGCCGGCGATGAGATCGTCGTAGCCGTCCTTGTTGACGTCGCCCGCGGGGTCCAGGGAGTAGCCCAGATCCCACTTGGCCTGGTCGCCGTAGAAGGTGAAGCTCGGCCCGAGCGAGGAGACGTTGCCCGCCCCCAGGAAGATCTTCACCTGGCCCGCCAGGAGCCCCGCGCCGTCCGGCCGGGTGTCGGTGATGTTGGGCGCGCCCACCGCGAAGTCGTCGTACCCGTCCTTGTTGAAGTTGAATCCTCCGGCCAGCGACGCCCCGAAACGCGCGCCGGGCAGGTCGCCGGTCCAGGACTTGTCCGGTCCCGAGGGCAGGGAACTCGCCCCGAAGAAGAGATACACCTTCCCCGCCTGGACCCCGGCCTGGTCGTTCCCCGGCGCTCCCACCAGGAAGTCGTCGTAGCCGTCCCCGTCGACGTCCCCCGCGGTGGAAACCGCGAAGCCGAACTGGTCGCCGCTCACCGCGCCGTAGTAGACCGCGTCCGGCGTCTTCGGGAGGACGCCGTAGCGGCCGAGAAAGAGCTGGACCATTCCGGCGTGGCCGGCGGGACCGTTGGCGTCGGGCGCTCCCACCAGAAAATCGTCGTAGCCGTCGTGGTTCACGTCCCCCGCCCAGGCCACCGCCCGGCCGTAGCGGTCTCCGTCCTGGTTTCCGCTCAGGACCTGGGCCCCGGCCGGGACCGGATTCCCCAGGAGGATCCCCACCACCCCGAGAGCCCCCCAGCGGAGGCACACCCTCGCGGATCTATTCATCTGAAACATGAGATCAT
>CAYRIJ010000034.1:0-20134 GCA_964424285.1 uncultured bacterium
GCATGGTGGCACCCCCGAGGAAAGTGCAAATCGCAGGACAACGGGCTTCTTGTCTCTCTTCATACTAGACCCGCCGGGATTCAAGATCGCCGACCACTTCTGGAATGGAGAAATCGACATAAGCGATGCAGAAGGATGGAATTGTTGACGACAAATACGATCCGAATATCCGAAGAATCGACTAACCGGTTGCCCGGGCGTTCGATCCGGCCGCCTGTGGTAGCATATCCCAAGGTCGGCGGGAATCGGCATCGTCCGGGCTGGCGCCGGTGGAAAGATGCGCCGTTCGGCGCCCGGGCGCGCTGCCCGGGTTTCGCAGGAAAGGGGAACCACGTGAAGGTCAAGTTGGTCTACTGTTCGGCTTGAAACTACGAGCCCAGGGCCGTCAGTCTGGCGGCCGAAGTCCTGCCGGTTTTCAAGAAGGACATCGAGGAGCTGGTGCTGATCCCGTCCGACGGAGGTCGCTTCGAGCTCTTCGTGGACGAGGAGCAGATCTACTCGAAACTGGAGACCGGCCGATTCCCCGAGAATCGGGACGTGATCAAGAAGATCGACGCGCGATTGAAGAGCTGACCGGCTACGGGGATGTTTCGGGGGCCGAATCGAGGAGGTAGGGTATGCGCGGGTACTTTCGGGCGGCGGTCGGGGTTCTCCTGGCGGTCTCGGCGGCGGGTTGCGCCTCCAAGACGGTGAGCCGGGTGGACACCGATACCACCATCGATCTTTCCGGGAACTGGAACGACACGGATTCCCGCCTGGTGGCGGAGAAGATCATCGACCAGGCCCTGGGCGGCACCTGGTACACCGACTACATGCAGGCCGAGGGGAAGAAACCGACGATCATCGTGGGCACCATCCGGAACAAGACCACCGAGCACATCCCGGTCACCACCTTCATCGGGGACATCGAGCGGGCCTTCATCAACTCCAACAAGGTCCAGGTGGTGGCCACGGCGTCGGAACGCGAGGAGATCCGCGACGAGCGGATGGACCAGGGGAAGTTCGCCTCGGACGAGACGATCAAGAAGTTCGGCCGGGAGCAGGGGGCCGACGACATGCTGATCGGCACCGTGTCCTCGGTCATCGATCAGGAGGGCGGCACCCAGGTTCGTTACTACCAGGTGGACATGACCCTGGTGGACATCGAGACCAACATCAAGATCTGGGTCGGCCAGGAGAAGATCAAGAAGGTCGTCGGTCGCGGCAAGTACCAGCCGTAGGCCGGCCGGTTACCACGGTGAACCGGTGACCCTCCGTCCGGCTCTCATTGCCGCCGTATTGCTCCTCACGACCGGGTGTGCGGGGGCGCGCTTCGACAACGCCGCCTTCCAGACCGACGTCGCCCGGGGCGACTATGCCACCGCCCTGAAGCAGCTCCAGGCCGCGGGGGGGAAGGACGACGTCTCCTTCCTCCTGGACCGGGGGCTCCTGCTCCAGAGCCTGGGCCGGTACGAGGAATCCAACGCCGTCTTCGAGAAGGCGGACGCGCTGATCGCCGACCTCTACACCCGGAGCGTGAGCAAGGAAGTGGCCGCGCTCCTGGTGAACGACCTCGCCCTGGACTACCGGGCCTCGGGCTACGAGGCCGCCTACATCTCCTACTACCGGGCCTGGAACTACCTCCGGATGGGACGCGTCGACGACGTGCTGGTGGAGGCGCGGCGGATCAACCAGTACCTGAACTTCCGTTCCGCGTCCTGTCCGGACCAGGACGGGGCGTGCGGGCACGACGTCTTCCTCCGGTACTTCAGCGGCCTCCTCTTCGAGTGGGGGGGCGAGCTCAACGACGCCTACGTGGCCTACAAGCAGGCGGATATCGCCCGGGCGTCTTCCGAGGAGCGCTTCGGCGTTCCCCCGCCTCCCGATCTCGGCTCCCGCCTCGTGCGCCTGGCCCGGACCCTCGGGTTCAGCGACGAGGAGGAGGAATACGGGAGCGAGTACGGAATCGATCCCGCGGCGGTGCCCCGGTCGGCGTCCTCGGTGGTGGTGATCTTCGAGAACGGGATGGTCGGCCGCCGCCAGGAGACCTCGCTCACCATCCCCATCCTGAAGGGCGAAACCCGGGAGATCGCGGGCGACCCCGACCGCTGGTCCCGCCGCCTGGCCGGCCGGGCCCACCAGCACTACGAGGACGTGAAGCTCGACTACCTCCTACGGGTGGCGCTGCCCACCTTCGTGGAGCGCCCGCCCCAGGCCCGGCGCGCGGCGTTCCGGCTCGGCCCCGTCACCCAGGACACCGAGACCGCGGAGGCCCTGAGCGCCCGGGCCGCGGCCGCCCTCGACGACGCCATGGGCGGAATCCTGGTGCGCGCGGTGAGCCGGGCGTTGACCAAGTACCTGGCCACGCGGACCGCGGACAAGGAGATCGGCGAGGGAGCCGGTCTCCTGTTGAACCTCATCGGCGCGGCCACCGAGGCCGCGGACACCCGCTCCTGGCGCTCCCTCCCCCACGAGATCCAGGTGGCCGCCTTCTCCGTTCCCCCGGGGACGTACCACGGCGATCTGATCCTCTACGACTCGTACGGCCGGGAGCTGGACCAGGAGGGGTTTCCGGACGTCCGGGTGCCGGAGTCGGGGGTGGCGTTCGTCCGGTACCGGTCGGGGCTGTAAGGCGTTTGCGCTCCGGCGCGGCGGTCCCGATCCCGCCGTCTCCGCGCGCCTCTCGGGCGTGACGAGGCCCCCGGGACGCCGGGCGCCCCGGGAGCCCCCGTTCAGTCGTTCTCGCCCCAGCCGCGGTTGAGATGTCCGTTTCCGGCGGTGGGAGCGGTGGAGCGGACGTCGTCATCCGGAAGCTCGGCCAGGATCGACTGCCAGTCGCCCCCCCGGTCGTCTTCGGGCTCCACCGCGTTCGAGGCGTCGGCGCGAAGGCCCGCCCGCTCGTGGGAGTGGCGGGAGAGGAGCTCCTCGGCCAGGGACTGGAACGCCCTTCCCACCCGGCTTCGGGCGCCGGCGGCCACCGTGGGGCGGCCCTTCACGGTCTCTTCGGCCACCCGGATGCTTCGCGGGATCACCGTCTGCATCAGCTCACGGGGGTAGTCCGCCGAGAGCCTCTGGATGACCTCGTTGGCGTGCCGGGTTCGGGTGTCGGCCATGGTGACCACGACCCCCTCCATGGCCAGCTCGGGATTGGCGCTCGCCCGCACCTCCTCGGCCAGATGGCGGAGGCGGGGGAGGGAGGCGAGGTTCATGGCCTCGGCCTGGACCGGCACCAGATAGCGGTCGCAGGCGGCTAGGCTGGCCTGGGTCAGGGGTCCGAGAGCGGGGGGACAGTCCAGGAGCACGTAGTCGTAGTCGCTCTGGATGTCATGAACGATCTCCCTGAGGGCGAGAGGATGGCGCTTCACCGCCTCGACGAACTCCAGCTCCTCCTGGTGCGACCAGACGTTGGCCGGCAGGAGCTCGAGCCCCTCACCCATGCCGCGCTCCACCGCTTCGGTCGCCGGGAGACCGGCGGTCAGGCAGCCGTAGAGCCCGTGGTGCAGGTCGAATCGATCGATCCCGAAGCATCCGATGAGGCTCCCCTGGGGATCCACCTCGACCAGCAGGGTCTTGAAGGTCAACTCGGCGAACGCGGATGCGAGGTTGGCGGCGAGCGTGGTCTTTCCCACCCCGCCCTTTTGCGAAACGATGGCGATGCTCATCCCCATGGTAGCTACAGTCTCCCTCCCGACCGGGCCCGGGGCGTGCCAAGAGTGTGGAAAACTCCCTGCTTGGGTCCCGACGTGCTGTGGATAACCTGGTAAACCGGGGTTCGGGCGGACGTTTGGAATCCGCGCGCACCCGACACAGGGTGTTGATTACACAAGATGGCGCTGCGTTTGCAAAGGGCAAAATCGACTTCAGCTCGATTTCCCGCCGTTCCCGGTCGCGTCGGCCGGTTGTGGAAAGGACGGTGGACAGAGTGGGGATGACGGTGGAGGAGGTGGCGGGTCCGTGGAACCTCGAAGTTCTCCGGAGGGAAGCGCGGAGGGGAAGTCACCCCGCGGCGCTCCGGTAGGGGAGGAGGCGACCGATCACGCGCGACGTTGCCGGACACCGCGGCCACGGGGCGCGCGGCGGCGCGCCTTCGCGTCGGTCCTGCGAGCCCGTGCCCGCGTTTCGCCGAGGCCTCGGGTGGCGTGCGCCGGAGGGTGGGGAACTCGCCCGGCCAAGGCTGGACAATTCCCCCAAATCGGTAGAATATGGCCGGGTTACGCGCAGACCCGTTCCTCGTCCAACCGCAAGGGGGCAGCGAGATGGAAATCACCGAGGTCAAGGTCCGCCTGTGGAGTGACCAGCGACTCCGCGCCCTGGTCACGGTCGTCTTCGACGACTCCTTCGTGGTCCGGAACATCAAGGTCATCGAAGGACGGGACGGAAAGCTCTTCGTGGCCATGCCCAGCCGCCGCATGTCGGACGGCCGTTACGGCGACATCGCTCACCCCATCACCCGCGACTTCCGGCGGCAGATGGAGTCGAGCATCCTGGGGGCCTACCTGGAAGAGTGCGAGCACGTTCGCCGGAACCCGGAGTACGCGGGGAACCGGGCCCAGCGGGATCATCGCGAGTTCGACGACTTCGACGTGGACGCCGACGACGAGGGGGCGTCCGACGAATGGGCCCAGAGCCCCTGACCCGGTCCCGCCTCGATCGTTTTCCCTCCGCGGCGCTTCGGACCTCCGGAACCTCTCCTCCCCCCAGATGAACTCCCGATTCCCGGCGGCGATCGCCTTAGAGGGGGCTCCTCGCCCCCGGAGGGAGGCTCCGCCTGCCCGGCCCCGGGTCCCGGCCTCCCCGGCCGAGGAGGGCCCGGGCCGTGGCCCGGTGGAGCCCGGCCTGGATCAGCTCGGCCGCGAACCCTCGCCGAAGGTCCCTTGAAGTCCCCCGGGGCCAGAGCCCGCTCCGCCGGGCGGCCCGTTCCAGGGCCCGCTGAGCGGCCCGCGTGCTGAGGGGGGCGGCTCCGGCTCCCGGGAAGAGGAGCTCGTCCGATTTCCGGCCGGCCAGGTAGCGGCGGAGACCCGGCTCGAGCCGGCGCGAGAGCACGCTCACGCGCTCCGGTCCGCGCCCTCCGCCGGCCACCCACACCGTTCCCCGCGCCGGGTCCAGGTCTCCGGCCCGGAGAGCCAGGGCCTCGGCCAGCCGAAGTCCCGAACCGAACAGGAGTCCGATCAGGATGCGGTCCCGGAGTGCGGGCGCGGCCCCGATCAAGGCCAGAACCTCCTCCCGGGTGAGCGGGGAGGTTTCGGGAGGGGGGCGCTCCTGCCTTCGGGAGAGGCTCTCGGCCAGGTCGGGCCGGTTCACCACGTCCCGAAACAGGAACCGGAGGATGCTTCGCGCCTGCTGGATGGTGGCGGCGGAGAGGCCGTCCCGGCGAGCCAGGATCCCCAGGTAGTCGCGGAGATCGCGGGGACCGAGAGTACCGGGGTGCCGCCGCAGGGTCGTCACCAGGTGGCGGATTCGCGTCAGGTAGATGGCGCGGGAACGGGCGCAGAGGCCTCGGGCCGCCAGACGCTTCTCCGCGGAAGCGAGGAGCGGGGGAAGCCAGTGCCGGGCCTGGCGTTCCGGCTGGGGATCGCCGGGTCCGGGAAGCGCGGCGCGGGGGTGTTGCATGGCCGGGAACCTCCTTCCACACGGGCGGGGCCGGGGTTACCCGCGACCGGGAAAGCAGGATCCGGGCCGCCGGGCCGCGGATCGAAGGGGGGGACGGCGGGGGGCGAAGCGGCGGAGCCTCGGCGGGCGCGCTCAGGCGGCGGGGACGTGCTCGGGAACGACGGGGGTGTCGAGCCGCGTTCCCAGCGCCTTCAGGTATCCGTCCAGGGTGGAGTGATAGTGGAAGAGGAACCGGGCCAGGAACCGGAAGAGCCCGTTGTGGATCGTTCCCCGCTCGGTGATGGTGAGCCGCGCGCCGCCCGGGGCCGGGACCACCTCGTAGTCCCAGGACCCGGAGAACGGGAGGTCCGGCGCGGCGATCCGGGTGGTCATCCGGCGGGGGGGATCCATCGCGGTGACCTCGTAGGGAAGCTCACCGGTGGGTCCGACTTCGAGCCAGACCGGATGCCCGTCCCGGTCGGGGAGGCGCTCCACGCGCTTCAGATCGGGCCGCCAGGCCGCGGCGTGCTCGAAGTCGCTCACCAGCGCCCACACGGTGTCGGGGGGGACGGGATAGAACGCCCGGCTGGCCACGACGTGGGCGGCGGGAAGGAACGCCCCCACTCCGAACATGAGGGCCAGGGCGAAGACGGGGAGCCCCATGACGAGGAGGATCCCGCGCCGGGTGCGACGGTTCATGGTGCGGCCGCCTTCAATATCCCAGCTTTCCGATGTCCACCTTGCCCCGGAAGACCCAGTAGATCACCGCGGTGTAGGCGAGCACGAAGGGCATTCCGATGAAGGCGATGTTCCGCATGATGGCCAGGGTCTTGGCCGAGGAAGCCGCATTGTAGATGGTGAGGCTCAGGCTCGGGTCGGTGCTGGAGACGATGAGGTTCGGGTAGAGGGCGGCCCCGAACAGGAAGATCAGGGCCGCGATGGTGGATACCGACGAAAGGAAGGCGTAGAACGGCCGCCCCTGATAGATGGCCCGGGGGATGTTGGCGATGGCCAGCACGTTCAACACCACCACTCCCCACATCCAGGGGTGGAGCTCGAAGTTCCGGTGGGCGTGGGGAAGGGTCACCAGGGTGGCGATGGTCACGAAGAGGTAGGCGACCAGGAAGATTCCGAACGTGCGCCACATCCATCCCTGGACGCGCCGTTGAAGCTCTCCCTCGGTCTTCAGGTACAGGTAGATGCTCCCGTGCATGAGGAACGTGGCCACGGCCAGGCCCCCCACCAGAACCGAGTAGGGGCGCACCAGATCGAGCAGGTTCCCGTGGAACTCCATGTCCGCGCCGATGGGAAGCCCCATCATGGAGTCTCCCACCGCCACCCCGAAGAGGAGGGTGGCCAGGCCGCTGGCCCCGAAGAACGACCCGTCCCAGAACTTCCGCCATCCGGGGTGTCCCTGCTTGCTCCGGAACTCCATCGACACCGCCCGGAAGATCAGGGCGAACAGGAGCACCATGAAGGGGAGGTAGAAGGCGGAGAAGGCGGTGGCGTAGGCGTTGGGGAAGGCGGCGAAGAGAGCCCCTCCGAAGGTCACCAGCCATACCTCGTTCCCGTCCCACAGCGGACCGATGGAGTTCATGAAGATGCGGCGCTCCTGATCGGTTCGAGCCAGGGGATGGAGCATGCCCACCCCCAGGTCGAACCCGTCCAGGACGGCGTACCCGGTGAGGAGCACCCCCAGAATGCCGAACCAGAGCAGTTGCAGGTCCACGATGATTCCTTCCCGTCGAGCCGCCGGCGCCGAGGCCGGCGGTGGTTTCCATCCTCCCGGTCCGGACGCGCCGGCGCCCGGGAGCGAGTTCCCGGCTTCCCGCTAGGGTTCCCGCGGTTCTCCGCGCTCCCCGCGAGCCTCGGTCAGGGACGGCCCCCCCGCCCCGGCCAGGGCCGCCGCGGCGTCCAGCCAGCTCCGGCTTCGCTTCTCCATGGGGCCGATCTCCGCATACTCCTCCCGGGGACCGTCCTGGATCTTGTGGTTGAGCACGAAGATCCAGACCAGGAAGAGGAGAAGGTAGATCGTGCCGAACATGATGATCGAGGCGAGGATCTGCTCGCCGGGCACCGCCTTCGAGACCCCGTCCTCGGTGCGGAGGAGCCCGTACACCAGCCAGGGCTGCCGGCCCACCTCCGCCGCCACCCAGCCCAGCTCGTTGGCGGCGAAGGGGCCGAGGACCGAGACGGTGAAGAGGCCCATGAGCCAGCGGCTTCGGAACAGGGTCCCCCGCCAGATGAAGAACCACCCCGTCAGGCAGAGGAGGACGAAGTACACGCCCAGGGCGACCATGAGGTGATAGGAGTAGAAGGGGACGGCCACCGGGGGCCGGTCCTCGGGGGCGACCCGGTCGAGGCCGGGCACCGGTTTCGAGGCGTCCCGATAGACCAGCCAGCTCAAGAGCCCGGGAACCTCCACCCCGTAGCGGATGGTCCGGGCGTCCTCGTCCACGATGCCGAAGAGGTTCATGGCGGTGCCGCCGGTCCCGGTCCTGAAGTGCCCCTCGAAAGCGGCCAGCTTGGCCGGCTGGTGCTCGGCCACCTCCTCGGCCTGGAAGTGGCCGGAGAGCGGGGCGGCCAGGGAGAACGCGGTGGCCACCACCAGGCTCAGGACGAAGGTGCGGTGGGCGAACCTCAGGTGCTTTCCCCGAAGGACGTACCAGGCGGAGATGCTCATGCCGAAGAAGCCGCCCAGGATGTAGGAACCGATGAGGACGTGAACCAGCCGGTGGACGGAGGAGGGATTGAACACCATGGCCCAGAAGCTGGTGATCTCGGCGCGGGCGGCGATCCCCTGACCCACGATGTGGAAGCCCGCCGGGGTCTGCTGCCAGGAGTTGGCCACCACGATCCAGATGGCGGAGAAGACCGCGCCCATGGCCACCATCCAGGTCGAGACGTAGTGCATGCGGTCGGACACCCGGTCCCACCCGAAGACCAGCACGGCCAGAAACCCCGACTCCAGGAAGAAAGCGAAGATCCCCTCGGAGGCCAGCGCCGACCCGAACACGTCCCCCACGAACCGCGAGTAGGTGGCCCAGTTGGTGCCGAACTGGAACTCCATCACGATCCCGGTGGCCACCCCCATGGCGAAGTTGACCGCGAAGACCCGGGTCCAGAACCGGGCCATGGCGCGGTACTCGGGGTCCCGGGTCTTCATGTACATGCTCTCCATGAAGACCAGGAGCGCCCCCAGCCCGATGGTGAGCGGGGGGAAGATGTAGTGGAACATGATGGTGAGGCTGAACTGGATGCGCGAGAGAAGGACGGTGTTCAAATCCATAGGATGACTTTCCCCGGTCTCCGAGGCCCGCCCGTCGAGCCCCCCGCGCCGCAAACCGTATCGAATCGATCGGGTTTCCGCCGCCACGATGACGAGTATCGAGAAAAGAGAAGCCGACCCGCGCCGGGAGGTCAACCCGGCCCGGACAGGTTTCAGCCCGGAGGTCAGAGAAAGGCGATGAGGTCCTTCAACCGGGCGAGCCCGGCGGGATCGGCTCGATACAGCCGCCGGGGGCCGTCGGGAGCGCCGCCCACCAGTCCCGCCGCCTCCAGCGCCCTCAGGTGCTGGGAGACCGTGGACTGGGCCAGGGGGAGAGCTGCCACCAGTTCGCCGCAGGTCCGGGCCTGGCCGGCGGCGAGGAGCCTCAGAATCCGGATCCGGGCGGGGTGGCCCAACGCCTTGGCGAGCCGGGCCAGGTCCTCCTCGGCCGGGTTCCTGGCGGGGGACTTGGGAATCCAGCGAACGGGCATCCTGCTCCCTCCAGCCATCGTAGATCGTATATCGACGATAGACGATAATACTCGCTCCGGCTTCCCGGTCAAGACCCCGGGCGAGGGGGCGGGGGCTCCCGCGGCCGGAGGGATCCCACCGGGGCGCCGCCCGGCCGGCGGGGACACCTGCTCCCCGTGGAGCGGGAACCGGCGGGAAGCGCCCCGGAAACCCTCGGCCGGCGATGCCCCGTCTCCCACGCCGGCCGGCGTCTGGGGTAGACTCAACCGCCGCGATCGAGTTCGAGGCCCGGATCGCGGGCGATGTCCGGCCCGGCGAGGGCTTTCGGCAAGCGACCAGGGGGAGCGATGGTCTTTCTCGTCACGTTACACGGGTTCATCCGCTGGCTGATCCTCCTCGCCGCGCTGATCGGCCTCGGGGACGCGTTCTACGCGCTCTACCGGGGCAAGCGCGAGGGAGGCGCCCTGGGACGCCCCCTTCCCCCGATCTTCCTGGGGCTGATGGACCTCCAGCTCCTCCTGGGGATCGTGCTCATGATCGCGGTACCCGGGGCCCGCCAGCGTTTCATGGTGCACGGCGGGGTGATGATCGTCGCGGTGGCCCTGGCCCACGTCCTTCGGGTGCGGCTCAAGAAGGCGCCGGCGGGCGGGGCGACCCGCGCCCAGGCCTTCCTCTACCTCCTGCCCCTGATCGTGATCCTGCTGGGGCTCTCCGCGCTCCGGCTGGGGGCCTGACCGCCGGTCGAGACGCCGGATCCGGCTGGGGGCCTGACCGCCGGCTCCGGTGGCCCCGCCCCGTTTCGCGGGGGGGATTCCCGGCGGGCCCCGGTTCCCGCGGCGGCGATCCGCCGCGCGGGCAGGGGCCGGGGATGTGCATGCTAGACTTGACTGGTCGAGCGGCCCGGTCCCCCGGGGGCCCGCCGCATGACCCTCCCGGAAAGGAATTATCCATGAGCCTCATCTCATTCGATCGTCTACCCGACCACGCCCGGCTCTGGGTGTTCGGCGCCGACCGCCCCATGACCGCCCCCGAGAAGCAGATGGTGCTCGATTCGGTGGAGACCGGGCTCGCGGCCTGGAATGCCCACGGAAGCCCGGTTCACTGGGGGCACCAGCTCGTCCACGACCAGTTCCTGATGATCGGGGTGGACGAGACGGTGACCGAGCTCTCGGGTTGCTCGATCGACAGCGCCACCCGCGCGCTCAAGGCCCTGGAAGGGCGGCTCGGGCTTTCCCTGCTCGACAACTCCCGGGTGTTCTATCGCGAGGCCGGCCGGGTCGTGCGGGTGACCCGCCCCGAGTTCCGCGACCTGGCGCGCTCCGGCGCGGTGACCGAGGACACGGTGGTCTTCAACAACGTGCTGGCCACGGTGGGGGAACTCCGCCGGGGAGACTGGGAAGTGCCGCTCCGGCGCTCCTGGCACGCGGAGGCGTTTCCGGTGGTCCCGTCGTGACCGACGAGGAGAACCTCCCCCTCTGGGAACGCCCGGAGATGGTGGAGCGGTTCGCCTCCCGGGACCCCGACGTCCGGCTGGTGAAGCTCGTCCCGGGTTACGCCCGGCCCGGGGCGGTGCGCGTGCTCGACCTGGGGTGTGCGGGGGGGCGGAACACGGTGTATCTCGCCGGGCTCGGGTTCAACGTGATCGCCCGGGACGGTTCCCACGCCATGGTGGCCGAGACCCGGCGGCGCCTGGCCGAGATCCTGGGTGACGAGGAAGCCGGCCGCCGGGTGCGACACGGGACCATGGACCGCCTCGAGGGGATCGCCGGCGGCTCGATCGATCTCCTGGTCGCCCTCGGCATCTTCCACCAGGCGCAGAGCGAAACCGAATGGGACGCCGCGCTCACCGAGGCCCACCGGGTGCTGGCCCACGGGGGGCGGATGCTGGTGGCCAACTTCACCGACGAGTTCGATCCCGACGGGGCCGGGCTCGGCCCGGTCGAAGGGGAGCCGCACATCCGGGAGCGCGGAGAACACGGGCGGGTCCACCTGGTCGACGCCCCCACCCTGGACCGCGAGATGCGCGAGCACGGCTTCGAGCCGCTCTCGCCCACCGAGACCGTCTACCACAAGACCGACGCGGGCGGCCTCCGGGTGACCGCCAACGCGCTCTACCAGAAGCCCTGAGCCGGCGGTGAAGGGGCGGGCGGTGACCGGTCGGGGGCGGGTACGTTCGCTCGTGCCCGCTTGCCTGGCCGCGCTGGCGTGGGCGGCGCTCCTGTCCGCATCCGCCGAGGCCTCGGCGCCCGCGAACCGAGACGGCGGGGAGGCCCCGGCCCGCGGGACGGCGGCGGCGCCCGCCGCCGCCGCGCCGCGAACCGCCGCGGATCACCTGGACGCGGAGATCGACGGCCTGGGACTCGACCGTCTCGGCATGAGCCTGGGGATCGAGATCGCGATCGAGGGCCGGGGGGTGGTCTACAGCCGCGACGCGACCACCCCGCGCCCGGCGGCCAGCGCGATCAAGACCGCCATCGCCCTCGATCTCCTGGCCGAGCGCGCCGAGGTGCTGGACGAGGTGCCGGTGGGGGTGGAGAACCTCTTGTCGCCGGGGGTGCATCCGGCGTTTCGCGGCTTTTCCGCCGCGCAGCTCGACGAGGCGCGGCGGGCGCTGGCCGGAAAGACCTACCTGGAGCTGGCCCGCATCATGATGGGCCGGACCGAGGCGCTGAACGACGTCTACAACGCGGCCTGCAACGTGTTGATGGTGAAGCTCGGCGGGCCCGAGGCCATCAACCGGCGGCTCCACCGGCGCGACCCGGCCTTCGCCGGCTTCGACGTGAACCGCTACATGCTGACCTGGAACGGGGACGGGGACAACATGGCCACCCCCGCGGCGCTGGTCATGCTCTACCGCATGACCGCCTCCGGCCGGGTGCCGGGGCTCGATCCGGCGGGGGTGGACCTCCTCCGCCGGTTCATCCTGGACACCGGCCCGGGGGGACCCGGCTCGGTGTACGAGAAGGCGGGGACGCTCTTCCCCAAGCCGATCGCCCGCATTCACGCCGGCTACGTGGAGCGCCCGGAGGGCACCCTCATCTACGCGATCATGGGGGAAGTGGAGAGCACCGGGGACCGCGATCCCGGCGACGTCTTCGTGGAGCTGTTGAACGCGGTGGACACCGTGACCATGTACTGCCGGGACCTGGCCGACTACGGGACCCGGTAGGCCCCGCTCGCGCCGGCCCGCGGTGTCCGTCCACCGAGGCCCCGCCCCCCGCGGCCCCGCCGCCCCGGGCGAGGGCCCCGGAACCCTTGGCCCGCCGTCCCCGCTCGCGTATTCTCAAGGGTATGAACACCTTCGGCCGTCTCTTCCGGGTCACCACCTTCGGCGAGTCCCACGGGGGCGGGGTGGGCTGCGTCGTCGACGGCTGCCCGCCGCTCCTGGATCTGACCCCCGAGGACGTCCAGCGGGACCTCGACCGCCGCCGTCCGGGCCAGAGCCGGCTCACCACCGCCCGCCAGGAAGCCGACCGGGTGGAGATCCTCTCCGGGGTCTTCGAGGGACGCACCCTGGGATCCCCGATCGCCCTCCTGGTCCGGAACACCGATGCCCGCCCCCAGGATTACGAGGAGCTCAAGGAGATCTTCCGCCCGTCCCATTCCGACTACACCACCGAGGTGAAGTACGGGGTGCGGAACTGGCAGGGGGGCGGCCGCTCCAGCGCCCGGGAGACGGTGGGGCGGGTCGCGGCGGGGGCGGTGGCGCGGAAGCTGCTGGCGGAAGCGTGCGGCGCGGAGATCGTGGCCTGGGTGGCCGCGGTCCACGGGGTCGAGGCCGCGGTGGACGCGAGCGCGGTGACCGCGGACGAGGTGGAGGCCACCCCGGTCCGCTGCCCGGACCCCGCCGCCGCCCGGCGGATGATGGAGGCGATCGACCGCGCCCGGGCCGACGGGGATTCGCTGGGCGGGGTGGTGGCCTGCGTGGCGCGAGGGGTGCCGGCGGGCTGGGGGGAGCCGGTGTTCGGAAAGCTCGAGGCCGAGCTGGCCGCGGCGATGCTGTCGCTCCCGGCGGCCAAGGGGTTCGAGAGCGGCGACGGCTTCGCCGGAACCGCCATGGCCGGGAGCGAGCACAACGACGCGTTCGTGGTGCGCGAGGGGCGGATCCGCACCGTGACCAACCGCTCCGGGGGCATCCAGGGCGGGATCACCAACGGCGAGGAGGTGTTCCTCCGGGTGGCCTTCAAGCCCACCTCGACCATCCGAAAGCCCCAGCAGACCGTGAACCGTTCGCTGGAGGAGGTGACGCTGTCGGCGCGCGGCCGCCACGATCCCTGCGTGGTCCCACGGGCGGTGCCGATCGTGGAGGCCATGACCGCCCTGGTCCTGGCCGACGCGTACCTCCGCCATCGGGGGCAGACCGGTCGCGAGGGCCCGGCGTTCTAGCGGCGGGTTGCGGGCGCCGTCCAGCGGGGGTCTATGCTAGGCTTAAACTATTGATTGATAAAGAGATACCCGGGTACAGCCACGAAGTGCACCGAGTCGCCGACCGCGTACGCGGCTCGGTCGGTGGCGAGCTGGACGAGCAAGTCCCCGTCCTGGACCGACGCCTGGTTCTTGGTGCCGTCCGGCAACCCGCAAGGGCTCGCCGCCCGTACGGACAAGCAAGCCGGAAAGAGAACGGCTGGAAGCACACCCGTCCGGAGACCGCCTTGGAAAAGGTTGAATCGTCGAGAGGTGAAGATTTCGGGGCGAGTCACTCGGGTATTCGAATCGACCTGCGCCACACAGGCTCTTTCAGCCTTCCTCACCTTCGAGACGTGCCACATCAGCCAGGTCCTGGGGGCGCCCCGAGGCCTTCTTGTTGCGGACGAGATCTCCGCGGCCGATCACTCCAACCTCAATTCCCTCCATCGCCACCTGCACTCGATTGGGCCAAGCCTCATCGAATCCCAAGCCGTCGATCCCGGTCAGGAGGTCGATGCGGCGGGGGGCCACGCCGAGCTGAATGACGGTGTCCGACCGGGTGAAGTCCGCCGCGGTGATGTCGGTCATGGGAGCCCCGAAGGCAGCCAGAGCACGCATGATCTTCTGGGCGTTGTCAGTGGTGGGCCGGACCCAGATGTCCAGGTCGCCGGTGGCGCGGGGGACTCCATGAACGGCCAGGGCATAGGCCCCGACCAGAAGGATGTCAGCGCCTTCCGCGGATAACGCGGACAACATGTCGCGGAAGTCGGGATTCAGCATTGAAGTCCCCCTTGAAGGCCCAGGCATCCAGGGCGAGCTGCCACATCATGGAAAGCCTCTCGGCGGGGGTCAAGTCGCGGACGTCGTCATCGCTCGACCGGCCGCCGTCGTGGTGCACTTCGACCCGGATGTTCCGCGTTGCCATACGACGAGAATACCACGCGAGCAGCGCACCCAGCGCCCCCCGTGAGCCCTTCAGACCCTACCGGTTCCCCGAAGCCATCCGCGCGGCCTCGGGCATGCGACGGAGCGAGAGCATGCTCCAGATCCCCAAGGCCGGTCCGATCGCCAGCACCGGGAACACCCGCGCCCAGCCCCAGTGTTCGGCCAGGGCGGGCAAGACCCAGATGGTGATCATGGTGAGCAGGAAGCCCATGCTGGTCTGGAGGGTCAGGGCGGTCCCGACGTAGCGCGGGTCGGTGAGCTCGCTCACCGCGGCGCTGAACTGGGCGCTGTCCGCCACCACCGCGAACCCCCAGACCAGGCAAAGCACGGTCAGCATCACCGGCCGGCCGAAGAAGAGCCCGGCCAGAAGACAGCACGAGCCGCTCAAACCCAGGCTCCAGATGGTGATCGTGGTCCGGCCCAGGCGGTCGGCCAGAAGCCCGGCCGCGATGGCTCCGGCGCCCCCCGCGGCGATCACCGCGAACCCCGCCACCCGGGCCGACTCCACCCGGAGACCGGCCGCCTGGTAGCTGGCGATGAGAAAGATCGGCACCCACGCCCACATCGCGTAGAGCTCCCACATGTGTCCCAGGTAGCCGAAGTTCGCCAGCCGGGTGGGCCGGTGTCCCAGCGCCTTCCCCGCGAAGCGCCAGTTGAAGGGGGCCACCCCGGTGAGATACGGCCCGCTCCGGATCCCGAACCCTCCCACCAGGGCGCCGGTCAGGGCCATGGCGCTGGTGGCGTAGAGCACGGTTCGCCAGGGGGGCATGCCGTGGCCGCCGAACACGTTCAACCCGTTCAAGAGGTGCGGGCTCGCCGTGCCCACGGTGATCGCCCCGACCAGGAGCCCGATGCCGAAGCCTCGGTCCGAACGGCACCAGGTGGCGATCAGCTTCATTCCCGGCGGATAGACTCCCGCCAACGCCATCCCCGTCACGAACCGTAGTCCGAGCGCCGCGGCCGGTCCCCGGCAGAAGAGGGCGATGGCCAGGTTGGCCGCCGCGCCCAGCAACCCGCACCATCCGAAGAGCGCCCGGGCCGCGACCCGGTCGGCCAGGTTCAGGAGCGCGCTGGCCAGCGCCCCCACCACGAACCCGAGCTGGACGCTCATGGTCATCCAGGACTTCTGGTTCGCGCTCAGTCCCCACTGGATCTGGAGCTGGGGCACCACCGCGGACGCGGAGAACCACAGGGTCATGACCAGGAGCACCGCCACCGCCAGGGCGCGCAGGTTCGGCCACTTGCCTTCGGGCTCCTCGTCGGACACGGGCCCGAACAGGCGCTTCACGCGTTCTTCGAATGCCGGCATGGAGGGGCTCCCGAGAACGAACGGTCGAGAAGGAAAGGGCGATCAGTAGGCCAGCATGAGCCGGAGCATGGAGTGGGGGCGGAACCCCACGCGCTCGTAGGCGCGAACCGCCGGCGTGTTGGCCGCGTTCACGTGCAGGGTGAGAACCTCGAGGCCGTCGCGGAACAGGCGATCCGCCCAGGCGGTCAGGGCCCGGGTGGCGTGCCCCTTCCCCCGGTAGTGGGGATCGGTGTAGACCCCGCCCACCAGGATCCCCTCCTCGGACCGGGCCGCTTCCTCGGTCTTGAAGATCAGGGTCGTTCCCTCGATCACCACCCACACCTTCCCCCGGGCGATCCGCTGGCGCGAGATCTCGCGCAGCCGGGACATGTCCAGGCGGGTCCTCGGAATCTGGAGGTCCTCCTCGGTCATGGCGGCGTGGGCGGGGGCCACGAGATCCAGGTCGTCCGGTTCCGCGGGGCGGACCGGGGAGCGCGGATCGGGGGCGGCCAGGGTTTCCGGGGTGAGGACGTAGTAGGCCTGGGCGCGGTCCACGGTGGGCGCGCCGCCGGTGCGCGAGAAGAGCCCGCGGATGAGCCCCGCGTGCTCCGCGGGGCCCACGAAGAGGCGCGGTCCGTCGGAGTTCGGAACGGCGCGGTTGAGTATCCCCTCGACCGCGGCCTCCGGCCCCCAGGTGGTGAGGTTCCGCGAGTTCCCCAGGAAGGCCACCGCGTGGATGTCCCCGCTCCGGCTGGCCCCGAAGAAGCGGCCGTGACCGGTCTGCGCGGTGGGGGACACCCCGAACTCGTGGACCAGGCTCCGGAGGTAGAGCGTCCCGCGCCGGTCGGCGTCGAGGAAACGGCCGAGCGCCGCCCGGTCCTCATCCACCAGGAGGCTGACATGGAGGCCACGGGTGCGCGACACTGAGGTCATGGAGATCCTCCGCAAAGACGACCAGTTTAGCAGGGAGGTCGGACCCCTGGAACCGCCGGTTCCGGTGACCCGGCTCCCTACCCCCGCCCTCCTGGTGGACCGGGGGCGGCTCCTTCGGAACCTGGCCGGCATGCAGGAGCTGGCCCGCCGCCACGGGGTGCGCCTCCGCCCCCACGCCAAGAGCCACAAGTCGACCGCCCTCGGCCGGCGGCAGATCGAGGGGGGCGCGGTCGGGCTCTGCACCGCCAAGGTGTCCGAGGCCGAGGTCTTCGCGGAAGCGGGGTTCACGGACCTCCTGGTGGCCTACCCCCTGGTCGGGGCCAAGGCGGACGCCCTGGCCGCTCTGGCCGAGCGGTTCCCGGAGGCGCGTTTCGCGGCCGGGGCGGATTCCCGGGAGGGGGTGTCCGCCCTCGCCGAGGCGGCAACGCGCCGCGACGTGACCCTGGGGGTCTGGCTCAAGGTCGACAGCGGGCTCCACCGCGCCGGCCTTCCTCCCGACGACCTCATGCTGGTGGATCTGGCCCGGGCGGTCCGCGACGCGGACGGCTTGCGGCTGGTCGGCCTCCTCACCCATGCCGGCCACGTCTACAAGGCGGCGCCGGCGAAGGTGGCGCGGATCGGGCACGACGAGGGGGAGACCATGGTGCGGACGGCCGAACACCTGGAACGGGCGGGGCTCGGCCGGCTCCAGGTGAGCCTCGGCTCCACCCCCACCATCCGCCGGGCCTCCGCGGTGGAGGGGGTGGACGAGATCCATCCCGGGGTCTACGTGTTCGGCGACCGCCAGCAGGTGGCGCTCGGGGCCATGACCCCCGAGGACGTGTCGCTCAGCATCCTGGCCACCGTGGTGAGCCGCCCCGCTCCCGGGCGCTGGGTGCTCGACGCCGGGTCGAAGACGCTCTCCAGCGATCGCGGGGCCCACGGGAGCGAGACCATCCGCGGCTTCGGCGAGGTGCGACGGTTGGAGGAGCACCGGGACGTTCCCCGAAACCATCCCCTGCCCTTCGCCGAACCCACGGGAAGCCGGCGGGACTCCCGTAGCGCCGACCCCCCGGTCCTCTCCCGCCTGTCCGAGGAGCACGGGGTGCTGGAGGACGAGCGCGACCCGGGGTTCGTGCCCGGGGACCTGGTGGAGGTGGTTCCCAACCACGCCTGCGCGGCGGTGAACCTGGCCGAGACGCTCTACCTCACTCAGGGGGAGGGCCTGGGGCGAACGGCGGTCGAGGCCTGGGCGATCGAGGCCCGCGGCCGCGTGCGCTAGTGCTCCGTGACAGAAGTCATGCACACAAACTGCCGGCGGATCGCTGAGATCCGATCCCCTGGGCCGGGGCGCTCCCGATCCCCGAGCGGGGCTACCCGGCTTTCGGATCCGGTTCCTCCGCGGCCGGTTCCTCCGACGGGGCCTCGGCGGGCGGACGCGGGCGCGGCGGGCGGGCGAGAGGCGCGCTCCCCAGCGATTCGGTTTCGTCCCCGCCGTCGGTCAGATAGTGGGCGATGGCTTCGCGGCCGCGGATCTCCAGGTAGCCGAGGTTACCGCCGTAGTCCTCGGCGATCCCGATGTCGATGTTGATCCGGCGGCCGTCGGAAGTCCGGCGGAAGCGCGCCCCCTCGTATCCCTCGGGGGTGTGGCCGAAGACCTGATGGAGGCGCGGAGCGCGGGCCGGCGCCATGAGCTCCTCGTCGTAGTCGGCCCAGAAGATCCCTCCGGTCACCTCCTCCCCCCCGCGCGCCAGCCCCACCGCGAAGATTGGATCGGAGTAGTCCGCGGCGGTCACCGCGACCCGGAAGCGGCCGTTCAGGTGGGCGGCGAGCCGCCGCGGAGTGAAGCGCCGTCGCGTCTCCCCGCTTCCCTGCATCTCCGCCCGGAGCCGCTGGAGGAGGTTGTAGTGGACCCCGGCGTGAGTGAAGAGCCAGCCGGCGTGGGCGAAGGCGGCCTGCACGCGACCGTCGAGCACGTCCTGGCGGATCCGCTCGGCCAGCTTCTCCGGCTCGGGGAAGTCGGCCAGATCGAAGTAGCCCTCGAGGAGCGCCACCTCGTGATTTCCCAGCAGGCGCACCACCTTTCCCTTCCCCTTCCGCGCCCGCACCTGGAGGTCGGCCAGGAACTCGTAGGTGGCGATGGAATCGGGACCGCGGTCGACGACGTCGCCGGTCTGGACGAGGATGGCGCGGCCGCCCCTCCAGGAGTCGTCCTCCAGGAGACCCGCCCGGGTGAGAATGGTGCGGAAGGCGTCCAGGCTTCCGTGAAGGTCGCCGAGGACCACCGTTCGCAAGGGGGTTGTACGGGGGGCCATTTCGACAAGCATGCCCGGATCGGAACCGCGCGGCAACCGGAATCCGTTTCCCCGAGACGAGCGGATCGCGTCGCCGTCGTGGCCGACGCCCGCCGGAACGCGGTCGAAGGGGAACGTGCGCGGGACGGAGCCGTCGTCTACAATCACCCCGACCGCCGCCCCGCCCCCGGCCGGCGGGATGGCGTTTCATCCCGAACGGAGCGATCATGAACGACCGCATGTTCGAGAAGCTGGTGCGCGAGGCGGTGGAGGACCTTCCCCGCGAGTTCAAGGACGCGCTCCTGAACATCGAGATCGTCATCGAGGATTTCCCCTCCCCCGACATGCTGGAGGAGTACGGCATGGAACCGCCGCTCCTCGGGCTCTACGAGGGGACCCCCCTCACCGAGCGCGAGCTGGGGGAGGTGGGAATGCCGGACAAGATCACCATCTACAAGGGCGAGCTTCTTCGGATGGGGCTCAAGGGGCGGGAGCTGGTGGAGGAGATCCGCATCACCGTCCTGCACGAGATCGGCCATTACTTCGGCCTCGACGACGACCAGATGGAAGAAATGGGGTACTGACCATGACCTCCGCCTCCTTCACCGTGATCCGCCAGGCCGACCTCCCCCTGGAACCCGATCCCGGCATCGTGCGGTTGGCGTCGGTGCAGATGGATACCGCGATCGCGCAGCCGGAACGGAACCTGGACCGGGTGATCGCGGCCATGGAGGTGGCGCGGGACGAGCGGGCCTCCCTGGTCGCCTTTCCCGAGTGCGCGCTCACCGGCTACTGCTTCGACGGACCCGAGGAGGCCCTGGCCGCGTCCCTCGACCCCGAAGGCCCGGTGCTCGGCCGGCTGGTCGAGGCGACCGCCCGGCTGGGCGTGTACGCGGCGGTGGGGTACCTGGAGCGGGTGGGGGACGCGCCGGCCAACGCGGTCTCGGTGATCGGCCCCCGAGGCATCGTCGCCCACTACCG
>CAYRIJ010000035.1:0-4091 GCA_964424285.1 uncultured bacterium
ACACGCCGGCGCACCGGATCGGGCGGGTGGAAGCCGGGCGTCCCGGGGTGTGGACCGACGGTCGGTCCGGCGCGACCCGGATGACCGGGGGGGGATTCCGGCATTTCGGATGACCGAGTCGGTGGTTCCGGATCCCTCTCCCTCGGCTGGGGGATTTCCCCCACCCCGGCGCGGACCGTCAACCGATCGAGACGGTCTTGTAACCGGAGCGCGTTGGCGGCGTCCATCTTGGTGGTCAACGGGTGAACGCACCCGCTTCCGAGTGGCTTTGCCTATTTCACATGAAATCGCGTCGATATAGCAATCAGGCTCGAAGAGGAAATTGCGGATTGCCCTGGAAACGGCTCCAGGGACCCCCAAACTGCGAGAATCGTTGAATCCGGTCTTGGGGTTTGCTATGCTTGTTCCACGGGGACACGGGCCGGGAGCCGCAATACAACGGCTCCGGTTGGAATTGCAGGACAGGACCTAGGGGCGCCTTCAACGTCGTATCGGCGTTGGAGGGTGGCTCCTTTCTTTTTGTCCGACGTGTCAAGTGCAGACGACAACCCGGGCGCGCTGGGGGTGTGGGCGCGGGCGGGATGTGATTGCCGACGCAACGAAGGGATAGCACCGAAGATGAGAGGCATCCTGGGAGGAACACTCCCCGTACTCTGTGCACTCGTCCTGGCCGGGGCGGCGGCCGGGGATACCTGCTGGGACTCGGTCCAGGAAGGCCACGATCTGGGGTTCGATTTCGTGGTCCAGGCCGACGTCCAGGGTCCCGACCCGGCGGGAGTCTCCGCTTATACCTACAGGATTTACAGGGTCGATCAAGGCCAAATCACCTATCGGGACCCGAGTCACCTGAGCATCGAGTTCGCCTGCGACGGGCAGGGCGCGGCCGACCTGGTGTTCGGCGGGCTCTCGGGTCTCCAGGTCTCGGGCTCGCCCGGCGCCGCCTGCGAGTTCGAGCTGGCCGACAACCCCAAGGGCATGTCCGAACCGGGGCTGGGTTCCGGCTGTCGCGTGAACGGCCTCAAGATCAGCTTCTGCGCCGGGGCCCTGAACCCCGACGGGGACGGAGTCTCCTATCCGGCCGACCCCGACGATCCGGTTCTGGTGATCCGTTTCCTGGCCCTGGGCAAGCCCCAGGACGGGGCGTGGGTGGTCAAGGGGGGACGAAAGCTGGATGGGGACCTCGGGTTCGGCTCGAGCTCGCACCGCGACGTGGTCTTCCTCAGCGACGGAGGGGAGCTCCCCGTCCCCGGGTGCATCCCGGTGGTGCCGGTCGAGGCGGTGAGCTGGGGGCGGGTGAAGTCGCTGTATCGTTGATGGATCGGGGAAACACGGTGTCCTCGCCGCGCGCCCCGGGGGGTTCGAAGCCCCTCGGGGCGGCGCTGTGTCAGGGCGTTTCCGGCTCCGCCGCAGGCGGGTCCCCGGTCTCGACCGCGAGGAGCCCGGCAAGCTCGAGCCGGGCCAGGGTCTCGGCCAACCGCACCGGCTCCTCGTTGAAGGATCGAGAGAGCGCGGACACGGCCATCCGGTGGAGCGCGGCGTCCAGCAGATCACACGCCAGCCGGTCCCCCTTGAGGATCAGCCGCCGCGGCCCGTGGATCAACAGACGCTCGTCCCCCCGCGAGAGCCACCCCACGTGGGCGGGTTCGGCGGCCAGCCGCGCGCGCCTTGCCCCCGAGCGGATCAGCTCCTCCAGGCGCCGCCGCTCCTCCTCGAACCGGACCCGGCCGACCGAAGGCGGCGCCCCGGTCTCCGACCAGTAGAGAACCTGGGGAAGCCATCCGTCCCACTGCTCGGGATGGGCGCGCAGGAGGGGTTCGAACCAGGCGTACATGGCCCCCACGCGCCCGGCGACCGCCTCCTCCGAGGCCTCGGGTAGGGGGGGCAGGGGATCCGAGAAGCGCACCACCGCGCGGCATCCCCGCTCCCGCCAGCTCGCCGCGAGCACGGTGGCCGCGCCGGCCCGGGAAGCCAGGCGCGCCGGACCCGAGCTGACCCGGAGCGGTAGCCCCAGGAACCGGAGATCCACCGAACCGCCGCCGCGGCCTTCCAGTCCCCGCACGCGATTGTCGGCGTCCATGTAGATGACCACGCACCCGCCCCCGGCCAGGGTGCGAAGGGCCCGGGGGATGCTCCGCCGCTCCTCGCTCACCAGGACCTCGAGCTCCTTCCCGTGGGCGCGGGCCCCTCCGGCCCAGGCGCTCTGGAGCCGGTCCGCGATGTGGGGGGAGGCGAAGACCGCGGCCCGGTCCCGGATGCGGAGCAATTCCGCGGTCACCTGGTGAAAGGGACCGAGGTGCATCGCGCAGACCAGGATTCCGGCGCCGGCCTCCGGGCGGACGGCGGCGGGGTTCTCGATCCGGTGGGCGGGGCGGCCCCGGGGGACCTCCCGGTTCAGGAGGTCGTTCAGGGTCAGCTCCAGGGGATAGCGCCGGGCCAGCGCCCGGAGTTGGCGGGGGGAATGGCTCTCGCAGAGGGCGGTGGAGAAGCTCACCGGCAGGAGCGGGGCGAGTCCGCCGAGGGCCCGGCGGCGGCGCGGAAGTTCGGCCAGGGCCCGGCCGAGGATCCCGAGGTCGCGGAGCGAGCCGCCGAGACCGGCCATCAGCGGCCGGCGGCCCGCCCCTCGGGGAGGCGACCGGGGGCGCTTCGGCCTGGGCCGGCGGCGAACCGGTAGACGAGCCCGGCCGAGCGGGCGAGGAAGATGCCGCTCCCGGCCACCACGAGGACGGCGAAGAGGAGGCCGGGGAGCGGCGCCCCCCTCCCGGCCCCGGCGAGGGTGGTCATCGCGCGGGGAAGGACGGACACCGCCATCCACGCGGAGAGGGCCAGGAGGTAGACGAGGCTCGCCACGGCGTAGATCCCGAGTCCGCGGGCGGCGCGCGCCGGGGCGCCTCGGGCCGGCGAACGCAGGCGCCGGAGCGAGCTCTCCCGCAGATCGAGGGATCCGGTGAGGTCGGCCACCAGCCAGTATCCGTCCATGCGGAGGAAGGGGTTCAGGTTGAGCAGCAGGGCGAGATCGGTGAAGAGGATCGCCTTGGACCAGGCCGCTCCTCCCAGAGCGAGGTAGACCGCGCAGAGCGCGCCGGCGAAGAGCGCCTGGAAGTACATCCCCCCCAGATCCACCGTCGCCCGCGCGCGGCGCGGGAGGAGCCAGGCCCGCGAGACGTCGGAGTGAAGGACGGGGACGGCGTAGTACATGCCGAGGCCGATTCCCCCCGGCGCTTCGCCGCACCGGCGGAGGGCGGCGACATGGCCCAGCTCGTGCCAGATCGACCCCAGGAGGTAGAGCGCGGTCGCCGGGAGCCAGCCCTCGGTTCCCAGCCCCGCGCCCTCCAGGCCCAGCCGGGGGCGGGACAGGTAGAAGGCGAGGTGGAGCGCCGCGACCAGGGCGAGGCCGGGGATCACTCCCCGGCGGCTGAAGAGAGGAGCGAGGCGCCCGCCCAGGGCCGAGGCCGGTCCCGCGGGAATGAGCGGGAGGCGGAGCCAGAGGCGGGAGCGGGGCGGTCCGGGGTCGGGGGGAGGCTCGCCGAAGTGGACGAGACCGGATGGGAGAAAGGTCGTCCGGATCAGGCGTTCCGCCGCCTCCGGAGTGAAGGGACGGCCGCGCTCGGCGGTGTGAAGGCGGGCCAGTCCGGCCAGGTCCCGCCGGCCGTCGACGAGGCGGAGAAAGCGGGCGGCCTCCTGGGAGAGGGCGACGAAACGCCCCGAGGGGAGGGCGACCACGACGTCGTCCCCGTTCCCGCGGGGCGTGGGGATCTCGATGCCTTCGCCGAGGCGGGGGATGCCGGTCACCACCGCTTCCCCCGCCCGGCGCGCCCGGGATCCGTCTCTCCGGCGTTCCGAAGAGTTCCGGATCCGGTGTTCCAATGGAGGCTAACTGCTCCCCTGGTTCGAGCTGTACCAGAAGGTGGCGCCGGGGGTGAAGAGCTCCCGGCGCTCGTTGATCTCCTCCACCGTGTAGGACGCGAAGAGCTCCACGTCCTCCGGGGCGGTCGCGTCTTCCCGCCCGGGGGCGGCATTCCGGTTCTCGTTTTCCATCGGGGACCCTCCTTGGTGGCTGATGGACCGGCTCTCGTCCCGGACGGCCGTCGCTT